>CAIQBN010000144.1 GCA_903870065.1 uncultured beta proteobacterium | reverse complement strand
GTTGGCGTGCCGATGATCGTGGACACGGTTGCCGCCGGTAGCAAGGTTCCGAGCAGGCCCATGTAGCGTGCCACACCGGCAGGGGTTGTTGCAGTTAGGTAGGCACCGGTCAGGTCGGCAAGGTCATTGCCGCCGCCGTCGATGATGACGACGTCGGTCGGGCTCAGACTGGCCGAGCCGACGGACATTTGGTAAGTGATCGAAAACGGCACCGCATTGCCGGGAGCCGATGCGTTGGTCAGGTTGTTGATCCGGCCGCCGCCCACCGCAAAGCTGCTGCAGGCTGCATTGGGTACGAAGGTCGTGCCGGTGAAGTTAAAAAACGCACACAGTTTCGGAGCGCCGAAATTGGCCGCCACCACTTCAGGAAAGATCAGGAAAGGGTTTGCCTTGTCAGCGCTTTGGATCGTGAACTTGTAGCCAAACGTGCCGCTGTCCATGATGCTGTCGCCAAAGACCTTGACGGATGGGGCAATGGTTTTCGGTGTCGTGTCCGAACCGTCGCTGGCTCCGCCGCATCCCGCCAAGACCACCGCGCAGCTTGCTGCGACCGCTGCCCATTTCCATTGTTTCATTGCTGACTCCATAAAATAGAACGACCGTTCGTTTTGAACACTTAATCATAGAGTGGAACTGTAGTTTGGGCCATGGGGTAAATACTGACGGTCCCAGCCAAACCCCTGTTCCAGCCGTGTGCGGTGACCGCATACGCCGCCGAGCCCACGCCGCGACCGCTGACCTGCGGCTAGTAGTGACCGACAGCGGGTCTGCAACTTGCGGTTGTGAATTGTCAAGTCACCCGAAACCCGCCGCCTTAGAGTGAAGCGGGCATCCTGATTCGGTTCAGTGTGGTTGCACCTTTTCGGCCCTCGGCTGCATCCGCTGCGAATTTTGGACGACTCAACACAGGTCTTTGCGGTCGAGGGCGGATCAATTCAAGGAGTCCAAAATGGAAAGATGGAAATATGCTGCGGCCGGGGCTGTGGTGGCGTTGGCGGGGTGCGGAGGCAGCAGCGATGGCGCTGACACCACGCCCCGTTCGGTTGTCAGCTCGGTCAAAGTGTTCGGTGACAGCGTCGCAGACAGCGGTACCTTTGGCTACAAGGTCACGATCCAAAGCGCAGACCCCGCCAACCCGTTTTTGATTTTCCCGGAACGCATCGCGGCCAATTTTGGAGTCGGCCAATTGTGTTCCTACTATGCGTATACGAACGGTACCTTCAGGGCCAATGCCGCCTGCACCAACTATGCGGTAAGCGGTGGAAGGGTCAACAATCTGACCAACACCGAGGCGCCCGGCATTGCGATTCCCTTCTCCATTCCATTTCAATTGGCGGCTGGTTCGGCTTCGCTTCAGCCCAGCGACATGGCGATCATTGACGGTGGCTCCAATGACCTGCTAGACATTTTTGGCGCCTACCTCAATGCGGGTACGCCCTCCGGCCTTGCGGCATACCAGACAGCCCTGGCGACCTTGCTGCCGGCATCCACGTTGTCTCCCTTGCTGGGCAGCACCACGCCAGCCAGCCTGGCTGCAGCCGGCAATGCCTATGCGCAGGCGCTGGCACAGGCTTTGGTGGCGTCGGTCAATACCAACGTGATATCCCGGGGTGTTGGCAAGGTCGTGGTGGTGAACTCCAGTGACTTCACCAAGACACCCCGGGTCCAGGCGATTTTGGCCAGTGTTGCGCAAGCATCCGGAACTGCCCGGCGCGATGCAGCCCAGGCGACCGCCTTGGCATGGATTCAGACCTTCAACACCACCCTGGTGCAGAGTCTGGCAAATACCCGGGCCATGGTTTTTGACTTCTTCACCGAAGCCAATCGTATCTATGATGACCCTGCCCAATTCGTCATAACCAATGTAACTACCCCGGCCTGTCCGCGGGTGAGCGGCGGGGTTGACCCGCTGACCGGACAGCCCAGTTTGTACTTTGCACCCACGGTGGCAGCATGCAACACGGCAAGCATGTCAGCCAATGTGCCGCTGGGCGCAACGCCCGGGGAATGGTGGAAGGGCTACTATTTCTCGGACAATTTTCACCCATCGCCCAAGCTTCACCAGTTGATTGCGCAAGCGATGAGTGTGCAAATGGCACGGGCCGGATGGCTTTAAGCGCTTGGTCCGCCGGGTAAGCCCCGGCGGTTTGATTGCCCCACTGCAGCCGTGGTGTAGTGGGGCAATGCCAAGAGAACTGTCGGTCAGAATGCGCGGGAGTATTGGGCGCCCAAAATCAAGGCGTTATTAGCGCAATTGCCCACCACGCGGCCGCGTCCCTGGGCTGCCTGGTTGTTGTCAATGCTGGAGTCAGGGATGTACAGATAGGTAAGGCCCAGATCAAAGGTAGACCCTTTCGCTGGCGCCCACTGCCCGCCCAGAGACAGCCACGTGCGGTCGTTGTCCGGCAATGAGACCATCCGCGTGGCATCGCCCCTCACCGGGGTCTGGTCGTATGCGATTCCAAACTTCAGTTTCATGGACTCGTTGTACTGGTAGTTGGCACCCAGGGCTACCCGCCAGGTGTCGCGAAAGTCCGTATCCAGGGTCTGGGCTGAGACCCCGGAGGCGCGAAATACATCAAGCTTGGGAATGGTGCTCCAGCCGGTCCAGGACAGGTCACCCAGTGCTGTCCACTTATCGGACCATTGATGGGTGGCACTCAAAACGAAGAAGTCCGGCAATTTCAAGCTGGCGTTGGCGCCACTGGAGAGGGCTGCATTGGTTGCCGCGTTGGGCCCGGAGACATTGATGTTGCCCTTTGTGTCATAGCTGATCGCCGAGCGATAGGATATGCCCAGTTTGGAAGCCTGCGACAGGTTGAGCAAAACGCCCACATTCCATCCCCAGGCGTTTCCGTCGAGTGTCAGGTTGAGCGGGGTTGCGGCGTTGGCGGGCGAGTTGACTGCCAACATGCGCAAATAGTCGGCCATCAGGCGCTGCCAGCTCACCCCGGCGCCCAGCGAAACCATGTCATTGATCCGCAGCGCCACTGATGGGTTGATGTTAAAGGTCTTGACATCGAAGCGGACCGATTGGGCAGCGCCAAGCCAGGGGCTGCCATATTCGGATTTCAGACCAAATGGAGCACCGACGCCGACACCCAGGTAGAGGTCCCGGTTGACCGCATTGGTAAAGTAAGCGTTGGGAATGAAGCCCCAGCCGCCGGCGTCGCCGCCGTCGCCGGACCCCGCGAGCAGGCCCACGCTGGAGCCCCGGTTGGAAAATTTCATGCTGACGCCAACGGCGGCCATGCCGACCGAGAATTCCTGGGCCTTGAGATGGGTCATACCGGCCGGGTTAAAAAAAATGGTGCTGGAGTTCTCTGCCACGGCTGCCGAGCCTGCATAAGCGTTGCCGAGTCCACTGCCGTTTTGCTCGATCAATTGGAAGCCGGCTGACCAGGCGCAGCCGGTCCCCAGGCCCACGATTAACGGGGGAACCAGCTTCATGAATGAATTGCGTGACATAGAGAGTCTCCAGAATGGTTGAGGTTGAAGGGAGTCGGTCCGATGGAATAGTCTGCGCGGGCGGTAGGCTGGCGCGTTGTCATTTCTCAATCCACCGGCAGGTCACTGCGCAGTCGGTCAGCGCCGTGCTGCATTGGCGCCACGGGTGACGCCAGCAACACGGTGCCCGGCGGGCATTCACCCGATAATCGACCGCATGTCCCTGCCCACCAGAAATCCACTTGCCGCCACCTCGCCTCAGTGGGTGGGCGTGCTGGCAGCGGTAATTACGGTTGTGATCTGGACCTCGTTTATCGTGATTGCACGGGCCTCAGCAGATCCATCGCGGGGTGGGCTGCTAAACCCATTTGACATTGTGTACGCCCGGCTTTGGGGCGCGGGCCTGATTCTGTTGCCTTGGGGCTGGTGGCTGGTGAAGCGCGACCGACGCACCCAGCCCTGGGCGGGTTCGCTGATGGGATTTTCACCACTGCCCTTGCGCCAGACGCTGATCGCCGGTCTTTTTGGTGGGGTGCTGTATGCGATGCTGGCCTACAGCGGCTTTGTATTTGCGCCTGCCGGTCATGCCTCCGTGCTGATGCCCGGCAGTCTGCCACTGTGGACGGCGCTCTTGGCGGTGTGGATTCTGGGTGACCGAATTACACCCACCCGGGCTCTGGGTCTGGTGTTGATTGTGATGGGCGATGTTTTGGTGGGCGGGGCCAGCCTGTTGCATGCATTGGACGGAAGCGGCGTCTGGCGCGGCGACCTGCTGTTTATTTTGGCGGCTATGTCCTGGTCGACCTATAGCGTGCTGGTACGCCGTTATGCACTGGATGCCGTGCGGGCCACGATTGCCATTACGGTGCTGGGTTTTTTGATCTACGTGCCGGTTTATTCTTTGCTGCTCTGGATGCAATGGGTGCCCGGACGGGTGCTGGTCGCTCCCTGGCGCGACGTTGCGTTCCAAATGTTCTTTCAAGGTGTGGGGTCCGTTGTCATTTCTGGCATGACCTTCACCAAAATGATCCAGCACTTCGGTCCGGTTCGCTCCACCATGATCACCGCGCTGGTGCCGGGGCTGTCGGCCATGGCTGCAGTGATTTTTTTGGATGAGCCGATGGCCTGGAATTTGCTGGCAGGCTTGGCATTGGTGACTTTGGGCATTGTGTTTGGAGTCCGCAAGTCGAATCCGTTTGCTATTAAAAAAGTAGCGTCTGCTACAGTATACACGAGGGCTGGAGGGTGATTTTCCTTAAAAGGCAGTGTGAAACATGAATTTGCTGGCTTTTGATACTGGAACCGAGGTGATGTCCATCGCCGTGTCCCGCAAGATTGACGGGCAGGATCGGCAGTGGTTGCACACAGGCGCTGGTGGTGCCAAAGCGTCCACGGACCTGATTCCCGGCATACTGGAACTGCTGCACCAAGCCCAATTGCGCTTGGATGCATTGCATGCCATTTGTTTTGGCAGCGGGCCGGGTTCGTTTACGGGTTTGCGCACGGCCTGTTCCGTGGCGCAGGGACTGGGGTTTGGTGCTGCGGTTGGGGTATTGCCAGTTGATTCCCTGCTGGCTGTCGCCGAGGAAGCGCGCCATGCGGATTTGGGCGGCCCTGCAAATGTCACCGTGACGGCTTTACTGGATGCACGGATGGACGAAATGTACGCTGCCACCTACCGGTTTGATGCGGGGCAGTGGAGCCAGTTGCAGGACTGCAGCCTGGTCCGCCCGGAAGACCTGGTGCGCCCGGCGTTTGATGGAGCGGCGCGTGATGTGCCCTGGATTTTGGCTGGCAATGTTTTTGCGGTTTATGGCGAGCGGGTGGCACAGAATGCCGCCGCCGCGGCCCTGGCTCAGCGGGTGACCGCGCTGCCGACCGCATCGGCCATGTTGCGGCTGGCACCCGGGCTACTGGCGGCCGGCATGTCCGTCGCAGCTGAATATGCAATGCCGCGCTACATCCGTGACAAGGTGGCCAAGACTACCGCCGAACGCGATGCGGAAAAGCGT
>CAIQBN010000143.1 GCA_903870065.1 uncultured beta proteobacterium | reverse complement strand
GTCACCCCCACCGAAGTCAGTGCCCGCAAGAGCAACCTGATTGGCGGCTTCAAGGTTGACCTGGCAACTACGGGTGGCATGGCCAACGCCTTGATCAGCGCCGTCAATCGTGGCTACGACGTAGCCTGGCTGGACGACTTTCCGCAAAAGGTTCATGCACTAACCCACGAGCAGGTCAATGCAAGTATCAAGAAGTACCTCAAACCAGAGAACATGGTGACTGTCAGGGCCGGCACCTTCTCGGGCGCAGCAGGCCCGGCTTCCGCCAAATAATTGGAAGGGTGGTTGCGGCCATGGCACCCCGCAAACCCACCCTGTTGGTGGTCGACGACCAAGCCTTTAATATCCAGATCCTCTATCAGATATTCAAGGCCGATCATGAAGTATTCATGGCCACCGATGGTGCGCAGGCGCTGGCCCTGTGCG
Source organism: uncultured beta proteobacterium (assembly GCA_903870065.1). Taxonomy (GTDB): domain Bacteria; phylum Pseudomonadota; class Gammaproteobacteria; order Burkholderiales; family Burkholderiaceae_C; genus Allorhodoferax. Next base: position 3,006 of record CAIQBN010000143.1, on the reverse strand, counting down.
CTGAGCGAAACCCCGATTTGATTCTGCTGGACGTGGTGATGCCGGGCATGGATGGGCACGAGGTATGCCGTCAGCTCAAGGCCAACCTCCGCACGCGGGACATACCGGTGATTTTTGTGACCGGTCACAACAACCCTGAAGAAGAGTCCCTGGGCCTGCAATTGGGCGCAGTGGACTTCATCTCCAAACCCGTCAATGCGTCCGTGGTGCGGGCGCGGGTGCACTCGCAGTGGTTGCTGCGTGAGTCTCTGCGCCAGGTTCAGAGCCTCAATGAAACACTGGAACAGCGGGTTGCCCAGCGCACCGGCGAACTGGAGCAAGCCCTGGAAAATTTGCGGCAGTCACAGGAGAACCTGGCACACAGCGAGGCCCGGGCGACCTTGAGCACCCTGATTGCCAGCGTCTCGCACGAATTGGGCACACCGTTGGGTAACAGTCGCATGGTTGCCAGCGCGCTGGCCGAGCAGACGCAGGCCATGGCCCAGAGTGTGCAGGCGGGGCAGCTCAAGCGTTCCGCGCTGGAGCGTTATATGGAGCAGGCCACAGACGGTGTGGCCTTGTTGCAGCGCAACCTGGAGCGCGCGGTGGAATTGTTAGGCGACTTCCGCCAGGTCGCCGCCGATCAGGCCAGTGAGCAGCGCCGACTGTTTGATTTGGATGTGGTGGTCGGTGAAATTTTGCACACCTTGAGTCCGAGTCTCAAGCGCCACCCGCACCGCATTGTGGTGGATATACCCGCCGGCATCGTCATGGACAGTCAGCCCGGCCCGCTGGGGCAGATTGTGATCAATTTGGTCAACAACGCTTACTTGCATGCACTGGAGGGCCGCACTGACGGGGTGCTGACCCTGGCCGCGCGGCTCGATGCCGAGCAGGTGCATTTGAGCGTGCGCGACAACGGGGTGGGCATGGCGCCCGATATGCTGGAGAAATTGTTCGAACCCTTTTTCAGTACCAAGATCGGTCGCGGTGGCACTGGGTTGGGGCTGGCAATTGTGCAAAACCTGGTGAGCAAGGTTTTGGGGGGGCGCATCACCGTATCGTCGGTTGTTGGGCAGGGAACCACTTTTGATCTGGTGCTGCCACGGGTTATTCCGATCGGCTAGTTTGCTATTAAAAGTAGAGCGTATTACGCTTATTTGACGAGGGCTAAGCGCGATTTTTACTTAGAAGATTCAGTTCCCCGATGCGCTGGCGTGTCCCGCTTGCTATTTATGCCAAGCAAACGCTTGTTAATAATATGTGATTTTGGTATCGTCGGCGGATGAACAACCGTTTTGACACGTCTGCGCCGGATTCCGAAGCCAAACGGCCGCGCGGAAGGCCGCGCAAAACCGTTGATGAGCGCGACGATGGCAACCGGCGCCAGGCCGTGCTGGCTGCTGCCGCGCAGCTTTTTAGGCAAAAAGGATTTTCCGCCACAACGACGCGAGACATAGCTGCGGCAGCGGGCATGCAAAGCGGGTCACCTTTCTACCACTTCAAAAGCAAGGAAGCCCTGCTGTTTGCCGTGATGGAGGCGGGCATGCATACTGCGCTGGCCCGGCAAGCGGCAGCCGTGCAGGCGCACGGGCACGCCAATGCGCCGGCGGATCAGCAGTTGCGTCAGTTGGTGCAGGCGCACTTTGATGTGTTGTTAGGGCCGGGAAATGACTTTGTTCCCGTGATGTTGTATGAGTCCCGCTCTTTGCCGCAGCGCGAGCGCAAATTGGTGGCGCAACTGATTTCGCAATACGAAGCCCTGTGGGTTCCGGTTCTCAACGGACTGCACGCCAGCGGGCAACTGCGCGCACCCGTGGGTTTGTCGCGCTTGCTGATGCTGGGGGCACTGAACTGGTCGGTTCAGTGGTTCGATCCACAAAAAGGCTCTTCCGTGAACGACTTGGTCGACGCCGCAATGGCGTTATTTTTAGGCCCCAGCGCCACAACTCACACATTGTCCGGCGACGCTGCCCGGCCTTCAACTGAATAAGGTTTTATATGCATTACGCATCCGTATTTGCCCCCGGGCTGTTCGCTGGCAAAGTCGTCATCGTCACCGGCGGTGGCTCAGGCATCGGTCGATGCACGGCGCATGAACTGGCGACGCTGGGCGCCCATGTGGCGCTGGTGGGGCGCAAACTTGAGAAGCTGCAAAAGGTGGCGGACGAAATCACCCAGGACGGCGGTCAGGTCAGCTTTCAGGTGTGCGACATCCGCCAGGAAGACGCTGTCAAACAGACAGTTGCAGACGTGGTGGCGGCGCATGGCCGGGTTGATGGTCTGGTCAACAACGCAGGCGGCCAGTTCATGACACCGCTGGAGGCCATTAGCGCCAAAGGTTGGGAAGCGGTTGTCAACACCAACCTCACGGGCGGCTTCCTGATGGCGCGCGAGTGTTATTTGCAGAGCATGAACAAGCGCGGTGGCGCCATCGTCAACATCGTGGCCGACATGTGGGGTTCCATGCCAGGCATGGGCCACAGTGGCGCAGCGCGCGCGGGTATGGTCAGTTTTACCGAAACGGCGGCCATGGAGTGGGCTTGCAAGGGGGTAAGGGTCAATGCGGTGGCCCCGGGCTATATCGCCTCCAGCGGCATGGACAACTACCCCGTCGAGATGGCCCCGATGATCCGCGAGATGGCCAAGACCATTCCCGCCGGGCGCTTTGGAACCGAGGCCGAAACCGCTGCCGGCATTGTGTTTTTGCTCAGCCCTGCGGCCTCCTTTATCAGCGGCACGACCCTGCGCATTGACGGTGCCCGCCCGCAGGCCCGTGCGGGCTACCCCATGCGTGTGCCCGATGCGGCGGCGCAGGCGCGTGATGCGGTCAAGCCCTACAACGGCTTTCACCGCGCCCAAATACCGAAGGTGTTTTTGTCATGAAGCCACCACCCTCGCTCACTTCGTGTGGAACCCTGCCCCCCCAGGGGGCCGCGTTTGCGCCTCAGCAACCTACAGCACTCGTACACCACCATGCAATTCACCCATGAACATCTGGAAATCCAGAAGACCCTCAAGCGTTTC
>CAIQBN010000142.1 GCA_903870065.1 uncultured beta proteobacterium | reverse complement strand
AGATAGACCAGGCAGCCATTGAACACGGCCTAGCCGATAAATACCGATCAATCCTGTTTTCCAATTTTTTGCTGATTACCTTGGTGGCGGGCTTTCTCTTGGTGCTGCTGGATAAGCGTGTCATGCGCCACATCCGCCAGATTGCCAATTTTGTCGACACCCGTAACACCCACAACCTGGACGACTCTCTGACATTGCAGCGCATGCAGCTTGGTGGCTTGGGCAATGACGAAGTGCAGTTGCTGGCCACCGGCGTAAGCCGCATGCAGGATAACTTGCGCAGTGCAATTGGTGAGTTACGCGACGACATTCAGAAGCGCGAAGCCGCCGAGGCTGAAATCTTGCGACTCAACAGCGATCTGGAAGACCGGGTGGCGCGGCGCACCGAGGATCTGCGCCAGGCACAGGCCTCAGCCGAACAGGTATTGGACATGACCGAATCCGCTTACTGGAAGGTCTACCCTGGCGAAGCCACGGCGCAGGCCTCAGACCGTCTGGTGCGACTGCTGGGGTTGCCTCCGAAGGTCGATGGCAAGTACTCCATCGTAGCGCACCTGTATGAAGCCGTGCAAGCGGTTGACCCCGCCAGTCTGGAGCAACTCCAAGAGGCGGTGGCGCTGGTGACCGCGGGCATACAGCAGCAGTTTGAGCTGGCAGTGCCCTACCGCCAAACTGACGGCTACACCATGTGGCTTCACATGGTGGGTTGCCTGGGTCACGATGCCGACGGCAGGGTCAGCTTGAGCGGCTCTATGCAGGACATTACCCGACGCAAGGCCGCCGAGGTCGCATTGGACGAGGCCCGACTGCTGGCCGAAACCGCGTCACAAGCCAAGGCTGACTTCCTGGCCAACATGAGCCACGAGATTCGCACCCCTATGAACGCCATCTATGGCATGAGCCACTTGATGCAAAAGACCGAGCTGACGGTACGCCAGCGCGATTACCTGAAGAAGATCCAGCTCTCGGGCGAGCACTTGCTGGGGATCATCAACGATATTCTGGATTTTTCCAAGATAGAAGCCGGTAAGTTGAGCGTAGAGACTACCGAATTCGAAATTGACACGGTGCTGGAGAATGTGGCAAACCTCATGGGTGAGAAGGCCAGCGAAAAGGGGTTGGAGCTGATTTTTGACCTAGCCAGCGACGTGCCATTTGTGTTGCGTTGTGACCCGCTGCGTTTGGGGCAAATCCTGATCAACTACGGCAACAACGCTGTCAAATTTACCGAGCGCGGAGAGATCAAGATCATCGTGCGGGTTCAGGAACGGACAGAAACAGACGCCCTGTTGTACTTTGCCATTCGCGACAGCGGCATCGGGCTTGAAGCGGAACAAATTGGCCGCCTGTTCCAGAGCTTTCAGCAGGCCGACGCCTCCACCACGCGTCGCTATGGCGGGACCGGATTGGGGCTCGCTATTTGCAAAAATCTGGCTGCCCTTATGCAAGGGGAAGTTGGCGTGGAAAGCACCCCGGGCAAAGGTTCCACCTTCTGGTTCACGGCACGCCTGGGCATCAGCCAAAGCCAGCGCCGCAAACTGGTGCCTAGCAAAGACCTGCACGGCCTGCGCCTGCTGGTCGTGGATGACAACGAAGCCGCCCTGCAGTCGTTAGCCGAAACGCTGGAACAAATGACATTCAGAGTTGACCAGGCCGAGTCGGGGCAAGCGGCGATAGTTGCGGTGCGCCAGGCTGCCGAGCGGGGACAACCCTACGTCTTGGTGGTAGTGGATTGGAAGATGCCGGGCATGAACGGCATAGAAACCATCGCCGCGATCCGCGCATTAGACATTCACCCGCTACCCAAGCTCGCCTTGGCCACTGCGCACGGGCGCCAGGAAGTGATGCACCAGGCCGATGCAGCCGACATCAGCACCGTGCTGATCAAACCCATTAGTGCGTCCATTCTGTTTGACGCGCTGATGCGAGCCCTGGGCAACTCGGACGATGCCGGTGCCATGCGCGTCGTCAAGCCCGACACCAGTCTGGAGGCACTGTCACCGATCCGGGGGGCTCGCATCTTGCTGGCGGAGGACAATGCCATCAACCAGCAAGTCGCTACCGAGATTCTGATCGATGCCGGTTTTCAGGTCGAGGTCGCAGACAACGGAAAAATTGCCGTTGGTATGGTTGAGTCCGGCGAGTACGACCTCGTGCTGATGGACATGCAGATGCCAGTCATGGGCGGTGTGGAGGCAGCCCAGTTGATCCGCCGTCAGTCCAAATTTTCCGACCTGCCCATCATCGCCATGACAGCCAATGTGATGCAAGCCGACCGCGACCGCTGCTTTGAGGCGGGCATGAATGCGTTTGTCGCCAAGCCTATTGAACCGGATGAATTGTTTCGCGTTTTGCTGAAATGGATCCCGGCACGGGTAAGCCCGGTTTTGCCTTTCGGCACTATCACTGGAGCGCCTGAGGGCCCTTCAGCCACTGATTATTTCCCGGTGCACATTGCGGGTCTCGACACCACCGTGGGGTTGCGCCGCATGATGGGAAAAAACAGCGCTACATTTCAATTCTTCGCAGCTTTTGTGAAACAAAGAACCATGCCGATATCGAGATCCGACGCGCATGGGAGTCGGGTGACGGCGAGGTCGCCGTTCGTCTGGCACACACGGTCAAAGGCTTGGCTGGGCAGATTGGTGCGCACGCATTGCAGGAGTCCGCGCAAGCGCTTGAGGATGCCCTGGCTGAGGCTATGGACAGCGCGGTGATTGAATCCCAGCTCAATGCTTTCGCCGAGAAACTGGCCGGACAGATAAGCGCGATTTTGCAGACGCTAGCAGGGGAGTACTCCAAAGAACCCGTACAAGTTGCTACCGCCGAGCGCTTTAGTCATGAGCAGAAGCGTGCCATCACAATGCAACTCGCAGCTATGCTGGCCAATGACGACGCCAAGGCAGAGCGACTGATTGGCGACAACACCGCGTTGCTAATGGCCTGCATGCCCGATCAATTTCGGGAACTACGCCAAGCGGTGCGCGAATATGATTTTGAACAGGCCCTTGCATTGCTGGGCGCTGCGGCTAATATGCCAACGACACCCGAAGTCTGAACATGATTGATTCCAGTACATCACCATCCGACAGCGCCCGGTCGTTGATTTTGGTTGTGGACGATGCACCGCAAAACCTCTCTTTGATGGACGATTTGCTGTCCGATGACTACTTGGTAAAGGTGGCGCCCAGCGGGGTAAGGGCTCTTAAAATTGCGCATGGTAGCCCGCAGCCAGACCTGATTTTGCTCGACATCATGATGCCAGAAATGGATGGCTACGAGGTGTGCCGCCAACTCAAGGCTGATACCCAAACGCAGGATATACCCGTCATATTTCTCACAGCCAAAACGCAACTGGCGGACGAACACCAGGGTTTTGCGTTGGGTGCGGTGGACTACATCATCAAACCCATCAGTCCGGCTATCGTGCTAGCCCGCATCAAAACCCATCTCGCGCTCAGGGCCGCTGCGAGCTTTTTAAAGGACAAAAACGCCTACCTGGAACAAGAGGTCGCCCGGCGCACCGAAGAAACTCGCCTGACCGAAGAAGCAACCATCCTGGCGATGACCTCGCTGGCCGAAACACGTGACAACGAGACCGGTCACCACATTTTGCGCACCCAGCGTTATGTGCGCGCGCTAGCTCTGGCACTTCAGAACCATCCCCGGTTTGTCCTGCACCTGAATGAACGCTTCATTGATCTGCTGTTTCGCTCTGCGCCGCTGCACGACATCGGCAAGGTCGGCATACCTGATCGCATACTGCTAAAGCCCGGAAAGCTCGATGCGGACGAGTTTAAAATAATGAAAACCCACACTACCCTGGGCCACAGTGCCATCGAAAGGGCAAAAGCGCGCATAGGCCGTCCGATTGCGTTTCTGGATGTGGCGGGCGAAATTGCCCTGTCGCACCAGGAAAAATGGGATGGTAGTGGTTATCCGCAGGGCCTGATGGGCGATGCCATACCGATTTCGGCGCGCCTGATGGCGGTCGCCGATGTATACGATGCCTTGATCAGTCGAAGAGTCTACAAAGAACCCTTTAGCCACGCTCAGTCGGCATCCATCATTGCGCAAGGCAAAGGTCAACACTTTGACCCCGATATCGTTGACGCCTTTATGGCCATACAAGACGAATGCCTGGCCATTGCTGCCGAGTTTTCGGACAGTGACGACGACATCAACGTCCTCCGCAAGAGATTGCTACCTCAGTAGTGCGGTCGGCAAAGCCTTTAGCGCAATGGCCGTACGCTGGGTCCACAACTACACGCTGAAGGCTGGAATGAAATTGCCATGAAGATTTTGCTGGTTGAGGACTCTGCGGCGGTGGTGATGGTCATGACGCGCCGGCTATCGAGCTTTGGGCACGAGGTGTTGCTGGCCATAAACGGGCTTGAGGCAGTAAACATGTTTCGTGACTGTGCCCCCGACCTGGTGTTGATGGACATTGAAATGCCGGTCATGAACGGTTTTGAGGCCGCCAGTCGCATCCGCGCAGTGGAGGCTACGCAACAATGGGCGTGGACCCCCATCATCTTTCTCACTGCCTCGGATACGGTGGAAAACCTGATTACCGCGATTGAGGCCGGTGGAGACGACTTTATGACCAAGGCCGTACCCGAACCGGTACTGCAAGCCAAAATGAAAGCCATGGCCCGTATTGCAACCTTGCGTCAGCGTTTGTCGGCCGCGAACCACAAACTTGAAGCAATGGCCAGCAGCGATGGTCTGACCGGCTTGTGCAACCGGCGCAGCATGGACGAACGGGTCGACCTGTCGTTTGCGCAGGCCAGCACCCTGGGCGCGCCTTTTGGTTTGGTGATGCTCGACATCGACAACTTTAAAAAGTATAACGACCACTACGGTCACCAGCAGGGCGACGACTGCTTACGCAAAGTGGCCTCTGCAATTGGCGCTTCGGTGGATGATGCCAACGCCAGCGGCCTGACAACCGGCGCGTTTGCCGCCCGCTATGGTGGCGAGGAATTTGCCGTGGTTCTGCCGGGCGTGCCCGATGCCGCGTTGCAGCAGATAGCGAATTCCATTGTCCAGGCTGTGCGCCAGTTGGGTATCCCACACAAAAAAAATGACAGCTGGCAGGTGGTCACCATTTCGGTTGGTGGTGCATGCAGGGCTTCTGCCTCGGGCAAGGTGGTCGATATCTTTCGGGCAGCCGATGCACAACTGTACCGTGCCAAGGAAAACGGACGCAACCGGGTTGAAATATCGCCTGAGCAATGAAGGGCCGCTACTTATCTTGCGATAGCACTAAGGGCTACTTAACGCCATCCGTGCTGTCAGGACCAGCTTTCATCATTTCCATGACAAGGGACCATATGTGTCTTTTATCAAACTCTGGCATTCACCCACAGCTCTTTCAAAGTCAGGTTGATTGACTTCGCAAGCCCTCGCACTTGCTGAGAAAATTCGAAGTGTCTTGGCCGAACCCTATCGACTAAAAATCATACAGCGCGGTACTACAAATATCTCTGTGGAGCACCATTGCACTGCGAGCGTGCACTGCGAGCGTTGGCGTGGCGATCGGATTGAACCACAATCTCAGTCAGGACGAACTGTTGAAGTTGGCCGATGGTGCGATGTATCTTGCAAAAGAGGCAGGGCGAAATCAAGTCAAGATTGTTGAAGACTCGGTCTAGGACAGCCCTTAGAGAAACCGTCATTCGTGAACGACAGTTCAACGCTGCAAACGCAAGGTTTACGAACGACCCCTGACCGGTGACACGCTGCGCTGCCCGATACCTGCCGTTCGTGGCGGTCAACTCCCACACACCTGACTTCCGTAACCCACAAGCAACATTCGCCACCCGTAGCGTGCGAGGTTGGGATCACACTATCAAATTAGCAGCGTGCTACGTATATTTCGTGGGGGCTACAGCCTGATTCACTGAATTTTTTCGGCCCAGATGCAATACCGAAGCACCCCCATCAAGCCAGCATTTCCAGTAAGACCGAATGGCGGGACTTTCGTCGATCGTTCCCATCTTCTTGCCCAACCTCACCTGATCCATGCAGCGAATTTGATCGAGCAGGATCCGTGCCTTTTTTCTTTAAAAAAGCACTTCGGGCCGACCACCCACGGGTTGACCGACTCTGGTGATAGGCGCAATGATGACACGGGGTAGTGCAGCGTTCATGTCGTCCGGCCCTGCTGTCCATCGCCTACAAGCGCCTGGTTGCGGGCGCTGACTGAGGCCAGTTTGAGGCGAAAATCTGCCGCATGCAGTGGCATATGCCATGATTGCGTTTTTGTTGCATGGCCCGAACGAGATATCCTGTGCTATTTTTTTGAACCTGAACGGCGTGCCTACGCTGCCCAAAACGGACTCACACTTTTTTGCAAATCATGAATCTCAAATCCATGTTCCAGGACATGCGCATCCGCTACAAGATCATGATGGTGGTGGGCATTACCGTCACCGTGGGTCTGGTGGTAACGGCATTTTTGTACACCAAGTGGCAAGAACAAGCCGTGATGGCGCAAAACGAGCAGACCATGCGCAAGCTGACCGAGAGCGTGATCTCCGGTCTGCGCAGTGTGATGCTGGCGGGTTCAGCCGAGATCGCCCACGCCTATGCCGATCGTCTGAAGCAGATTCCCGCCATCAACGACTTCCGGATCTTGCGCATCAATGGCGACGAGGCGTTCAAGGACAACAAAACCATTGATGATGTCAACCGACGCCGCGGGGAGGAAGTGTTCATTCCGCGCGAGTCCGAAACCCTGGTGAGGGTGCTGTCCAAAGACGATGCCATGCTGCTCAGCGCACTCGATAGCACGGAGGCGGTCTCGTTTTACAGCAAGGACGCAACGGGCAAGGTGTTGAACTTCCTCGCCCCGATTCACAACCAGGGCGGCTGCTACAAGTGCCATGGCAAGGCGCAGGGGGTGCGCGGTGTGCTGCTGCTAAGCACCTCGCTTGCCGAGGCAGAGTTCGATTTGGTAAAGGTGCGCCACGACTCGCTGTTGGTGCTGTGCCTGGCGCTGCTGGCCTCGGTGGCGCTCACGGGCTACACCATGGGGCGCGCCGTGGTGGGGCCAATGGAAGTGGTGATGAATGCGATGGCGCGCGTCTCTAGCGGCGACCTCGACCACAAGGTGCCCGTCACCAGCAAAGATGAACTTGGGCGAATGGCATCAAGCTTTAACCTGATGACGGATGAGGTCAGGTCCACCTATGGCGGGCTGCGAATGGAGCAGGACAAGCTCAAGACCATCATTTTTGGGGCCGGAGAGGGCATTGTGGTCACCGACAGCTCGGGTGTCATCGTGCTCGTCAACCCGGCTGCAGAACTGCTCCTTGGCAAATCGTCCGAGGAAATTGTTCGCAAAGGCTTCGACAACCTCACGGACGACCCCGACACCCTGCTGCGCTGGCTCGCCTCTGAAGATAAAGCCACGCCGAACATCTGGGAGACGGGCGAGCGTGCGCTGCAGGTGTATATCTCCACCATCCATGCCAATGATGGCAATGTGGTCGGCTCCGCCTGCCTGTTGCGCGACGTGACCGAAGCCAAGCGGCTTGAAGACGAATTGCGCAGCCTGGCGACCACCGACGCCCTGACCGGCCTGTTCAACCGTCGCTACCTTGACACCACTTTGCTGAGGGAATTCGAACGGGTTGAGCGCACGGGTGGCCCCTTGTCGGTGCTGATTTTTGACGTTGATCACTTCAAAAAATTCAACGACACCTATGGCCATGACCAGGGCGACCGGGTGTTGCAAGCGGTGGCAAAAACCTTTGCTGCGGCTTTGCGCAAGTACGACTCGGCCTGCCGCTACGGGGGCGAGGAGTTTGTCGGCATCTTGCCCGACACCCCGAGCATCAACGCCTTCACCGTGGCCGAGCGCGTGCGTGAAGCGGTTGCTGCCACCGTGGTTGATGGGCTTCAGGTCAACATCAGCATCGGGGTAGCCACCTTCCCCGTCTTGCAGGTTGCCAGTCCGGAGTCGCTGCTGGAGGCGGCAGACGCTGCGATGTACCAATCCAAAGAAGGCGGACGCAATCGCACCACCATCGCAACGGCACCCGGGGAGCAGACGGCATGATCAACCAGAAACTTCGCTACCGGGTGTTGCTGGCCATTGGAATCACCCTCACCATCGTGTTCTCAGGAGTTGCCTATTTTTACGCAGCGTCCCAAGAACGGGCGATCATAAGTGACCACGAGCGCTCTCTGCACAAACTGACCGACTCGGTTGCCAAAGGCATTGAATCCGTCATGATTGAGAACCACGCTGAAATCATGCGGGACTTCGCCGATCGGCTCAAGAGCCAGCGCGGCATCACCGAGTTCGTTATTCTGCGTCGGGACGGCACAGAGGCCTTTCGCGACAATGCCACCATTGATCAGATCAACGAACGGCTGGGTGGCAAGACCTACCCCCCGCACCCGAAGCCGCAGACGATTCAAAATGTCGATCCAAGGGACCCTGTATTTGCCAAGGTATTGGCCAGTGCCGGCGAGGCATCGTCCGTCGTGGACCACAGGAGCGGGCACAACCATTTCGTGTTTTATGACGCCATTCCGGGTGGCGCTCTTTGCGCCAAGTGCCACGGAATTGACCAAAAAGTGCAAGGCGTGATCAAGCTGTCCGCACCCATGACGTCCATCGAGGCCGCCGTCATGAATGTGCGCATACAGTCGATCCTGGTGATCGGTTCCGCCTTGATCCTGACTATGCTGTTTACAGGCTATGTGCTGGGGCGCTCGGTCGTCACCCCGATCGAGGCCGTCACCGGCGCCATGGCGCGCATCTCGTCGGGCGACTTCGGCTCAGCTGTGCCGGTGCGCGGCGGTGGCGAGATCCGACGCATGGCCCACAGCTTTAACCAGATGACTTCAAGCCTCAAGCAGGGCTACGACCTGCTTCTGCGCGAGCGCGATAAGCTCACCACCATCATCGAAGCAGCACGCGAGGCCATCGTCGTCACCGATGCAAACGACGTTGTTGTTTTGATCAATTCCGCAGCCACCGATTTACTGGGAAAAACCACCGAAGAGGTACGTGAACTGGGACTTCTCAGCCTGCTGGGCGATGTCAGCCTGATGAAGCGACTACTTGAGGGCAAAGGCGCAACCGGGCACTCCGAAACTGTGATTTATGGCAAGCGCAAACTGCTGGTGTCGGCAGCATCGATTGACGACGGCGAAGGGCATTTGATCGGGTCGGCAGCGCTCATTCGCGATGTGACTAACGAACATCAGATGATGGATGAGCTCAAGCGCATCGCTATCACCGATGCGCTCACCGATGTGTTTAATCGTCGCTACATCGACGCCACCATGATCAAGGAGTTTGATCGTTGCAAGCGCACCGGCAAGTCGCTTTCAGTGTTGCTGCTCGATATCGACTTCTTCAAAAAATTCAATGACACCCATGGCCATGACCAGGGCGACCGGGTGCTGCAGGCGGTAGGCGCAGCCATGAAAAGCGTGTGTCGGCAATACGACCTGCCCTGCCGTTACGGCGGCGAAGAGTTTGTGATGATCCTGCCTGAGACCCATGCTGGGGGCGCGGTCATCGTAGGAGAGCGGCTGCGTCTGGCCATCGAGGCCATGGTCGTGGATAACCTGAAAGTCACCATCAGTATCGGCGCCGCCACTTTTCCGGATTTGGACCTGACCCGACCCGAGCAACTGCTGGAAGCGGCGGATGCAGCCCTCTACAAGGCCAAGGAAACCGGGCGCAACCGGTTGGTTAGTGCTGACGCTTCACTGATGGTCAAGGCTGTCAGGTAATGCCCCGCGCCTGAACGGGCGGTGGCGCATTGCCTGCTACTTCACGGCCGAAAAATCGAACAGCAGGGGCTCCGATACGCTCTTGTTCTCGTCAGCACCACGGTTAAAAACCGCGATCTGCCCCTGTACCTTGAGACCGGACTTGAATGCAAGGTCATCAGTGTTGCCGGTATTCATCTTGCGGGCAAACTCGAGATTCCAGCTGCCTGCTTTCCACACGCCTTTGGCGGCCACGTCGGCCACACTGCCAGACGCGTTGGTCATGATCTCAAATGACGGCGCACGCGCAGCACCCTTCTCCTTGGGGGCACGCAGTGCCTTGAAGATAGGGCTGCCGGCATCGCGCAGTTTTTTGATGTAAACGGTACCGACGCCCTTGACTTCGTATTCGGCGGCGTCGTCGATCGGTTTGACAGACAGCAAATGGGTCCAGTCTTCCGCCAGACCCGCCGGGTTGGTACGCGCCGCCGACCAGAGCCACAAATCAACCTTGTAGTTTTTGCCGCTGAGCATGCTGCGATCAAAATCGCCTCCCATGTCAAAACGCAAGGCAATCATGTCGTCGCGTTTGTTTGACTCGACATACTTGGCGCCCGTCCATTCCCAGCCCTTGTATTCAACATCGGCCGCGTCATCGGGCCAGCGCAGCGCCATGAAGACACGGTCCTGAAACACGCCCACCTTGAGTTGCAATGTGAGACTGCCGGTGACGTTTTTGTCGTCCGGCTCAAGTCCTAGCTTGGCGCGATCGGCGGCTGCAACGGAAGGCTTGATCGGCACCTTGACCCAACCCGCACTGCCCCATTCGGAGGTGTTGCCGTCAACCGTGGGGGCCTCGGGTAAAGCGACAACCGGAATCAGTAATGGAGGGTCCGCAGCCGCTGCCGCACCGGCTCCAAACGCCAGCATCAGGGGAAGGAGGCGCACGGCGTTCATTCGATGACGACCGTGCCTTCCATGCCTTTTTCGCGGTGATCGTCAATGGTGCAAATCACCTGATAAGTGCCTTTGTTGACTGCCACGAAGTACAGATCGACCTGCCCACCCTTCTTCAAAGGTTCAAAGGCCAAAAAGTAAGGCGCCTTGATTTCAGCCTGCTTGTTGACCATGACCTTGCGCCACGCCACATTCTTGAAAAACTCGCCGGCGGTGAAATAGTGGTCTTTTTCGCCTTCGTTACGAAGTTCGAGCTTGTAGGCCTGTCCGGCCTTGAGTTTGAGGTCGGCCGGCGTGAAATGATGCTCGCCCAAAACAACGGTAACGGTTTCCATCTTGGCCCAGTCGGCCGCTTTGACCAATGCATCGGCGTTGGGCACGGGCGTTGCCGAAACGCTTGGTGCAGGCATAGACTGGCAGCCGGCAATGGCAACAACCAGGAGGGATAAGGGAAGAATGCGCATGAAAGGTCCTTCAATATGGAAAGCTCGTTTGACTACCGGTCGCAAAGACCAATTATGCCCATTTGCCTGCCGACCGCATACCTTGAACCGTCGATAGGCAGAGACCGTAAATGCACATTCAATGGTTTAATGCCTTGCTCCAGCCATCGTTCTTGTTTGTTGCACAGCAGTGACCTCCATTTCATCCAATCAGGCGCTTCACGTCCGAAGTTATTTCGTCTTTGCTGTTGTGGCGCTGGCCAGCTTTTCTTTCTGGGGAGTTGAACTCAAGCTGTCGATGGCAAGCCACGATGATCGGCAGGAAGAAGTCCTTGTGGCCTACCAGCAGCGCGAGCTTGAACGCAAATCCGAGTCCATTCGCGAAATGGTTCAGGAGCTGTACCAGGCAGGGCGCATGATCTCGCTGCTGCCTGCGGTTCGTGAGGCACGCGGCGGTAACCGCAATTCGGTTCATGAAGACGTCGTAAAAGAGGGGCGGCTTTCGATGGATTCGCACCGCATGCTGCAACAGGTGTATGGAAACCTGATGGCCTATGTGCGGGTGTCTGAGATTTACTTCGTGATGGACGGTTTCGATCCTGACAAGGGGATGGTGCCATTCTTCATGTATGACAACCTGATGGTCTCGCAAGCCCGCTCGACGATACATGCTGGGAAGGCCGCTGATGTGCCGGACGAATCCGAGCACGAGGAGTACGCGCAAATCAGCCAGCAGCTGGCGTGGTTCCGGGAAAATGCGCCGTTATTTATCTACGAAACCCGTCTCAACGCCGTGCCCGCGTTGATTTCATCGCGGGTGCGGACCTGCGACAACACCCAGTTGTTATCCAACGGTCAGGCTAATCCGCGTGACACGGCCGGTTTTGTCTATTCGGTGCCAGTCTATGACGAACAGTCTGGCAAGTTCAAGGGACAGGTGTCCATCATTGTGCGCTCCAATGTCTTCGAGGCCAGGCTACTGGGCGTGCCCGTTCTTCCCGTAACTCCCCGTGACATCGAAGACCTGGCGGCTGAAGGCTGGAGTATGCCGT
>CAIQBN010000141.1 GCA_903870065.1 uncultured beta proteobacterium | reverse complement strand
GTTGGCAGGCGGGCTGGCGTATACCGTGGGGGTGGTGTTTTTTGTGCTCGACCACCGCATGCGTTATGCGCATTCGGTGTGGCATGCCTTTGTGGCCACCGGCACCGGCTGCCACTTTGTGGCGATCATGGGGTATTCAGGATAGGTAAGCGTCCAGATCACGCCAGCAGAAGACGGGAAGATGAGTGGTATGAAGAACCCCACCCGCATGGTTAAAACAACTCAGCCTGTGGTGAAGAACAAAAAGGCGAACGAGCCATCCGAGCGTGATCCGAAATTGAAGGGAGGCCCATGACAAACGTTCAATTTATCCGATGGTCTGCCATTGCGTCAAGCATCGCTGCCTTGGGCATTCTTGCCGCATGGACGGGGTCGGACGTCCCTTTGGTTATTGTTGCTGCAAAGGAAGGCCACCTTAGTGGCGTGTGGCGAGCGATCATGGCGGCGACCGCAGGAACCGCTGCAGTCTTGGCACTAATCTTGTTGGTACGAGGATTTGCGGTACAGGCAGCCGTCACGCTGGGGGCAAGCCTTGGGTGGATGTCTTTGGGTATTTCCTCCCTCGTCTTCCTGGCGCTGGCCCCGGCTTTTTCGACCTATTTACAAAACTCAGCAGCAGGGTTGATGGCGATTGATTGTGTCGGTATCGCCTTGTTGGGTTTTGCAATTTCGGCAATGGTGAAGTTCTGGTTAAACCACCCGCGAACTGTCACGGCCGATGAAATGGCCGAATTCTCAATCGCCCAAATGTTGAGAGATATAAGGCGACGTCCATTTGTAGTGAGACAGTTCGAATCCGCTATCACTGGGGCTTCCGTGGGGCGGAATCTGAAGTGGAACCGACGCCTCATAAGTTTTATGAGTGAAGGTCCATTTCTTATCGCCTTCCTGAGCCTAGCACCGATCATTGCAATTTTTTGGCGCGGAAACGCTGCCAATGTTGGACTGTTCAACTTGCACATGCGTGACTCCCCGTTCTTGGCTAGCCTCGCGTTCGGCTTATTGGCTACTTTTTGTGTCCTTCTGCCAATGTTTACCTTCATGATGGCCATACACATGCATCGAGTAACTGGCGCCACCGACGAAAAACGCAAAGTTGAGTGGGTCTGGATGGCGTTCATGTTCAATGTAGTGCTGCTCTGTGCTTCGCAGGGCGTCTGGTTGTTGATGTCACTACTCATATTTATTGAACCAAGATGGGTCGCTGAACTACATTTGCCAGATATTGCAGTAGCAAGCATGCTGGTAGCAGTCGGCACTTTTCCACTGTTCTTTATCGTCGCATTGGGTCTGTCAGTTCTCTATCGCGGCACCCTCGACCCGCGCCTCGTATTGGGCCGCTTTACCCTCTGGACTGCGCTTGGATTGATCCTTACGTTCATCTTTGTTTTGGTGGAGAGAGCAGTGTCGATGCAGGTGGTGCAATGGTTTCAATTGCCCCCTGAAACCGGCGGTTTGGTGGCCGGTGCCATGATTGCCGCAACTTTCCAGCCGATCCGCAAGCGCACCGAGGTAGTGGTTTCCGGCTGGGTCTCCAGGGTGATGCCCACCGCCATGTTGACCGGTAGCACACGGCTCGAAGCAGCTGTGGTAGTTACCGACATTACCGGCTACACGGCGTTGTCTGCAAGGGACGAACCGAGCGCTCTGTTGGCTTCCGCTTTGGTTCAGAAAGAGGCGCGCCACCTTTGCGCTGCGCACGACGGCCAGTTCGTCAAATCCACGGGCGACGGTGCGATCCTGTTTTTCCACACAGCGGACGAAGCACTGCTGGCCATCACTGCGCTGCACGCCGCCATCACCCAGACCAGCGCGACGCTCAAGATCCCGTTTGAACTGCACAGCGGCCTGCACTGGGGCGAGTTTGTGCAGGCACTCGACGGCGACATTTACGGCCAGACCGTGAACATCGCTGCCCGCATTGCAGACCGCGCAAATGCCAGTGAGATCTGGACTAGCGCCGGCTTTGCCGCAAGGCTCATAT
>CAIQBN010000140.1 GCA_903870065.1 uncultured beta proteobacterium | reverse complement strand
TGATTCGCACGCTGTCGACGCTCGGTGTGGAGTGGGACATTCATGCCCATTCGGCAGCCGACCGGGTGCGTTGTGCAGAGCGCATCCGTGCCCTGGGTGGAGCACCCAATGGGGTGGCGTCGGGCCTGATCAGCACCGAAATTGATGGCCTGCGCGCCGTGCAAACCGGCACTGCCGGTGAGCGGTGGCAGGCTGAAACGCTTTGGGGCATTGTGGTCAGTGACGGTCACACTACCGGTGCGGACGATACCGCCGCTGGAGTCTGGCGACCGCGAAGTACGGCCGATTTCAAGGCCCATGACCCGGATGCCAATCTGGTCGCCGTGGGTAACGCGGGACGGACCCTGGCCGCAGCCGAAAGCCTGGCTAATAGCATCGCGACCGGCGCTTATATCCAGCCGGTATACAGCGCAACTTTAAATGTGGCGCCCAAGACGCTCAAGGTTGTGGGAACTGCAGACGGCATTGACCAAATTGAAGCCTGGGCTAACCGGGTGGGCGCCCTGCCGGCGGTCAAATGGAGCAGCATCAGTGGGACTGCCACGGCTTGGCGGGCGGCGGGCGCTTTGGCCAGTCGGGTGAATCCGTAGGTATACGGCTCGCTCTGAGCAGGAAAAGCTTGAGCAGCGTATATGCAGTTTGGCTTATGTTAAGCAGCAAGGCAATCGGATGGTGTACCGTCCCCGGTTTCAATTTGTGACATTGCCGACAGGTTCGCTGGAGTTGGGTTTTGGCCAATAAAACAAGTTATGTTGCGCCAACCCTTGATCAATAATAGCGAAAGCGTTTGCGTGAAGGCTTAAGGACTAAGGAGAATTTGGGTGTTTAAGTTTTTGAAGAATGGGGTTCCCAAAGATGCTCCGGACTCAGTTGCAGCGTCTGAGCCGTTTGCAGAGTCAGAGACCGTTGGCCCGCAGAGTGTCAGTCGACCAAGCGATTTCCGCCATGAGTTGATTCGTGTGGTGCTCAAAGACACACTGCGCCGCCGCGGAGTGCCCTACGACTGGTTGTCCTGCGAGGTCTTCCTGGTGCCGCGCGGGCCTCGGCAGGACGAGGTGCATGTCCAACTCATGCTGTTGAAGTGGAACGAATTATTTTTGCGTTATCTTTCCGCTTTTGAAACGCAATTGGTGCAGGGGCTTGACCGCTTTGAGCCGGCGGTCGACCATTCCGCCTACATCATCTCCTGGCGTTTTTCACCCGATTGTGGCTGTCCGTTCACGGTGATGCCTCCGCCGCTGATCTGGGCGCATGACGCTGCGCCGCCGTTGGAACAAGAAGAGGCGCCATCTATCTTGGATCGGCGCAAGTCCAGGCGCGCACCCAAAAAACCTGAATCGGTTGAGGCTGCACGTGCCCAGCCATCACCGCAGGCGCCACCCGAGGATGCCGCTTACGAACAGACCCGACTATCGCCATTGCGATAGTTTATTGACCATTCCAGCAGCAAGTTGTTGGCTGGCATGGCGTGCCGCGCTGACAGGTGCAGTCCCGCGCGGGCGGCTTCCTGCTCGACATCGTTGCGGTAACGGATACCCCACGCAGGGTTGCTGGCGCGTAGACTGGCGTCAAATTCAATGTTGCCGGCCGAGGTGGGTACTCCATCTTCCAAGTAGGGCCCATAGGTGATCAACACGCCATCGGGCGCCAGATGCCGGGCGCTTCCTTGCATCAGCGCGGCGCAAGTAGCCCAGGGCGCAATGTGTAGCATATTGGCGCAGTAAATCGCGTCAAACCGTGGCGTCTCAAACTGACCGCCAGGTTCGGGCCATTGCGGCGATAGCACATCGAGCAACAGGGGATCTCTTATGTTGGTCAGGTTGGACTGGGCGATTCTGGCTGCGATGAAAGCCAGCCCGTCAGCGGTCGTGTCACTGGGTTGCCAGGTCCAGCCCGACAGCGCTGCGGCAAACCAGGTGATGTGCTGGCCCGTGCCTGAAGCAATTTCCAGTGCGTGACCCTGTGCAGGCAGAGTCTGGATCAACCGCTCCAGTATTGGGCCTTTATTGCGTTCGGCAGCAGGACTGCAGGGTAAATCCATCATAAAATTTTGGTTAAAAAAGGCTGTAGCCCTCGTGAAATATATGTCTACAGCTATAAAAATAGGAGCAACTAGTGGATCCAATGGGTGATTCAATCTCACCAGTATGACTTGACCGTCAAAATCCCGGCTGCTTGCTAGCGCCCAGCTGCACTTGTGTGGCTTGAACCGATCTTGGGAACCATGCCTCCGGGAAAGGTGAGTTTCGCCATCAATCAGTCGGAGTCGAGCAGAATTACGTAGTGTTGCTGAATATTGGTTGGGGGCAATACCAATCTTGCGTGGGTTCACAGAACCGAACTGTATTGCGTCCTCCCTCCTTGGCTCGGTACATGGCCGAGTCCGCCTGTTTCAGAATGTCGGTCGGACTGGTTTCGTTACTCACAAACATCGCCACGCCAATACTTGCGCTGCACTGGTGCGCAACGAGGTTATCCGGTTGGTCTGAACGGGACACCGTCAGCTGATATGGCCGCGCCACGTTGGTGCGAATTTTATCGGCCACAGCCGCGGTTTGTGCCGCGGACTCTGCCCTGTCGGAACAGAGTTCGCTGAGCATCACCACAAACTCATCCCCGCCCACGCGTGCAACTGTGTCCGCTTCGCGAACACACTCAGTCAGGCGCTTGGCCACATTCTTCAGTAGCAGGTCACCCACCTCGTGCCCATGGATGTCGTTGAGGGGTTTAAAGTTGTCCAGGTCGATGAACATCAACGCACCGTAAAGCCCACTGCGCTTGCTTGAAGCCATGGCTTGGGTTATGCGGTCGTTGAGCATCAGGCGGTTTGACAATCCGGTCAGTGCGTCGTGAAAAGCGAGCTCGCGCAGTTGGTCGCGCTGTCCGCGAACATCTTTGCGCAATTGCTCTCGTACCACCAGATTGCGAATACGATGGCGCGCGATTGCCACGTTGATTGGCTTGGTGATGTAGTCGGCAGCACCCAGTGAAAGGCCGCTCACTTCAGAGTCAACATCACTCAAGGCGGTTACAAAGATCACCGGGATATCGCGCAAGCTGGGCTGGTCACCCAGGCGCCGATAGGTCTCGAATCCATCCACTTCGGGCATCATCACGTCCAGCAGAATCAGGTCAGGCGGACTCTTCAAGGCCAGCGCAATGCCGAGCGGGCCCGATGTTGCAAACTGCAGGTCGAACTCACCTTCGAGCGCGGAACCCAAGGTCATCAAATTGGCAGGGTTATCGTCAATGGCAAGAATGCACACGCGTGAGGTCGTCATGGTGATTTCTCAGTGGTCACATGAGGTAGCCATTGCGTCATCGCCGCCTTTAGTGCTTCCAAGGCAATCGGCTTGGTCAGAAAGTCATCCATACCCACCGCCAGGCAGCGGCGGCGGTCTTCTTCAAAGGCGTCGGCCGTCAGGGCGATGATGGGCACACGGGGTTGTCCGGTGTCGGCCTCCCATTGGCGGATGTACCGGGTGGCACCATAGCCGTCCAGCACCGGCATCTGCAAGTCCATCAGGACCAGGTCCGGGCGTGGCGCGGGGCCGCCTTGCATGATGGCATCTGCCGCCCGCTGCCCGTCGCTGACCAGGGTCACCGACAAGCCCAACTTGCCCAGCAGGGCTTTGATCACCATCGCGTTGATCGGGTTGTCCTCGGCCACCAACAGGTGGCCATGGAGTTGTCCGGCGGGTGTGCTCGGGCCTTGCGGCGCCGGGGTGTTCCGTTGCATGCCGCGGCTGTCATGCCCATCGGCCAAGGCTTGCGTGCGAATGCGAAACCAAAAAGTTGACCCCTTGCCCGCCGCGCTGTCCACTCCGACATCGCCGCCCATGGCCATGGCCAGCTGGCGCACGATCGACAAACCCAGCCCGGAGCCGCCAAACTCGCGCGTGGTGGAGCTATCGGCTTGTGAAAACGGTTTGAACAGCAAGGCGATTTTGTCGGCGGCGATGCCAATACCGCAATCTTGCACCGAAAATTCGAGCAGTGCCATCTGGCCCTCGCGTTCGGTCTGCTCACACGCAATGCACACCGTTCCCT
>CAIQBN010000139.1 GCA_903870065.1 uncultured beta proteobacterium | reverse complement strand
GGCATGGCTAGAAGTAAGAGGCATTGAAGCGCAGCACACCCTCGACCTGACAAGCGTCAGTGGCCCCACTTTTTTTCACCGTACGTTTGCAACCCGGTATTTGATTGAACGCCAGAATGCCGGCCAGCACGTGGCCGGCGAGTACCTAATTTTGAGGCGCAAGTTGCCATTCAAAATCGACGCACTGTCGCGGGCACTGCGCAAGCTGCCGGATGGCTTCACCTGGAGCCGTATGCCAGACGGAACTATGGCGGTGGAGCTGATAGAGCAAGAAGCGGCTTCGAAGGCACGCGCTGAGCTGGAAAGATGCCTAAGAGCCGCTGAATATGTCGGCACACGCTTGCCAGGTGATGGCGTCTATAAATTGAGCGCCGTAGTCTTTGTTTTTGATGGCTCACTGAGCCACGCAAGGCGAATCTTGCTCGCGGCAACTTCGATATGGGGCGACAAACCCACACTGGAACGTATCACGTTGGAGAAGCGTGTGAAGCTCGTGCATGTTGAGCTGCGGCCTCCCCTGGTTTGGGTCAGTCAACGGGTGATGACGCTGCACGACTTTCGTGGGCAGGTAATTTAGAAGTGGTGACTACACTGAACAGAATCACACCACCTATATCAAAGGTCAATAGGGATACCTGATTAAGCGCGTCCCTACGCGCTCGCTCACGCCTCACAAGCGTGTTCGGAAAATGCACTGTGCAGCCTCGCAAGAGGGGAAAGACGCCGCAAGGCGTCTTTCTTGTTCCTATGCCGGTGCAGCTTCGGGCACATCAGGGCTCTCTTCGGATTGCCCCACAACTCTATTCGTGGCCGGCACTACTTGGACCGGGAACAAGTGTGCAATCTCTCTAGACTCGGGTATGAGCTGCCCCAGTGGCACTCCATAAACGTGCGCACCGATGCGCAGACCTTGCAAGATGTCAGGTCGCGTGCCAGGTTTCAAGGTTGGGTCAATTTGAGTCCTATCTCCCCGCACATCAATCCAGTGCTGCGACTCGTAATTGGTTGCCTTTATCATCGTCTTCAAAGTGCACTTGCGGTCCCCGGCCAGCTTCTTGATATCGACAAGCATGGCTTTTCGGTCCATTGATTTATGGTGCCCCTGCTCACGGCTCCAGCGCGTGTAAATAGTGAATAGCTCTTTGATGGAAATTTCGTAAGGCCCGAATTCGACCATCTCGGCAAAATCATGAATGTGGTTGCCGCCCTCGACGGTCTTCTTACTTATCTCTGCAACTCCCGCAGGCACAAAGAATCGCCCCTTTTCGCTCAATTCATCAGCACCCCATAACGCGAGTCCTACAAGTAGCGGGTATTCCTTTTCGACGATGCGAGCGGCCAAGTCCTCCGTCCTGGATGCTTCGTCCAAAAACGAGTTTTTCAGATGCAATGACAGGGTACGGCGCACCATTGCATCCGACTTGTCACCGAATTCCGGTGCATCATTCGACGCCTGCGACACAAGGCACTCAGGCGTTACGGTGAAAGGGTCGCGGTATTTTGGGTTGCAATTGATGGGTTCGCGGGATATCAACGACTTGAGTGTCTCAAGGTCCGTTGCAGTCTTGGCCTCCGAGCCAATCATGGCGAGCTTGCTCACCAGCTTTTCAATGTTGGCAGACGTGCGCAAGTCGGGCAAGCGCAACTCCGCGCAGGCATCCTTACCCACAAGACCACGGATAAGATGCAGCAACTGGGATTTACCATTTGCACCACTGCCCCAAAGATAGAGCATCTTCTCAGCGTTGGGGATGGTTGACGATAGCAGGTGGTAGCCAAACCAACGGCGAATGACGACTTGCTGTTGGTCGTCTAGCGTCGTACTCAAAAATTTCATCAGCGCTGAGTCGGCACGGTCGCCCATACTCAAATCCAGATACATCTGCTTTGCGACGTCCGCCTCAACAGCCAACACTCGCGTGTTGAAATGTTGCGGCAAGTGGTCCACTGTGACCCACCCACCTTTGGACAGCTTCAGGATTTTGTCGTTAAACGGAATGCCCGGGCAGGTTCCGAAAGCGCACAGGTCTAAACCATCTTGTGGATACGCAGAATTCGCCTGCCAAGCGGACAAGGCTTCAAATGCGAGCGAGTCACTGGACATGCGCCGGTTGACAGCCGTGCGCACTAGCGCGTGCATAGAGTAGTCAAGGCTCGCAAGCCATCGTTCGACGGACACCCAGCGGTTATCCAGCCATCGGTAGGGCAGCTGGTCACGACCAAATCCAAAATGGGGGTCGCGGGACATTTCCTGTGCCAAAAGCACCACCAAGCTCGTTTTGTCCAAGGCGTCCGTGGGGCGCAATGCGTAGAGGAGTTTTTTGTCAGGCCCCAGTACATCGATTTCAAAGCCCTTAGCAGGCGACTCCGCGACGCGAATGTCCAGAAAGTCTTGCGCTCCCACTTCAAGGTGGATATCCAGTGTGTCTTTAGCCATGTCCCGAATGTACTAAATATCCCAAATGTCCATTTGACATTTCCAGGCTACTAACCGGAATACCCTAAAAAACTCCTTCTTTACTTCGCGCGAAGTCAATTGCTTAGATAGGAAGGAGAAAACGGCATAACCACAACAGAGGTCGAAAGGGAGTATGGACATTTGGGACATTTGGGACATTTGGGGAAAACGGGACATGACTAATGAATGAAACCCAATTGCGCGTAGTTGCGCGAAGGCTAAACGTGGCGGCTACACGAAAGGAGCACGGCAACACCAGCGTGCTCCGGTCGGCCCGCAGCCGTGACAACTTCACATACCACTATGGAAAATTTCATCAATAAGACCGCCCTGGTCGAAGCGCTGGGCATTAGCAACCGTACCCTGGAGAACTGGTGCGTACACCGGGACTTCCCGAGGGCCCGCCGCTTACCTGGCAGTCGGCTGGTCTTTTACAGCATCGCAGAGGTCGATGCATGGCTGGAGCGCACGCTCGAAGCGGAGTCAGCACAGTGAAGCGCCAACGTAATCGAATTCCATGCGACCGCAACAACAAGTGGTACGAACGTTACGGTGAGAGGGGCTTTTTCTGCTTGCCCCGTGTGCTGCTGTTCAATATGGTCGACTGCATTGACAATGCCACGCTCTATGCTTATGTGGCTCTGGCATCCTGCCATTACGAAGGCAACACAACCTATGCCGCATCCCATGTGGCAAAGCTCACGGGCAAAGACGAAAGCAACGTGCGAGGCCTTCTGGCCGACCTCGAAACCCTTGGGCTAATCAAGCGCGAACCGCTTGGGCGCGGCTTCAAGATTTTGTTCGAATGTCCGACCCGCTCCCGCATTAAGCAAGGTGCGGCGCAAATTGCAGAAAAGAGGCTTGCATCACAAGAGCGACAGAAAAAGAAGCGCTCCAGCAAAGTTCGCAGCGCACCCTCATCGCCTTCATATGTGGAAACTGAAACGGGCACGGTGGATTTCGATGATTTCCGCGACTTCGATGACGTTGGTGAATTCGAATGAGCAGACGCATTCAGCAGCAGGAAGCGGACAAGCTGCAATACGTTCCCACTCCACCCACCTATGAAGCCCAGACGCGGTACGGAAACACGTGCGAAGGCGGAAGCTATCAAATCACGTTTGACTATCCATGCGACTCGACGGAACCATTTGCTGCCCACCTGACTTTTTCGAGCGCTGACGGGGGAGGCTGTTTGTCAATTCGCCTCACTTCGAGCGGCGAATACGTTTCCGACAATGAACTCGGGGATTGCTACATCAGCGATAGCCTCGAAGACGTCCTGCCATGGGTAGTAACCGACGGCTGGCAGACACACATTGAAGCTTTGCAAATCGTACGCAGACACTTGGATACCTCCGACACTGGCGGTGCCCTTGCACAGGCGGCGCAGTGCGCCGCATCAGGAGGGTTTTGACTTTCCTGAAGCTCCATACTGTCTTCCATGCCCAAGGGGCGCGCAGCGCCCTCTTTCATGCCACGTATTCGCAAGTGGCTAATCCCGTCCCCCGCCTTCTTACCTTCGTTCTTTTTTTGGTAATTCTTCTTATGTATTTCTTTTTAATAAATGATTGTTATTCGTGGGTCAGCCAATCCCAGTAGAAGCGCAGCGGTTACTCCACAGCGGGTGCAGCAACCCAGTTGCCATTACCGGGTAGCCACTACCCGCCAACGTGAAGCGTTCAACTCCGTACTATCGACCCACATCTACCCAGCGGCCACCGTCCTGGGTGCGGGCTCGACCCAGCGCCACCAAGGCATCCAATATGGTGGGTAGGCGTTCACGCCAGCGGCCTCGGCTGGTAAATCGTGCGGCCAATCCGTCAAGGTCGAGGCTGGTGCCTGCATCGGCCAGCACGTCGGCCACGGCTTTGATTTGGTCGGCCAATCCTGTTGGCCATGGCTTCGGTGCAATAGTCGCCACAGCTGCTGGCGCACTCTCGTCGGTGCCACCATCGACCTCGGCATTCCCCTCGATGGCCGACTGTTCAACCTGCCCATTTCCGCGCTGAAATTCATGCCGCAACCACCGTACAGTCCCAGCCGCTTCTTCAGTGGCCCGCTTCGCGTTCAGTTCTACAAGGCGCAGCAGCAAGGCGTCGGTGTCCGCTGGCAACGACAAGTCAGTCCAGCCATATGCGGCCAGCACGGCAGCGTCCAGCTCGTCGTGCAGGCTGTGTAACACGCTCACTAATCCGTTGTCGTTCAATGTCCGCTCAGCTGTGGTCAGCACCTCGCCGTTGCGCAGCTTTTCCAGTACGTTGTACATGCCTGTAATGGTCACCGTGCTATGTGCCGCTTGGCGGGCCTTGCGGTGAGCATCCAGTTGCTCTGCAAGGCTGCGAATGCGCTCTGCCAGTTGCGAGGTCAAGCCCGTTTCATCACCGGGGAATGGGAATTTTTCAAAGCAGGTAGTTTTCACATAAACCGGGCGGTCTTCCAATGTGCTGCCCACCGCAGTTGCCCAAGCAAGGTGCGCCGCACTCGATAGCACCCCAAGCTGTAGCGCATCACTCAAAGCGATGGCAACCAGCTTGTTGTCGGGCATCACGTTGATATCCAGAAACTGGAATACCCGGTGCTTTGCTGTCTCTACCGTAGCGATGTAGCGAGGCAATCCATTGAGCTGGTGCCGCAACACGCGGCGTGGCTCTCCAAAGAACCACCAGTTGTTGCGATAGGTTGCACGGTTGTTCTGGTCACGCTCCGGCTTGACACGCTCCAACAGCCATTGGTAAGCGGCAGGGAACCTGGCCCGCACGTCATCAACACCGAGACCAAACATGTCTATCACCAGCACGCCACGCGGCGTGCTGGTCAGGTCACGACCGTTGCGGTACTGGCGAACATGTTTTTCAAGGCCTGTGACGGTGCCCAAGCCCAGCCCTGCTGCTTCCACCGGGGTCACGATAAAGCCTGCGCCGAAGAGCTGCACCCCCCGGTTACTTAAGCCCATGTTCGCCTGCATCGCTCTGGCAGCCGCAACGTTTGCGCCAATGCGCAGGTCGGCATGTATCAGGCCTTGCCTTTGCGCCAACTCCACTTTGACTTCGCCATACTCGCTTGACCGCTCACTGGTCACGGTGAGCAACTTGCCGTCTCCCTGCACAGCACCGGCCACAGTCATTGCAATGCGCACCGCAGCGCCATTGGCGCTGTCCACCCATGGATGGTCTGGCACGGCAAACAACAGACTCAGGCCATTGGCTAAAGCGGACTGCACCACGCGCCGGTTGAAGGTCTGCCGCAGGCTGTTGGTGGTGATAAGGCCGAAGCGCTCTGCCTGCCCAGCACTGACCAACTCGGCGGAACGGTGCCACCAGTACATCACAAAATCTGCGCTCTCTGGCACCTTGGGCCATGCGCCACGCAATGCATCCACATAGCCTTCACCCAACGCACCGCGCATGGCACCAGCGCCAATGAAAGGAGGGTTGCCGACTATGAAGTCCACGGCGGGCCATTGCGCCTGCCGAGGGTTGACATAGCGCCACTGCACCACCTGTGCAGTGTCATCCGGCACCTGTTGGCCTGTCGCTGGGTGGGCCTTGGTGGTCACTCCATCCCAGCGCATCACCGGACTACCAGCCTCGTCCGTCATCGGCTCCACGCTGTCGTAGTCCAGCACCGCGTCGCGGTGTTCAATGTTGCC
>CAIQBN010000138.1 GCA_903870065.1 uncultured beta proteobacterium | reverse complement strand
TCGAAAAACACATCGCCACCCGGGATCGCCATTTTGCAGAGTTGGTGCGCGTCGGACAGTAAGCTTTTCCAGGCGACGCGAAGATCCCATCCATGCGCTGTTGCACATCAGCATCCATGCTGAAGGTGCGTCCCCACTCGCGCTGCGTCTCGCTGGGCCATTTGTTGCTGGCGTCCAGCCCATCTTGCTGCCCATGCCCATCAAGTCCTTGAAGCCCATGGGCGCCACCGGCTTCTTGACGGACGCCAACAACTCGCCATATGGACGCAGGCCTTTCAATCCGATACACCCACTGCATGGGCCACGCGCTCAGGCACGTCAATCAGGTTCACCAGCACCGGCAGGTAGTGGCCGCTGACGTTTTCAAACAGGATGGCCGGGCAGCTGGTGGCTTGGCTGGCATGCTGTATTCGCTGTTGCAACAGCGCTGAACCATTGCTAGTTGGTTTTCATTTCATCGGTATCGCGCCGTCTAGCGGCCATTCGGTGGCCCCAATGCGGCGCACATTCATCTCAAAAACCTGACGGGGTTCGCCGCCTTCCTTGAGGTATTCGCCAATTTCCCGCCAGGCATCCCCTTTGATAACAGCGGTATAGCGCACGGTGGCGTTCGGACCGGCAGGTACTGTCCAGACGAAGCCATCGGCCGTGGGGACAAACGCAAATTCCCCAGTGCGGCCCTGGGCCCACGAACGCATGGACCACGCTTTTTTGTTCACGTCGTAGGACAACACGGCCAGCGCCTGAAAACCCGCTGTGCCATCCGCGTTGTAGCCACGCCCTTCGACGACACGGACCGTGCCGTCCAGAAAATTCCCCACCCGTTCGGTCTGCGTCACTTCGTGGCGCTTGCCGGTCGGGTCCACGGTCCAGGCAGTGCCTCGCCAGGCGCCGTCCATAAAACTCAACTGCGCCATGGCCTCCCGCTGTTTGGACATCAAATTGACTGGGCTCTCGGGAGCCTGTGACCACGATGAAGGTGCAACAATCAACATGAGGGACAGCAGAGCAACTTGGGAAGCACGACGAACGGTGGATGTCATAAAAAACTCCTTGGGTTAAGAAAGGCGACTAGTGGTCGCCAGAGAGAAGCTGTGTTAGGTGCAGAACGTGTTGACGAAAGGCTTCGCGTCCTTCAAGGGTCATTTGCACACGGGTGCGCGGTTTTTTGCCAAAGAAGTCTTTCAGCACTTCGATGTAACCGGCCTTTTCAAGCGTCGAGAGATGGGCACCCAAATTACCTTCGGTGGCCTGAATGATGTCGCGCAAGCGTACAAATTCCACAGGCTCCCGTATCGGAAAAGTGTTTAAGCTCGCCATGATCTTGAGCCGTATGGGCTGGTGAATTAGGTCATTGAATGCACCCATCTCAAACCCTGCGCAACCAATGCCCGGTCAAACCCAGCACGCCACCGCCGACAAACCCCATCCAGGTATTGAAGTAGGCCGGCACATAGAAATAGGCGAGCAAGGCCAATGCAGCCACCGCCACACCTGCAACTGTCCAGCGCAAACCCGCCCATAAACCGACCAGCACGTAGGCCAGTGCCACGGTCAGGGTGATGAACGTTGAAACCTGTTTGCCACTCGAAGGCGTCATGACAGCAAACGTTGCGGCGAAGAAGACACAGAGGCTGAACCCCATACCGGCGATACGCAAGGCCACTGCTGAACCTGCACTGCGGCGCGCCCGGTCAGTTTGGGCAATGTAGATGGATACGGCAACACCAATGGCATCCAGCACCATCCATATCCATCCGGCCTGAGCGCTCCAGAGGTCGCTCGACCCATAGCCCAACACCCACACCGCACCCCACAGAAAGAAGTACGGTGAGGCTTGCTCGTAACGGTACAGGGTCGTACTGCGCTGGGCGGTGGCTGCAATGCTGTCCAGCGCTTGGCGGGCGTCTTCCTGGTTCAGTAACGGAGTATTTCGATATTTCATTCAATGATT
>CAIQBN010000137.1 GCA_903870065.1 uncultured beta proteobacterium | reverse complement strand
AGGGCAGTGCATTGATGACTGTCTCATACCCCGCTAACACACCACACAATGCGTCGGCATCGGTGGTGTCAATCTGTTCTATTTCCAGTGGCAAATGTGTCAACTTGTGCAAGGCGTCCAAACTCCGGTCGACCACTTTCACATGGTAATCACCAGAACTCGACAACAAAGTAGCAATTGTTTGGCCAATGTGCCCTGCACCCATCAGAACGACACGCATGAAAGTCTCCGGAATAAAAAGCAATGTGGAAAGTCTAGATTCTTGTGCTGACAAAATAGTACATAAATGTGGCGAAATGATTCAAAATATGGTCAATTTGACATATATATTGGTCATAACAACCATAACAAACCAACATGCGCGATCCTAAACATAGTGGAATCCAAACTGACGTTCGCTTCCCCGCAAGTGCTTCCGAACGAGGGCCTGCTGCCCCGCGCGACCCCTTGGACCGCAATCTGCTGGCGCTATTGCAGGAAAATGCTCGAACATCCGCCGCCGACCTGGCCCGCGCGACGGGGGTCGCTCGCACGACAGTCATTGCACGTGTTGCACGCATGGAACGTGAAGGCATCATTGCTGGCTACACCGTTCGTATGGGCCATGATGTGGCGGACCTCGGACTGCAAGCGTTCATTGGCATCACCGTGCAACCCAAAGCCGGTCGCGACGTGGTACGACAACTCGCACGTATGCCCGAGGTACGTCAACTTTGCGCAGTGAGCGGCGAGTTTGACTATGTGGTGTTACTTCGAGCGGAAAGCGCGCTTCGAATGAACACGCTGCTGGACGAAATGGGAAACTTTGAGGGTGTAGTCAAAACAACCACTTCCGTCGCATTGGAGTGGAAGATTGACCGAACCTAGCCCCTAGGCCATCGTGAGCGGTTTCGCGCTGCCGGTCGTCGCGCATACAATGGCGCCATCAGCGAGGCAATTTGCCACGCTGTAAAACGCTAGGGGTGCTGATGTCCGCGAGGGTATTGGCTGAGATAACACCCTGGAACTTGATCAAGGTAATTCTTGCGCAGGGAAGCGTGACGAAAGTGCTACTCACCAATTTTTTTGGGTGACGTGGCCGA
Organism: uncultured beta proteobacterium; assembly: GCA_903870065.1. Lineage (GTDB taxonomy): Bacteria > Pseudomonadota > Gammaproteobacteria > Burkholderiales > Burkholderiaceae_C > Allorhodoferax. The sequence goes on along the minus strand of CAIQBN010000137.1, from coordinate 2,762 downwards.
TCTGCACTCCCTGCCGTCGACAACTAGGACACTCGATGGCAAATCTTCATTTTCGTTTAAGCTTCCATTACGTAACGGCTGCGCTCTGCACGGTGCTTTATGCTCCTGTGTGGGCGCAAACTCAATCCCAACACTTGCCAGGCGTCACGGTGACCGCTAAGGCAGCGCCGGTACTCGACATTGATCGACCCGACGTAAGTGGTTGGGGCCAGACACAGGCAAAGACTCCGCAAAGCGTAACGGTTTTAAGCGCTGATTTAATCGCCGCGTCAGGGGCGTCTAGCCTGTCGCAAGCAATCCGTCTTGACGCATCTCTGGCCGACAGTTACAACACGACCGGTTATGTGGAGGGGCTTTCCGTGCGCGGTTTTGTGCTAGACCCGAGCAACAACTTTCTGCGCAATGGGCTGCCCATTTCGAACTTTGCACCCCTTGCACTGGAAAACAAGGAACGAATCGAAATATTGAAAGGTGTCGCTGGTTTGCAATCAGGTGTGTCCGCGCCCGGTGGCTTAGTCAATTTCGTCACCAAAACTCCCCAAGCAGACCCATTCACAATTGCAAACATCGGCGCCGACAGCAACGGCGGCAGCAAAGTTCATCTGGACAGCAATACAACCTGGGGTGCCTTTGGTGTGCGCGCGAATATAGCGATTGAAGGCCTGCGTTCGCACTTTGATCACGCCGAGGGGTCACGGGAATTTGCCGCGATTGCGTTGACCACGCGCATCACGCCAGAAACTCAACTCACTGCAGACCTCGACTTTCACCGAAAAAAACAAACCTCAGTACCCGGCCTTGGATTGCTCGATGCCAATGCGGACGGCGTGGGTGACACTCTTCCTGCCACCGTCTATTCACGCCTCAATCTGAACGCGCAGCCCTGGTCCCAACCGTTTGAAGCCACCAGCACCAACGCGCAAATTGCTTTGCACCACAAAATCAACGCCGCTTGGCAAGCCGACTTGGGAGTCAGCTCACAAAGTACCTTCATCCACGACCGACTTGCATTTCCCGATGGATGCAGCAGCGCCAGCAACTACGTCTATCCTGGCCTATGCGCAAATGGGGACGTCGATGTTTACGACTACCGCAGTGAAGGGGAATCACGAAAATATTGGTCCTGGAATGCAAAACTGCAGGGGAAAATTTTGGCATTTGGTGTAGACAATCGTCTCAATTTTGGCTTAAGCGGACGCAGTGGTCGCACCGATCTGGAACCCAATCAGGCCTACAACTATGCCGGCACTACCAACATCAATTCCCCGATTTCACTTCCGGGCGACGGCACAACCAATGACCTCAACACCAACAACCGCGAACGCGCTCTTGACCTGTCAATATCACTGGTCAGTGATCTATCTACTTCCACGCAATCCTTTCTGGGGCTGCGAACTTCTCGTCTGAGTCGCAGCAGTGAACGAAGTGACGGTTCGCGCCCAATATCTTTTGAGCAAACCATTACTACTCCCTGGGCAGGATTGTCCTGGGCGCCAGTTGCCGGCACCATGGTGTTTGGCTCCTGGGGTCAGGGTGCCGAAATGGAAGCGGTTCCTAACCGACCTACTCTGTTTGCCAACCCCGGCCAGGTCCTACCCGCGCTCACCAGCGAACAAACCGAAGTTGGTGTCAAGTGGCAACCGTACTCTCGGTTGCTGATATCAGCGTCAGCATTCCGCATCGATAAGCCCTACGCGGATGACCTGTCGACCGGCGCGGGCGCGCTGCGCGTGGCGGGCGGAAAATCAGCACGCCACCGCGGCCTTGAAATGACGGCAGTGGGTCAAGTTGATGCCGACCTCGCGTTACAGACCAGTTTTACATTCATGGAAGCCCTGTATACAACAGCGTTCGACCCGTCGCTGGTGGGTCAAGCAGTGACCAACATACCCAAGGTCAAAGCATCTCTTTTCGCCGACTACAAATTGGGTTTCACACCTGGCTTATCCATCAACGGGCTGTTGAGCTACGAGGATGGAAAAAAAGTAACGGCTGACGGTTCAGTCACCCTGCCATCAGCTTGGCAAATTGATGCGGGCCTTCGATTCCAGCATCGTTTGGCCGGCAAAGTCAGCCAATGGAGCCTGAACATTGAAAACCTCACCGACCGCAATTATTGGCGCGAGGCACCAACCCAATATTGGGGCGGGGTCTATCTTTTTCCTTCAACACCTCGTACCGTTCGGGCGCGCGTCTCATTCGAACTCTGAACACAAGTTCAATCAGTGGAACCCCGCCTGATTTGCCTGATAGGCGCCGAATGCACTGGCAAAACCAGCTTGGCACAGACCCTTGCCGGGCAGACCGGCGGGGTGTGGGTTCCAGAGTACCTACGTGACTATTGCGATGCCCACGGCACACCTGAACAATCAGCTCAACATCTCATTCTTGAGGCGCAAGTCGAAAGAGAGTCCGTCGCGCTTGCCGCGGCACGCCAACAGTCCTTGCCGTGGGTGTTATGTGACACCGCGCCGTTGCTCACAGCGATTTACAGTGAATATTACTTTCATGACGCCTCGCTGTATCCGCAGGCTCGTATTTTGCATCGACGTTATGCACTATCCCTGCATCTTGCGCCGGACCTGCCATGGGCACCCGATAGCAGGCAGCGTGACGGACCCCACACAAGTCAACCGATCGATCAACTCATATACCGGGAACTCACTGGTCTTGGTTACCTGCATGTTCGCATCGGTGGCACCGGACAGGCTCGGCAGTGCTCGGCAATCCAAGCGCTGCAATCTCTGACGGGTTGAAGCGGT
>CAIQBN010000136.1 GCA_903870065.1 uncultured beta proteobacterium | reverse complement strand
ATCAGTGCCAACACTGCAGCCTCGCACCTAGGCATTGAATTTCTGGAGGTCGGCGACGATTTCATTTCAGCCCGCGTTCCGGTGGATGAACGCACCCGCCAGCCCTATGGACTGCTGCATGGCGGTGTCAGTGTGGTTTTGGCCGAGACACTGGGCTCTAGTGGCGCAGCGTTTGCCAGCCCACCGGGGACGATGGCGGTGGGACTGGACATCAATGCGAACCACCTGCGTGCGGCGACCCGCGGTTGGGTCACGGCGGTGGCCCGGCCGATACACATCGGGCGGACCACCCATGTCTGGCAGATTGAATTGCACAACGAATCCGGTGAAATGACCTGCATCTCACGCATCACTATGGCGATTTTGGCGAAAAATAAGTAATCAAAATCGGCTCTAGCCCTCGTATCAATTGCGTAAGTTGCTATTATTTGGGTAGCATCACCTGCCGCCATGCGGCTGCTTTGGTATCGCTCATTTTTCTTTAAGCTTGGCAGGGTAAGCTAGGTCGATGCGCCCGCGTTGGGTTTTTATGAGAAGAGACTGACACGCACCATGAATTTCACCGACATCCACGACGATCCGGAAGACGATGTAATCGGCGCCGCACAGCGGGCTACGGCGGCCTCTCGCAGCACCTGGGTCAGTGTGGGCGTCAATTTGGTACTAACCGTTGTCCAGATCGCGGTGGGCGTGTTTGCCAAGTCGCAAGGCCTGATTGCCGACGGAATTCACTCCCTGTCGGACCTGGTGGCTGACTTTGTGGTGCTGTTTGCAAGCCATCACAGCAAAAAAGATGCGGACGCAGACCATCCCTATGGCCACCAGCGCTTCGAGACAGCAGCCTCCCTGGTGCTGGGCGTTTTGTTGCTGGTGGTTGGCATAGGTATGTTGTGGTCGGCCTTTCGCAAGCTGGAATCACCCGAAACAGTGCAACAGGTGCACGCTATTGCGCTGTGGGTTGCCGGCGGGGCGCTGGCGGCCAAAGAGATGTTGTTTCGCTACATGCTGGGCGTTGCCAAACGCGTGAAGTCAAGCATGCTGGTGGCAAATGCCTGGCATGCGCGCTCAGACGCCGCCTCCTCGCTGGTGGTCGCCATCGGCATCCTGGGCAATTTGGCGGGGTATCCGATACTGGACCCGATAGCCGCGCTCATTGTGGGCTTTATGGTAACCAAGATGGGGTGGGAGTTTGGCTGGGCTGCCATGCATGACCTGATGGACCGTGCCGTGGATGAACAGGAAGTGGCCGCCATTCGGCTCACCTTGGAGCAGACTCCGGGCGTCAGCGGTGTTCATGACGTGCGAACCCGCAAGATGGGCGACATGATTGTGGTGGACGCCCATATCGAGGTGAATGCCGCCATTTCGGTGGAAGCCGGGCACGACATTGCTGTGGTGGCGCGCCAGCGTGTGATGCAGCGCCACCGGGTTCTCAATTTGATGACCCATGTCGACCCCTGGCGGCGGCCTGATCTGGACCACGCCAAGCCAACCAATGCAGCGCCTGGCTGAACGGTCTGCATATGGCTCGTGCCGTCCAGCGTTCTGAGGCGCCAGCTGAGACGCCCTATGCCGGCCTGACTGAGGCGCAAGCCCGTCTTCAGCTGCAACAGGACGGGCCAAACGCATTACCCGACTCGCGGCAGCGCGGTTTGTTGCGCCTGCTGGTGGATGTTGTATCCGAACCCATGTTTTTGCTGCTGGTGGCGTGCGGCGTAATTTACATGGTGCTGGGCGACCGGCACGAAGCCTTCATGTTGCTGGGCTTTGTTATCGTGGTCATGGGCATCAGCTTTGTACAGCAGCGGCGCACCGAGCGCTCGCTCGATGCTTTGCGTGATCTGTCGAGTCCGCGTGCACTGGTTGTACGCGATGGGTGCGAAGTTCGCATCGCGGGGCGGGACCTGGTGCGTGGCGACCTGGTGGTTCTGACGGAAGGCGATCGGGTGCCGGCCGATCTCGACCTGGTTGTTGCATCCAATTTGGTTGTGGATGAGTCCCTTTTAACGGGGGAGTCTATTCCCGTGGACAAACAGGCTATGAGTTCCGCGCAAGGGGGTACTGACAGCGGTCCTGGCGAGCGGGAGCGGGTTTTTTCAGGCACGCTGATCACACAGGGAACTGCAAAGGGGCGCGTCAGCGCGACCGGACCGCGCAGCGCGCTGGGGCGCATCGGGCAGTCACTAGCGGCCCTGGGCGATGAACGCACACCCATTCAACGGGAAACCCAAAAAATCGTACAACGTGTGGCGCTGGTGGGCTTGATGCTGGCCAGTGGCCTGGCATTGACTTATTGGGTGAGCACGGGCGACTGGCTGCGGGGGTTGTTGGCCGGACTGACGCTGGCGATGGCCATCCTGCCGGAAGAACTCCCGGTGGTCCTGACTCTGTTTTTGGGCCTGGGCGCGTGGCGCCTGGCACGCGAAAATGTGCTTGCACGCAGTATTCCCGCCGTTGAACTGCTCGGCGCGACCACGGTCCTGTGTGTCGACAAGACCGGTACGCTGACCGCCAACCGCATGGCGGTGCGCCGGCTTTGGTGTGAATCCGATTCGTTTGACACCCTACACAATGCCGCCTGCGTATTACAGGACTCACTGCACGGCTTGCTTGAATTTGCGGTGCTGGCCAGCCACCGGCGCGCCTTTGACCCGATGGAGACCGCGATCAGCGAGACCGGGCTTCGGCTGCTGGCCAACACCGAACACCTGCACGCAGACTGGACGCTGGTTGACGACTACCCCCTGGCGCCCGAGATGTTGGCGATGTCCCGGGTCTGGCAGTCGCCTGACTTGCAGGAGCGCATGATTGCGGCCAAGGGCGCGCCCGAGGCCATCGTGGATTTATGCCACCTCGATCCCCGGCGCGCAGCGGAAATTGACCGCCAGGCCAGCGCCATGGCCGCTGAAGGGTTGCGGGTACTGGGGGTTGCACAGGCCACTTTTGCTGCCGGTGAATTGCCTGGCAATCAGCATGATTTTGCCTTCGAATTTCTCGGACTCATCGCCTTGCAAGACCCTTTGCGCGCAGAGGTTCCAAGTGCCATTGCAGAGTGTCTTGCCGCCGGAATTCGCGTCGTGATGATCACCGGCGACCACCCTGCCACTGCGGTGTCGATTGCCCGGCAAGCCGGACTGGCCAGTGACTCCACCGGTGTCATGACCGGCGCGCAGCTCGATGCGCTGGACGACAGCGCCCTGCGCGAGCGCCTGGGCAACACAGCCATTTTTTGTCGGGTGCAACCCCAGCAAAAGTTGCGCTTGGTGCAGGCCTTTCGTGCGCGCGGTGATGTTGTGGCCATGACCGGCGACGGTGTCAACGATGCACCTGCGCTCAAGGCCGCCCATATCGGAGTGGCCATGGGTGCACGCGGCACTGATGTGGCGCGCGAGGCGGCGGCTCTGGTGCTGCTCAACGATGACTTCGCGTCGCTGGTGATTGCCGTGCGTTACGGACGGCGGGTGTTCTCCAACCTGCGCAAGGCCATCGTTTTTGTCATTGCGGTGCATGTGCCCATCATTGGCCTGTCCATCCTGCCGGTGCTGCTGGGTTGGCCCATGCTGCTCATGCCGGTTCATATTCTTTTCCTGCAGCTGATCATTGACCCGGCGTGCTCGGTGGTATTTGAGGCTGAGCCGCTGGAGGCCCGCGCCATGACAGAGAAGCCCCGCAGCAGCCGACAACGCCTGTTTGACCGTGAGGTGCTGGCAAGGGGCTTCTGGCAGGGCATCGGTCTATTGGGGATCTTGCTCTTGGTGTTCGAACTGACGCAATACCTGACCGGATCGGATGCCACGTCACGGGCCATGGTGTTTGGCGTTCTGGTACTGTCCAACTTGGGGCTGATTCATGTCAATCGGTCGTGGGGACCTACTTCACGGCGCGGCCCCGCAATGGCCAACCACGCCTTGCGCTGGATCAGTCTGTTCACGCTGGGACTGCTGGCCTTGGTGTTGAGCGTTCCGGCGGTCAGTCAGCTATTCGCT
>CAIQBN010000135.1 GCA_903870065.1 uncultured beta proteobacterium | reverse complement strand
GCGTATTGCCAGCGGTTTCAGTGATGCATTCACGGTCGCATCCGATCCTTGCAGCGGCACCGCAACGCTGTCTGCCGGTGCACCGGTCGCCGCCAGTTTTGAGAAGTGGACCGGCTTTTCGACCAGCCAGACCCTGCTGCTCAAGTTAGGCAATTGTGCCGCGACCGTGTCCCCAGGTGGCAATGATGTGGTGGGAGTCAGCTATTACGATGCCGCCTATCTGTTGTTGGGTTCGAGTTTGCCAGGCTCCGAATACACCGTATATTCCGCCGCTGTGCCTGATTTGCCGCAACGCGTGAAGGTGGGCGACGCAGCCCTCTTTGAAATCCTGAACACTTACACCGACAGCAGTAAATTGGTTCCTACGGGCTGGCGTTCCATCAGCTATGCCATCGATGCGGATGCTGCCGCGACCGCGATTGGGTCGGTGATTACGGTATTGACCACCCGCTCTTACAACACGGCAAACCAGTTGCTTCTGACGCAACAGGCGCGCTATAGGCTCGATACCGCCGGTGCACTGACGATGCTGTCTTTGGAGATGCAATACGCCACAACCCGGTTCGACCGCTGGTTTTTCACCCGGCGTTAAACTGACGAAGGACCGTGTTCGGGCGGCGTCGGTATGCTGATGCGACACCCCGTGGTGTCAGGTTATTGCGGCGCCGGCAGTGGAGCCAGGTTTTGGATCCCTGAAATAGGAAGATGACGATGAAAGTGCTGCGACGGGCAATTCTTTTGACGGTACAGTTGCTCGTTTTATTTTTGGTCGCACCGGCTGGTTTTGCTGCTGACTCCTATGATCCGGTCACCGGCAGCGTCACGGTGGGTTCGGTGGTGGTTGGCACTACACGTTACCAGGCGGTCGTGCTCAAGCCCGCCACGCTGGTCAGCTTCAGCACCCAAGTCACCGCATTGACCGAAGATGTGTTCGATGTGATCACCGGACGGTTGACGTTGCGAACACTATCGGTAGGTGGCGTTGCATATTACAACGTGGTGATTACGGTGGGCAGTGTGCTTTCCGTGGGCAGCAGTACGCCGGTCGACGCCGGTTCGGCAGTGCCCGTGGTGCCCAACGACCCGCTGTTTCCGGATCAGTGGCATCTTAAAAACACCGGGCAATCCGGGCGAGAATCCGCAGGCCTTCCTGGCGAGGACCTCAATGTGTCTTTGGCCTGGAATGTCGCCACCGGACGCGGAGTCCGCATTGCCATTGTGGATGACGGACTGGACATCCACCACGAGGACCTGGCAGTCGTTGTCGGTAAGAGTTGGGATTACCGGGTCAATGCCTATGGTGACCCGTCTTCCAGTTCAAGCAGCCATGGAACCAGTTGCGGCGGACTTGCGGCCGCCATTGGCAACAATGGTGTGGGGGTCGCTGGTGTGGCCTTCAACGCCAGCCTGGTTGGATACAACTTGCTGTCGGCAACGACCGGTGAATATGGTGCCGATGCAGTGATCAAGGACCTGGCTTTCAATGATATTTACAGCAACAGCTACGGCGCGACCGATGGATTGGGTACCTTGCAACCGGCCGAGGAGGTGTGGATGCAGGCCATTGAAACCGGCCTGGCGACCGGGCGCAGCGGCAAAGGCGCTGTGTACACCTGGGCTGCGGGCAACGGTGCGCCGACCGACCGCGCCGACTATGACGGTCAGGGCAACCACCACGGTGTGATTGCAGTGGGGTCGCTGACGGATCAAGGAATGAAGTCATCGTATTCCGAGCCTGGTGCGAATTTGCTGGTCAGTGCATTTGGCGGGGAGTACTGTTCTTCACACACCATCACCACGGTGGACGTTACAGGGGCTGCCGGCGACAACGATGGGCGAAATTACCCTCAGGATTACGCAGGCCGGCCCAATTACACCCGGTGTATGAACGGAACCTCGGCTGCAGCGCCGGAAATATCCGGTGTGGTTGCGTTGTTATTGGAGGCGAATCCCGGGTTGACCTGGCGTGATGTACGCCTTGTTTTGGCCAAGACGGCACGCAAGAATGATCCCGGTGACCCGGACTGGGTGCTCAATGGCGGCAGCATGGCGGTAAACCACAATTACGGCTATGGCGCTGCGGACGCCAACGCTGCAGTGAGGGCGGCCAAAACATGGGTCAATATTCCAGCGCGCAAGCAGGCATCGGTAAAGGTATCGCCTGGCTTGGCGATACCGGACGCTGCTGGCGCGGTGACAAGCGAAATTTCCCTGAGCAAGACCGGCATTTCCCATCTGGAGTTTGTCGAAGTGAATGTCACCAGTGATCACACCCAGGTGGGGGATCTGCGAATTGCGCTGACCAGTCCGTCCAAGACAGTTAGTACGCTGGCTGTGCCGCATGAGTGCAAGTCCTCGGAAGACGGTCCGACGGTGAACTGCGGGTCGGGTCTGTCAGGTGGTTTTCGCTTTGGGGTGGCCCGCTTGGTGGGCGAGGTGGCCGATGGAAAGTGGACGCTGACAGTGCAGGACACCAAGGCAACTGGTACCGGCTCTTTGCTGGCCTGGAATATCAAGGCCATGGGATATTAAGCTGCAAAAAACGCCATGAAAACTACCTCTCGGTCCAATATCACCACGCCCAGTTCTGTTGCGCTAGGCCATTTGCGTGGCGCCATGCTGGCGTGCGTACTCGGAGTCACAATGCCCTTGGTGAGCGCCGGACCAGTTTTCTATTACAACGGTGCAGTCCGGCAAGCCATCACACTGGATTCCACACGCAGCGCAGAGTTTGCCCATTCGGCATCAGCCTTGGCGGCACGCTCTTTGGCGTCGACTTCCAATTGGCAGTTCGTGACGCTACGCCCAGTGCCGGCTGGGGTCACTGCCGCCGCTGGGGTTGGGCGGACATCGCCCGTTTTTCGTGAAGGGGATTCACCTGCAGGGCGCCTGATGGCCTTGCCGGGTGGTGTTATGGTCGAATTCAAACCCGATTGGACACCTGCGCAAATCGGCGATTGGTTGTCTGCCAGGGTATTGACGGTTGATCAGCGCCTGGGGATTGCGGGCAATTGGTATGTCATTCACTCGGCACCAGGTTGGCCCGCGCTGGACCTGGCCAATGCCATCCACGAGTCGGGCGACGTTGTATCTGCTTCACCAAACTGGTGGAAAGAAACAACGCCGAGGTAGCTGCGGGATGTGCCGCACCTATCTATGGTTATGCAAGTGAGTGCCGTCGAAGCGGCGCCCATTCAGTAATTAAAACGTTTCCCAATCATCGTCTGGCGTTGCCGTGCTCTTGGCCGGGGGCTTCGCCGGCGCAGCGAGCTGCTTGGCCGACGGGGCCGCGATGTGATGCTGCGCCCTCTTGGGCGCGTGGGACTTGGCTGTTGCCGGCGGGCTGACTCTGCGCGGGGCCGCCATGAGCGGCGCATGATGGCTTGCCAGTTTGAACGTCGCCACGGTCTGCACCAGTTCGTTGGATTGACTCTTGAGGCTGCTGGCAGCAGCAGCCATTTCTTCAACCAATGCGGCATTTTGTTGGGTGGTTTGGTCCATTTGCACCACGGCTTCCCCGACTTGCGACACACCGGATGCTTGTTCGCTGCTGGCGGCGCTGATTTCCCCCATGATGTCGGCAACCCGCTGGATGCTGGCAACGACTTCGGTCATGGTTACACCGGCCTGGTCCACCAGGCTGGTGCCGTGCTCAACGCGTTCAACGCTGGCATTGATCAGGGTCTTGATTTCCCGGGCTGCATCGGCCGACCGCCCCGCCAGCGAACGGACTTCGCTGGCAACCACAGCAAAGCCCCGTCCCTGCTCCCCGGCGCGCGCTGCTTCAACTGCCGCATTCAAGGCCAGGATGTTGGTTTGAAAGGCAATACCATCAATGACCTGAATGATGTCGGAGATCTTGCGCGAAGAGGCGTTGATATCGCGCATCGTCTCGACCACCTCGGCAACAACTCTGCCGCCTTCTACCGCGATCGTGGAGGCGCTGACCGCCAACTGGTTGGCCGTGCGCGCGCTGTCGGCATTTTGGGCGACAGTTGAATTCAATTCTTCCATGCTGGCCGCGGTTTCCTCCAGTGCGCTGGCTTGTTGTTCCGTGCGGGCAGACAGGTCGTTGTTGCCCTGGGCGATTTCTGCACTGGCCGAGGCCACACCCTCAGAGCCCTGGCGCACCCTGGAAACCACCGTCACCAACGATTGGGTCATGGCGGCCATGGCTGTCATGAGCTGCGCTACTTCATCCTCGCCCCTGACTTCAATGGCTCTTGTGAGGTCGCCCTGCGCCACCGCGTTGGCTGCTCCAATTGCATGGTGCAGCGATTGGGAAAGACTGCGAATCAGGATCAGGCCCAAAGCCCAACCCAGTGCCAGTCCTGCAACGATGGCGCCGATCGCCGCCAGACGAATGGTCTGGTAGCGTGCAACGCCATTGTCATATTCTTTCTTGGCTTCGGTCACCTGGATCGTGATTAGCTGTTCGATGCCAACTCGCAGTTTGGCATACAGCGGCGCGAGCAACTCTACATTGATTCGGGAAGTCTCGGCCCAATCGTTGGCCTTGAGCGCAGCCGTGGCAGGGCGAAGACCCTGTTGCACATAGGCGGTGCGTGCCTCGGTAACCGTTAGCGCCAGTGCTCTTTCTTCTGCTGTCAGGGACGAGCCCATGTAGGTATCCCACAGCTTGCTGATGTCCGCAATATGGGTTTCAATGGCGGCGCTATTGCGGGCATAGGTTTCAATCGTTGGATCAAGTAAGGAGTCAGCCACCAACTGCCGGTTCTGCAACTGCAACTGCATGACCTTGGACAGAATCTCCATGGGCAGCGTGCGGTCCACATAAATCGAATGCAGTGCTTCGTTGGACCGCCCAATGCCCAGCAGACCCATGCTGCCGATGCCGATAAGCAGGACGGTGAAAACACCCAACAGCAGCACTAGTCGGGTTGATATCTTGAGCTTGCTCATAAGAGTCTCTCCAGTAGGCAGACCCTCCGCCACAAAGAACGGGAAACGCCGCATTACCTTGACAGATTCTTCGACAAATGAGGTGACTTGCCAACGCAAATCAGATCAAACCCTGTCGTAGGTCAAACAAGGACAAGCACTTGGAATAAAAAGAGGCAATTCAGCGTCAGCGAGTGGTTGACTGCCGCACGGCGTGGTCCCATTCGGCCAACCGGACCAGTGCCGCTGGCCGGGGCAGGGCGGGCTCGAAGCAATATTGCGCCCGCCAAAGCGTGGCCACTTCCTGCTTGCTGGCATACAGGCCGCATCCCAGCCCGGCAAGGTAGGCGGCGCCAAGCGCCGTGGTCTCGATG
>CAIQBN010000134.1 GCA_903870065.1 uncultured beta proteobacterium | reverse complement strand
CCGCGCCTTGCGGGATGAACTGACTTTGGCGCTCAAAAGGGCTAATCCGCTGGTGGTGCTGGTGAGCCTGGAGGGCTGCCCGTTTTGCAAGGTGACGCGGGAGCACTATCTGGTGCCATTGCGCGAACAGATCGGTTTGCAGGTGGTGCAGGTAGATATGAATAGCGATGCGGCGCTGCAAAATTTCAATGGCACGGTGACGACGCACGCGCAACAGGTGAGGGCATGGGGGATCAAGCTCGCACCCACCGTATTGTTTTTCGGCGCCCACGGTGCAGAAGTCGCTCCACGACTGGAAGGTGCTGGTGCGGCAGACTTTTATGGCGCCTACCTGGACGCACGCTTGGAGCGCGCCCGCGACGCAATTCGGCATAAATGACGTCATCGCCACTTCTGCAGGCCCTGGCGTAACACATTGATGCAGTTTGCGAGCGGCAAAGCTTGCCTGAAGGTGCGCGCCGCCAGATCCTCGGACCTTGACGGGTGTCGCTCGCTCCATTCGTGGTGGCGTTCGCGTCGATCGCAACCTTGGGGCCGCATTTTTATAATGGCGCTTTTGTTGCGACCCATGCGCCATGGATATGATCTGGATGTTTCGAGTGATCGTCTTGCCCACTTGAGACGGTAGGTCAACGCATAGCCCTTCCATACGATTGAATACGAGAGTACGAGCACTGCATGAATCTTAATTTTTTGTCGATTCGAAATCGAATTATTGTGGGATTTGCATTGCCCATAGCGATGTTTGTGGGATTCACCCTGTGGTTGGCGGGGCAGCTGACCTTGATGAAAACTGCCATGAGCGAGGCGTCGGGTGCCAGCGTGGAGCATGTACTGCTGGCCCAGGAGTTAGACAAACGTGCGGTGCAGATTCAGCAGTTTTTGTCCGACGTATCAGCCACGCGTGGCAAGGATGGACTGAACGATGGCTTTGACAAGGCGCGTGAGAATTACGAAGCGTTCAATGTGGCTTTGGGCAAGCTTGAGAGTCTGGTGCGCAAGGAAGGCGATGCGGGTGAGTTGAAGAATTTGGACACCATCCGTTCGGGCGTGCAACGCTATTACCAAAATGGTGTGGCAATGGCGACGGCGTACGTCGGAGGCGGGCCGGAGGCGGGTAACAAACTGATGCCCGACTTTGATGCTTCCAGCGAAAAATTGCAGCAAGCACTGGCGCCCTTTGTGACAGAACAGGTTACGCAGATGAAGCAGGGCCTGGCGTCGTCGGCACTGCGTTCGGATCAAATTGCCCAGACCGCACAGACCATCACTGCTGCGGCTTTTATCATTGCCGTGTTGGTGGCATTGTTGATTACAGCCAGTATTACCAGGCCTTTGTCGCGTGCGCTGGCCACCACACGCAAGTTGGCAGCCGGGGAGTTGGATACGGAAATTGATGCGGATGCAAGCGAGATCGGCCAGTTGCTGGCGCCTATGGGCCAAATCTTGAGCGCACTACAGGAAGCTAACGCCACGGGTGCCTTTAACGTGCGCTTGCGCACGGCGCTGGAGGTGGTGTCAGGCAATGTGATGATTGCCGATGGCGGCAATAACATCATCTTCATGAATCAGTCTGTTGAGGCGATGCTGCGCGCCGCAGAGCACGATATTCGCACCGAGTTGCCAAGCTTCAGCACCGACAGGGTTCTAGGAAGCAACATCGACATCTTCCACAAAAATCCATCGCACCAGCAGGACATCCTTTCCCGGTTGCGCGAGACATATCGGGCGCAAATCAAAATTGGTGGACGGACCTTCGCGCTGATTGCCACGCCCGTGATTGATCAGCACGGTCATCGCGGTGGAACAGTGGTCGAGTGGCAGGACCGCACCGCGGAGCTGGCTGCGCGCGATTTGGAGCTGCGGTTGATGGGGGAGAACACGCGTATCCGCAACGCGTTGGACAAATGTTCGACAAACGTCATGATTGCGGATGCAGGCAACACGATCATTTACATGAACGAGACGGTCACTGCCATGATGCAGCGCAACGAGAGCGAGTTGCGCAAGGTGCTGCCGCAATTTGACGCCAGCAAGCTGGTCGGACAGAGTATTGACATCTTCCATAAAAATCCGGTTCACCAGCGCACGATGTTGGCAACGTTGAGTACCACCTACCGCACCCAGATTCAGGTGGGCTTGTTGCACTTTTCGCTAGCGGCCAGCCCCATCTACAACGCCAATCGGGAGCGCCTGGGCACGGTGGTGGAGTGGGCTGATCGCACGGCTGAAGTGCGGGTTGAAAACGAAGT
>CAIQBN010000133.1 GCA_903870065.1 uncultured beta proteobacterium | reverse complement strand
TGTCCCGGGCAGACGCCCGCAGCGCGCACTCCCAACCCATGCAGCGGATCGATTTGCAGGAATTGTGCGAGGTGATGCTCGAAACCTACCTGGATGCGGCCACCGCCAAGAACATTGATCTGGGTCTTGATAGCGCTGAAGCGCACACAACAGGGCATGCCTGGTTGCTGCGGGAGGCCTTGGGAAATTTGGTGGACAACGCCATTCGCTACACACCGCAGGGCGGTCGGGTGACTGTGCGCTGCGGTTGGAGCCGTGAACAGGCGCAAAGCACCGAGCATCCTTTTGTGGAGGTTGAAGACGACGGCCCGGGCGTTGCCGGTCCCGAGCGCGCGCGCATGCTGGAGCGCTTCTACCGCGTGGCCGGGACAGTCGGCGAGGGCACCGGCCTGGGTCTGGCTATTGCTGATGAAATTGCACGCGTGCACCACAGTCAGTTGCAGGTGCTCGATGCACGCGGCAGCACCGGTCTGCGCATGCGAATGAGCCTGCCCAACTAGTCCGGCCTCGGCCAGCCTACCAGGCGGTGGCACTCCAAAGGCCGTCCTGGTAATAGTGCACCTGCTCATTCCACAGGATGGCGCGGTCATTGCGAATGTCGCGCTCAAGCTTGCTGATGGCAGGCAGTGCCGCACGCGGCGTCAGCGTCATGGCGTCCAGAGTGACTTCGAATGTTTGAAGCTCGGTGCGCGTGTGCTGAAAATACGTATTGGCCGCGCCCGTGGGGTTGAGCGGCGCGGTGTCGTGCAGATCAATCGGCAGGGACAGCCGAACTGTATTGCCCGTGCGGAGCAGTGCAATGCCATGGTGGTTGTGCAGCACTGTGGCGTCGGTGCCCCGCCGGCCAATGATGCTGCGCGCCGCTTCCCGCGGACGGGTGGGGTCCGTCAGGTCGATCAGCGCAAGTTTGACCCCCTGGTACCAGGCAAATCGGCCGTCGCCGGTGTTGCCATCCGATATGGCATCTTTGCCCACACCCAGCAGCAGGCTGTCGGACAGGGGAAACAGGTAGTCCGAATAGCCGCTGACCTGCAACTCGCCAGCGATGAACGGATCGGCCGGGTTGCCCAGGTCCAGCACATACAGCGGATCGGTCAGGCGGTAAGTCACCAAAAACCCGCGCGCGCCCAAAAATCGCGACGCGTACAACTGTTCGCCGGGTTTACCCAGAGGCGCCGGGCGCCTGGCATTGGGCAATTCACCGACCAGCACCAAACCGCCTGTGCCTTCTTGCAGGATGCTCAGGTGACCCGGCGAATCGGCCACGGGATCTCCACCGGTGGTTGGGGTCGCCAGCCAGCCGCCCCAGCTGTTCGCCGTCTGGGTAATGACACGCAACGCGCCCTGGTATTCACCCATCCGAAACGACTTGCGGTTCTGATCGAAGCCCAGATGACCCAGCACATTGCCCGAGCCGCGGTAGGTCATGTCCAGGCCGTTTAACGCAAATTTGTGCAAATCGGTGCCAGACTGCCCGCTGTACACCGGAGAGGTGCCGCTATAGCTGTAGGCATTGCGGGTGGTGGCGAGGTACAGGCTTTGATCGGACATGTAAAACGCTTCGGTGCCGCCGGTGAAACAGCGTGCAGCGTGGCGGTGCTGGCTGGCGGACAGATCAATGGCCAGCAGTGTGATGATGTCGGCGCTGTTAAAGGCATTCTTTGGCTGGGTCAGGCAGGCCGACGCATCGAACAGGGGTTGGGCAGTTGCACCATCGATCGTCATGGTTGGCAGCAGGTCAGCCACGCGCAGATTGTCCAGCAGTGTCTGGTTGGTGCTTTGCTTTTCCGTTGGCCACCAAGGGTCGAGTCCGGGTAATTGCGCTGCACTGCGCAGCACCAAATACAGTGTGGATCCAATGCGGCGGGAACCAATCAGGTTGGCGCTGATCCGGATGTGGCGCCTGGACTGCATTCGGGTCGGATTCGACGTGTCGATCAATGCGATTTCGGTGGCACCGCCGGCCCACCACTGGGGTGCAAACCACGCGTCATAAATTCCTGTGCGGGCGGCCGCTTCGCCCAGCACGGCAGCTTGTTTGCCGGCGACATCCAGGTACAGGCCCGTCGCTGCGATATCCTTGGACAATGGCAGTGCCAGACTGTCCAGCGGCGTCAACCCGGAATCGGGTGCCATGGCGTTGAAGGACGCGCGCTGCAGGCTACCGGCAGCCGAGCCCGTCGCCGCCGCGCGGGACAGGCTCAAGACAACCAGTCCATCGGTTTTGACCAGGTCGGCCTCGTCGACGCCCTGCTCCTGCACGGTGGTGCCAGAGACCAATGCGCCGACCTCGGCCGGCGACCCCGCCGTGGTTGCGGATGCCACCGGCGTCATAAAGATACTATCGGTTGCCCATGGCGTGGATAAAAAGCGTTTGCCGGCGGGGCCAAGTGCTTCGCGGAAGTAGGCTTTCAGGCC
>CAIQBN010000132.1 GCA_903870065.1 uncultured beta proteobacterium | reverse complement strand
GCCAACCGCGAAGGCCGCAACCTGCAGATCTACTGGCCCGGTGGCATCTATGACCTGGACTACTGGGTCATCCCCAAGGGTACGGCCAAGAAGGACGCGGTCTACAAGTTCCTGAACTTCGCCATGAAGCCCGAGAACCAGGCTGTGTACGCGCAGAACATTGCCTATGGCCCGACCAACAAGAAGGCATTGGCCAAACTGGACAAGAAGGTGCTGGGCGACCTGCCAACCTCGGAGAAAAACGCCAAGGACGCGATCCAGTTCAGCACCACCTTCTGGGCTGACCAGGGCGAGGCGCTGGAGAAGCGCTTCGCCGCCTGGGCTACCCAGTAAGCCGCAGCACCGCAGGAGCAGCCCACCATGTCCATGCCAGCCCTTGTCAACCCGCCGCAGGGCGATCTGCGCGCCGCACTCTCCCGCGCGGAGTCGCGCCGCAAATGGCGGGCCTTCTTGCTGACAGTGCCCCTGCTGGTGTTTCTGCTCCTGACTCTGCTGGTTCCCATTGGCGCGCTCTTGATGCGCGCTGTGGAAAATCCCGAAGTCGCCAAGGCCCTGCCCACCACGGTGCAGGCCCTGGCCCACTGGGATCGTCAATCGCAACCGGCTGCTGACGCCTATGCCGCCCTGGTGCAGGACCTCTCTCAGCTCCCGGATACTGCGGACGCGGGTGCCCTGGCCCGGCGTCTCAACAGCGAGGCCCCCGGAGCCCGCTCACTCATCATGGGCGCCTACCGCGCCCTGCCCATCAGTGGCGACGCCGATGCAGTGCGCCAGCAACTGCTGGACAAGGATGCCCGCTGGGCCGACCTGGAGTTCTGGCAGGCGATCGCCAAGAACGGCGCGCGCTGGACGCCGGACTATCTGCTGGCCTCGGTCGATCTGCGCCGCGATGCCCTGGGCGACATCGAACGCATGCCCGTAGAGCAGCGCGCCTATGGTGGCATCCTGCTGCGCACCTTCCACATCAGCCTGGTCGTCACCCTGCTGTGCCTGTTGCTGGCCTATCCGCTGGCCTATTGGCTCTCCACCCTGTCGGAGCGACGGGCCAATGTGCTGATGATTGTGGTGCTGGTGCCGTTCTGGACCTCCATCCTGGTGCGCGTGGCCGCGTGGATCGTGCTGCTGCAGTCCGAGGGCCTGATCAACACCGCCCTGCTGGACCTGGGTGTGATCAGCAAGCCGCTGGAGTTGCTGTTCAACCGCACCGGCGTCATCATTTCCATGACGCACATCCTGCTGCCCTTCATGATCCTGCCGCTATATAGCGTGATGAAAAGCGTGCCACATACCTATGTGCGTGCGGCGGTGTCCCTGGGCAGTGCACCGCTGGCCGCCTTTGTGCGCGTCTACGTGCCGCAGACCTTCCCCGGCGTGGGCGCAGGGGCCCTGCTGGTCTTCATCCTGTCGATAGGCTACTACATCACGCCGGCTCTGTTGGGTGGAGCGGACGACCAGATGCTGAGCTACTACGTTGCCCGCTACACCAATGTCGAAGTCAACTGGGGCATGGCCTGCGCGCTGGGCGCCCTGCTGCTGGCCACCACGCTGGTCCTGTACGGTGTGTACCGCCGCGTTGGAAAAGCAGACCTGGCCCTGGCCTGAAGCCCCACAACAGAAATATGACCATGTTCAAGCTGCCGCAATTTCCCCTCTACTACACCCTGGCCGACAAGGCTGGCTGGTGGGCGCTGCGCATCGTCTGCGTGGCGGTGCTGGTCTACCTGCTGGCACCCATTCTGGCCATCATTCCGCTGTCGTTCTCCAGCAGCTCGTTCCTGAGCTACCCCATGCCTGGACTGTCGCTGCGCTGGTACCAGAACCTCTTCAACGCACCCGAATGGGCCAGTGCCATGCGCAACAGTTTCATTGTGGCACCCGCGGCCACCGTCATTGCCACCGCGCTGGGCACGCTGGCCGCAGTCGGCCTGTCACGCACCGACTTCCGCTTCAAGGGCCTCTTGATGGCGGTGCTGATTGCGCCCATGGTGGTGCCCATCATCGTGGTGGGCGTGGCCACGTACCTTTACTTTGCGCCGCTGGGCCTGACCGACAGTTACCTGGGCCTGATTGCCGTGCACGCCGCTTTGGGCGCGCCCTTTGTGCTGACCACGGTGCTGGCCACGCTATCCAACTTCAACCACAACCTGGTACGTGCCTCATTGAGCTTGGGCGAGACGCCATTTCGCACCTTCATCCGCATTACGCTGCCGGTGATCGCGCCGGGCGTCATCTCCGGCGCGCTGTTTGCCTTTGCCACCTCATTTGACGAAGTGGTGGTTACCCTGTTCCTGGCCGGGGCCGAACAAACCACGCTACCGCGACAAATGTTTACCGGCATTCGAGAAAATATTTCCCCCACCATCGCCGCCGTGGCCACACTGCTGATTCTGTTCACCACCGGTCTTTTGTTGGTGTTGGAGTGGCTACGCGGGCGCCGCCGCTGAACCACAATGGGAAGCCAATGCCGCACATGTGACGCTGAACCTGATCTGCTGCTGGTATCGTTGACGTTCATACGCTGCGTTGTCGTGATTAAGCTATATTTTTGATAGCATTTAACGCATATCGCACGAGGGCTAGAGCCCGATTTTATTTAAATTCCTAGGAGCCTATTATGTCTGCATCGCCCCTCACCCTGCTCAAGGATCCCAGTCTGTTCAAAACCGATGGCCTCATCAACGGCCACTGGCAAAAGGGTGCCAGCCGCTTTGATGTGCTGGACCCCGCCACAGGCGGCAAACTTGCCGATGTGGCCAACCTGACCGCCGCAGACGCTGAAGCTGCAATTACTGCTGCCAACGCCGCATGGCCGGCCTGGAAGGCCAAGACCGCCAAGGAGCGCAGCATCATCCTGCGCAAATGGTTTGACCTGCTGATGGCCAACCAGGACGACCTGGGCCGCATACTGACCGCAGAACAGGGCAAGCCCCACCCGGAAGCCAAGGGCGAAATCGCTTATGGTGCAAGTTTTGTCGAATGGTTTGCCGAAGAGGCCAAGCGCGTCAACGGCGAGACCCTGCCACAGTTTGACAACAACCGCCGGCTGATGGTGATGAAGCAACCCATAGGAGTCTGTGCCGCCATCACGCCGTGGAACTTCCCGCTCGCCATGATCACGCGCAAGGTTGCACCGGCGCTGGCCGCTGGCTGCACCGTCATCATCAAACCTGCCGAGCTGACACCTTTGACGGCCCTGGCCGCCGCCGAGTTGGCGATCCGCGCGGGGATTCCGGCGGGCGTGCTCAATATGCTGAGCGCCGACAGCGGCAACTCGATCGCCATTGGCAAGGTACTGTGCGCCAGCGACGTGGTGCGCCACATCAGCTTTACCGGCTCCACCGAGGTGGGCCGCATCCTCATGGCGCAAAGCGCACCCACGATCAAGAAGCTGTCGTTGGAACTGGGCGGCAATGCCCCCTTCATCGTGTTTGACGATGCCGACATTGACAGCGCCGTCGAGGGCGCCTTTGCCAGCAAATACCGCAACGCAGGCCAGACCTGTGTCTGCTCCAACCGCTTTTATGTGCAGGCCGGTGTATATGAGCAGTTCGTCGAGAAGTTCGCCATCAAGGTACGCACGGCCAAGGTCGGCAACGGCTTTGAGGACGGCGTCAACCAAGGCCCACTGATCGAAGAAGCGGCCCTTGAAAAAGTGCAACGCCATGTGGACGACGCAATAGCCAAGGGCGGCCGTGTGCTGGTAGGTGGAAAGCGCCTGTCCAGCTTGGGCTCGGGCCAATTCTTCGAGCCCACCGTGGTGGCCGACGCCAATGCTGACATGCTTTGCGCGCGCGAGGAGACCTTTGGCCCGTTTGCCCCGGTGTTCAAGTTCACCACCGAACAAGAAGCCATTGATGCTGCCAACAATACGGAATTTGGCCTGGCCAGCTACTTCTACAGCCGCGACATCGGCCGAATCTACCGTGTGGCCGAAGCGTTGGAGTACGGCATGGTGGGCATCAACGTCGGCATTCTGGCTACCGAGCACGTACCTTTTGGTGGCGTCAAACAGTCAGGATTGGGTCGTGAAGGATCCCACTTTGGGATAGATGACTATGTTGAAATCAAGTATCTTTGCATCGGAGATATACAAAAATAGCATTTCTATGGACCAGGCCTTGACGCGGGTAGGAGTGGTCCTCGACGGATTAGAATGCAACGTGTGCGGGCGTCGTTCAATGGCAGGACTCTTGCTTCCCAAGCAAATAACGTGGGTTCGATTCCCATCGCCCGCTCCATAGTTTTGTAAGCGATTGATTGAGCTGCTTTTTTTCCAATCCCTCTCGCGTTAGTGTCCATCAAGTAAATATGGACCAACCAATCAGGGTGGTATTACTAGCTTAGCCCAAGGCGACACGAGGGAAGTCAGCGCCTGAAGCGGCGTTCCCCAATAATGAAGGCTCAGGAAACTACCCTTATGGATGACCAGGAGGCTTACGAGGAATTGGGCCTGGACCCAAGTGCCAGTGATGCGCAAGTCAAGGCCACATGGCGACGGCTTGTTGCTGCCTGGCACCCCGACCGCAACGCGGCGGAAAACGCGCCCGCCCGGATGCAGCTCATCAACAAGGCCTACCAGCATATCCGCCAATTGCGTGATGGAAACAACAACGACGAATTGGATACCGCGAATGCCGAAAGTCCGGAGTCGACTCCTAACACCGGGGCTGACAGGCAACATCCCGAGACAGCGCAAAAGACACATCTTCACACTGTGCGCCTCACACTGGAGGACGCAATCTTTGGGTGCACCCGCACAATTCGTGGCCAATTTACACATGGTTGCGACGCATGTGCTGGCAATGGCCATCGTGTGCTGGCAAAAGTTTGCGCCAATTGCCGCGGTAGCGGGGCTGTGCGCAAGGCAACATTATTCGGTTGGTTATGGAACGATGCGTCATGCACCGACTGTGGCGGTGATGGGCGACAGCGCGCACCATGCGAAACATGCGAAGGCAGTGGCGAACGCACAGTGACCTACCGACGGCGGATACGTTTTCCCGCAGGTGTGCGCGACGGACACATTTTGTGTCTACCCACGCCGCGCCATGACGGCGTGGAGGTCGGCCTGGAATTGCGTGTGGAGATCGAGTCCCACCCACTCTTCTCCCTGGATGAAGCCGGAATGCTGCGCTGCGAAATGCCCGTCAACGGGTACGCGTGGATGGCCGGACGTTGGGTGGAAGTTCCGACACCGCAGGGAGTGCAACAGATGCGTCTAAACCGTGATGCGCTGGTGTACAGGCTTCGTGGCCAGGGTTTTCCGTGCGCACCACACGGCCCTCGCGGGGACTATATGGTCAAGGTGGTTCCTGTGTTTCCAGCTCACGAAGACACAGCGCAAGAGTTGTTGCTGGATCAACTAATTGCCAGTTCAACACGCGCCGCGGAGTCCGATCCATCGCAGCCACTTGGACAATGGCAACGCCGTATGAAACGATGGAACTCCAAACAAAAGCCTGACTAACAGGCGCTTTCAGCCCCGTGCATCACTCCACCGCAGCAAACAGTTGTCATCGCCCCGGTACATCGTTTCACCCTTGCTATTGACACAATACTCCGGCGAAACAATCATGTCGGTGAAATGCATTCCCTCGCCAATGCGGGTGTAATCAAACAACGCGCAACACGTCACCCGCGCTCCAGCACGAATATGACAGCCATGACCAATCCAGGTCGGTCCAAGAATGCGGGCTCCCGGTTCAATTTGAACACTTGAGCCAATATAAACTGGGCCTTCAATCTCAACCCGGTCCCAGTCGACTCGGGTGTTTAGCCCTACCCATACTCCCGGGCGCACTTCACGGCCAGGCATATTCATATGGGCAACTTCACCACGCAAAACCCGCTGCAGCACCGACCAATAGTCACTCAGGCGGCCAATATCAATCCAGTTGAAAAAGCGGCTTTGCACGTAAAAAGGCAATTGCTTATCAACCAACATTGGAAACAACTGCGACCCAATGTCAAAGTTTCGTCCTGATGGAATCAAATCAATGACGCTCGATTCAAATAGATAAATGCCGGTACTCGCCAATGTCGACAATGCCTGTTCGGGAGTAGGCTTTTCCTGGAAAGACTGCACCCGACCGTTCTTGTCTGCCACTACGACGCCGTAATGTTGAACCTGATCACGTGGCACATTAAGTGACACCACGCTAGCCACAGCCCCCTTTGCCTTGTGTTCGCGCACGGCTGCGCCAATATCCAGGTCAACCAGCGCATCACCACAAACCACCAAAGTGGTTTCATCAAAAAATCCGGAAAAATCCTGTATGTGCCGTATGCCCCCGGCAGAGCCACGCGGACTTGGAACAATATCGCCGTGGTCTAGTACGCCCTCGTAGGAATACCCGATTTCGACGCCCCAGCGACTACCGTCGCCAAAGTAATGCTCAATCTTACGATGCAGATAGGCCACGTTCACCATGATCTGGCGCACGCCATGGCGCGCCATGTGCTCGATCAAGTACTCCATTACCGGCTTACCCAGGATAGGCACCATGGGTTTGGGCAAGTCCTTGGTGAGAGGGCGTACTCTGGTACCCTGCCCTGCGGCCAGAATCATTCCTTTGGTCATACGCTCTGTTCTCCCCGTGTGCGGGGCGCATCTACTTCTTCCCCGTGTATTGAATTTTATCGTTGACTCCTGGCAAATCACGCAAGCCCGCGATGGACGAAACCACAAACGGTGCAACCAATCCGGCGAATAGACACATTGTTAAAGGACCTTTCCTGCCATGCTGAACACTCTTCGTGCCCACCGTACCCTGACCGCTACCCACAACCGAAGTTGCTGAGGGTAACGGTGATTCAGATCGGTCTATATGGGGAGTTTCGGCCACGCATCAGGTTCTCGCAACGGTGCCGATGCACCAAAAGGGTTGATTTACTGCCTTTCCAATCTGGACACTGAAAAGGCGACAAAAGATCAACCACACTACAAAACCCTGCCGTATGTGTCTTCCAAACGAACAATATCGTCTTCACCCAGATAGGATCCCGACTGCACCTCAATAATTTCGAGTGGCACTTTGCCCGGATTGCGCAGACGGTGCACTTGGCCCAAGGGGATATAGGTGCTCTGGTTTTCACTGAGTAAAATAACTTTGTCACCATTGGTGACTTCGGCGGTACCACTAACAACCACCCAATGCTCGGCTCGGTGGTGGTGCATTTGCAAGCTTAGGGTGGCACCAGGCTTGACCACAATGCGCTTGACCTGAAAGCGCTCGCCACTGTCCACACTGTCATACACCCCCCACGGCCGGGCCACGCGGCGGTGGTGCTGCGCCTGTGGCACTCCCAGTGCCTCCAGTTGGGTCACCACGTTTTTGACCTGCTCAGCGTGGGCGGCATCTGCCACCAACACGGCATCTGCGGTGTCAATGATCAGCAAATTTTGAGTGCCCAACGCCACCACGGGGCGATGCGGCGCATGGATGAAGGTGTTGGTCGCTTTCAGGCTGTGACCCTTGCCGTGAATGCGATTACCCTGTGCGTCTGGTGCGCTGAGTTCGGCCACTGCGTTCCAGCTCCCGACATCGCTCCAGGCGGCGGCAAATGGCAGCACAACCACATTAGAGGCCTTTTCCATCACTGCGTAGTCAATACTGTCTGAACGGCAGGCAGCAAAAGCATCTGCACCGAGGCGGCGAAACTCACCATCCGCGCTTTGGACCGCTACGGCATTCTGGCTAGCGGCAAGTATGTCGCCCGCATGGGTTTGCAAAGCCGCCAGCAAGGTACTAGCCCGAGTCAAGAAGATGCCGGCGTTCCAAAAGTGACCGCCCAGCAACAACAATTCTTGTGCGCGAACCGCGTTCGGCTTTTCAACAAAACGCTGTACCGCATGCGCAGCGCCCTGCCCCTCTTGCGCTGCACCTTGCTGTATGTAGCCATAGGCAGTGCTTGGAAACGTGGGTTGCACACCAAAGGTAACGATAAAGCCTGCCTTTGCGGCGGACACACCAGCAAGAATGGTCGTTGCAAAGGCGCCAGCGTCTGGTATGTGGTGATCTGCCGGTAAAAACAGTAACAAGTCATCTGGTGCGGCATTGAGTCCGGCAACGGCCATGGCTGCAGCAGTATTGCGGGCAACGGGTTCAAGCAGAATGGTGCTTTGCACGCGCGCGGCGTGGGCACATTCCTGAACTAGAAAACGATGTTCTTCAGCGGCAACAATGAGCTGGCGGGTATTGAGCATCGATGCCCGTTCCAGCGTCAGCTGAAGCAAGCTCTTACCCTGAACCAACGGTACAAATTGCTTTGGCAGTGCCTTGCGCGAGAGCGGCCACAAACGCGTGCCGCTGCCGCCACACAGGATGACGGGGGTGATGGTGTCTGGCGCTGCGCGCTCTGGTGGATGCATCGAATGGCTCCCGTGGTTTAACGAAAGCTAGATTAGCATACGGGACGCCCGTCTGAAAAAGTGAAAGCGCAATCGATTGCAATACTTGCCGACCGACTTACTGCGCCATTAGCGCACGGTACTACCACCGAGATGGTGCTTTCTGAACAAGGTAGTTATTCTTCCCACACTATTCTGTGCCACTTCTTCGCCACGTTCCGCGGCCACAACTTGCATCAAATCCGGGCGCAAGTGCCAAAGTTCAGAAATTTCTGTGGCAGCACTGATCTTCATTTCCAACCTGCGGTGATCGCCAACTCCGCCATACTCGTCAATCACCAGCAACATTGCTTCTCGAACGCGCTCGAGCGCCACGTCGTGCGAGTCTGTTCGATTGCGGCCCAAGGCGGCCAAAATTCTGTCTTGAATACCCATTTCAACGCCATTTTCCGATCCGCTGAGCGGATTCGCTTAGGCCCCCTGTAATCATTCTGGTGGCCCAAGATTACGACAGAATGACACTGTATGCACAGGGAAATGTCGAAAACCCCTTCATGGCAACCCAAAACTAATCGGAGCACTTATTGCGACCGCCAATGGAGAACCGCTGCAGGTCCAGGCTGTGCTGGAAATCGGTGGTGTCTGCGTAACTCCGTTAACCGTGCATTCCATGTTTTGGACTCCGTCATACCCAACCAAGCGCACGCGCAGAGCTTTCCAGCCGCTTTGATGCGTAACCACCGACAATGCCAAGACGTTCCCAAACCGTTGGGCAGTGAAGTCAACAACCTGGCGCGCTCCGCGCTGGTAACCATAGGTCAGACCATCGTCTGCCACATAATTCAAATGGGCTATTGCGGTACAGCCGTCGCCCAAAATAGCATGTAATTCGATGTCTGCCAGATCGTTGGCATTGTCGGTGCGCGTTCCGCTCTGCATGGGGATCAGGCAGCCTTCACGCAGGTAAAGGGGCGTTGCCTCAGCCCTGCTGGTAACGTGAATGCAGCGCCCGCCACGCAGAAACTGGCCTGAATTGACATCCAGCCAGCGTATATCACCCGGCAGTGTGACGGTACGTTGCTGCGTGCCGGGATGCACCACTGGCGCCTGCAAAATATCCGGGCCAATGAGGAACTGGTCGTCAATACGATCAAGCTCGACCCCGTCGCAATTGGGAAAGTCGTGAAACAAGGGGCGCATCACGGCAGCACCATGCTGCGCCTGCGCATCCCACAACTGGTACAGGTAGGGCAACAGCTTGTAGCGCAGTCGCACATGGTGGCGAATGATCTCCAGCGCCTCGGCTCCGAATGCCCAGGGCTCCTGATCGGCAGTGCCCGCGCAGGCATGGTTGCGAAAAAAAGGAAACAGGCAACCGGCCTTGTACCAGGCCACTGCCAGCTCCTTGTCTGCATGGCCACCAAACCCGGGTACATCCGGCCCATTAAACGGTTGACCCGATAGCGCCAGGTTCAGGCTGCAGTGAATGCTGGTTCGCAAATGCTGCCAACTGCTGAAATTGTCACCGGTCCAGACAGCCGAAAAACGGCTGGCCCCCGCCGATGCACTGCGCGTCAGCAAAAATGGGCGCTCATCGGGCCGCGCTGCGAGAAAACCCTGGCGTGTGGCCTGAGCCATGCCGGTTGCGTACTGATTGTGGTAGGCCCAATGGGGCCACTTGCCACGCATGAACAGCATATCGTCGAGTTCCGCTGCGCCTGTGCTGGGGTCATTCATGTCCAGCCAGGCGCCATCGAAACCAAGTGAACGGAAGGCCTTGCAATAGGTCGCCCACCAGTCGCGTGCCTCGGGCAGCGAATAATCGGGAAACCAGGTACGACCTGGCCAAACAAAACCTACAAATGGCTGGCCCTCCGGGTTGTGACAAAAAATGTCGATAGCCAACCCGCTATCGGCCACGTCATAGCCCGACTGCACCTTCACACCGGGGTCCAGAATGGGCACAATGTGGCGCCCCTTGTCCCGCAGGCCTTGCAACTCGTGTTCAAGAATACCGAAGTGTTCCGGACTGGTCGTGAACACCCTGAAAGCATCCATGTAGTCAATGTCGAGCCACAGGCCGTCATTCGGAAATGCATGGTCGGTGAAGGCAGAATCCAGGCGGTTGAGTTGTTGTATGCCAGCATAGCCCCAGCGGCTCTGGTGATGGCCCAGGGCCCATAGCGGTGGCAAAGGCGTGACTCCCACCAGCCGCTGCAATCTGCGGGTCACGCAAGCCGCGCTGTCGCCGGCAATCACGTAAAAAGCCGGCACACCCTGATCAGCCCCAAACCAGAAGGCAGGCGGTGCATTCTGGTCGTCTTTGCCAAAGAAAAACCAGTTGGAGCCGGTGTCCATAAAAACCGCACCCGGGTGATCCACCAAAATGCCCACCCACTGCTCGCCCTGGCGCACCAGCAAGTATGGAATCGCCGCGTACTGTGGATCGGCCTGTCCGTGCTCAATGGTGTGCATCGCATGGTCTGCCCACACATCTGCGTTCCAAAACTTGGTGCGCTTGCCAGATTTTTCCAGTCCAGTGACTTTTTCGCCCTGGCCAAAGAAGCGCATATCCGCGGTGCGCGCCAGCTGCAGCATCCAGGCGCTGCCACACACCCCAAAGCAGGCTCCGGCAACACCCGCCAACAGGCTCCGGCCGGCGGTGTCGGTCAGCTCTAGCTGACCGTCGGCCAACACATTCAGGCAATAGCGTGATGTGCCCGGCGTAAATGCATCCTCCAACATGGGCAGCGTGCGCGCATCCAGCGGCCAACGCACCGCATCTTCCAACTCCACATGAAACACATCCTCGCCCAAATCCCGCACGCCAATGCGCACGGACTTG
>CAIQBN010000131.1 GCA_903870065.1 uncultured beta proteobacterium | reverse complement strand
TCGTGTGGTACCGAGCTACAACACCATGGGACTTGCCAAAGCGTCGCTGGAGTCGTCGGTGCGCTACCTGGCAGAGGCAATCGGTCCGCGCGGCATGCGTGTCAATGGTTTGAGTGCAGGCGCCATCAAGACTTTGGCTGCGAGTGGCATCAAGGATTTCGGAAAATTGCTATCGATCTCGGCCAACGCATCGCCGTTACGGCGCAATGTGACAATTGACGAGGTTGGCAACGTGGCTGCATTTCTACTGAGCGATCTGGCCTCGGGAATGACTGGTCAAATCACCTATGTGGACTGTGGCGTGAGCCAGTCTGCAGTGGCCGTTCTGGAAAATCCATGAGTAAAATACGGTGCTAGCCCTCGTGGAATAAGCGTAGGTAGCTATTAAACATATAGCGCCTATGGCGCTATATTTTTTTGAATCGTGCTGTGCCTACCGCACACAGTCTGCGAAGTAGTGCACCACCCCATCGGCATCCTTCTCTTCGACAAGGCCATGGATATCGGTCTCAAACCCAGGGCACTTGGCATTGAACTCGCGTGAGAACTTGAGGTAGTCCACGATCTTCTTGTTGAATACTTCCCCTGGAATCAACAGTGGAATTCCCGGTGGGTAGGGCGTTACCAGACCCACCGTGATACGCCCCTCCAACTTGTCAATTTCCACCCGTTCCGTCTGGCGCAGCGCAATGTGGGCGTAGGCATCACTGGGTTTCATCGCGGGTGTCAGGTCGCTTAAATACATGTCGGTTGTCAGCCTAGCGATGTCGTACTTGGCGTACAGCGCATGCACATACTGGCACAAGTCGGCCAGACCCATCTTTTCGTATTTGGGGTGCGCCTTACAAAATTCCGGCAGGATCCGCCACATGGGCTGATTCTTGGCGTAATCGTCCTTGAACTGCTGCAACGCCGTCAGCATGCTGTTCCAGCGTCCTTTGGTAATGCCGATCGTAAACATGATGAAAAAACTATATAGGCCTGTTTTTTCAACAACCACACCATGCTCAGTCAAAAATTTGGTGACGATGCTGGCCGGGATACCGGTTTTGGCAAACTTGCCATGCAAGTCCATGCCTGGCGTGACAATAGTCGACTTGATCGGGTCAAGCATATTGAAGCCAGTGGCCATCTTGCCAAACCCGTGCCAATTTGCCTTGGCGTTCTTGGATTCGCCCTTGATAACCCAATCGCTCGCACGGCCAATGCCTTCGTCGACCAATTTGTCTGGGCCCCAGACTTTGAACCACCAATCGTCGCCATATTCTTCATCGACCTTGCGCATCGCACGCCGAAAATCCAGCGCCTCTGCAATGCTCTCTTCAACCAGTGCGGTTCCACCGGGCGGCTCCATCATGGCTGCAGCCACATCGCAACTGGCAATAATGCTGTACTGCGGCGACGTTGAGGTGTGCATCAGGTAGGCTTCATTGAACAGGTGCTTATCCAATTTAACTGTCTGTGAATCCTGCACCAGCACGTGGCTGGCCTGGCTGATGCCTGCCAGCAACTTGTGGATGGACTGCGTGGCATAAACGACCGCCTCCTTGGGGCGCGTGCGGTTCTTTCCCATTGCGTGGTAAGTGCCATAGAACGGGTGGAAAGCGGCGTGAGGCAACCACGCCTCATCAAAGTGAATGTTTTCAACATAGCCATCGAGCATCGACTTGATGGTTTCGGTGTTGTAGAGCACGCCGTCGTATGTGCTTTGGGTCAGGGTCAAAATACGTGGTTTGACTTTGCTGGCATCCACGCCCATCAGCAGCGGATTGGCGCGAATCTTTTCACGAATGGCGGCAGGTTCAAACTCGCTTTTCGGAATCGGGCCAATGATGCCGAAGTGGTTGCGGGTGGGTTTCAGGAAAACCGGAATCGCACCGGTCATGATGATGGCGTGCAAATTGGACTTGTGGCAATTGCGGTCCACAATCACGACATCCCCTGGCGCAACCGTGTGGTGCCAGACCATCTTGTTGCTGGTGCTGGTCCCGTTGGTCACAAAAAAGCAGTGGTCTGCATTGAATATGCGCGCAGCATTGCGCTCACTCTCACCAATTGCGCCGTTATGGTCCAGCAGTTGGCCAAGCTCCTCCACCGCATTGCAGACATCCGCACGCAACATGTTCTCGCCGTAAAACTGGTGGTACATCTGCCCCACCGGACTTTTCAGAAAGGCAACGCCACCCGAGTGGCCTGGGCAATGCCACGAGTAAGAACCATCTTCAGCGTAATCCAGCAGTGCCTTAAAAAACGGCGGCTGAACGCCTTCGAGGTAAGCCTTGGCTTCACGAATGATGTGCCGTGACACAAACTCGGGTGTGTCCTCAAACATGTGAATGAAGCCATGCAACTCGCGCAAAATATCATTCGGTATATGGCGGCTGGTCTTGGTCTCGCCGTAAACATAGATCGGCACATCCAGATTCTTGCGCCGTACCTCTTCAATAAAGTGCCGCAAATTCAACACCGCTGGGTCCAGATCGGGGCCGGGCGTAAACTCCTCATCGTCAATAGACAAGATGAACGCACTGGCACGACTTTGCTGCTGGGCAAATTGGCTCAAATCGCCATAACTGGTAACGCCCAACACTTCAAAGCCTTCAGCCTCAATAGCGTGTGCCAGGGCACGAATACCCAACCCGGACGTGTTTTCAGAACGAAAGTCCTCATCGATGATCACGATGGGAAAGCGAAATTTCATGGAAGACCCCAGCCTTACAGGTAAATAGTAGAGAAAACAGGGGCGAAGTGTAAGGACTAATTGTGTCGGCTGCCTTGCGCCAAGAACCTTTTGCCCCAAAATGTGGTGATCTCAACACAAGCAAGGAACCCATGGCTCAATCCACACTCTGGTGGCTTCTGGCAGGTACCGCCGTTGGTATCGAACTGGCTACCGGCACTTTCTACTTGCTGATGCTGTCAGTGGGGCTCGCAGCGGGTGCACTGGCGGCCCATGCCGGTGCAACCCTGACGGTCCAAATTGTGGTTGCAGCCGTGGTGGGCTCAGGCTCTGTACTTGCTTGGCGACGCCTCAAGCAGACGCAGCCCGCAAGCCCACCGGCCAACGCCAATCCGGACGTCAATCTGGACATTGGTGAAACAGTACAAATTGACCACTGGAATCCCGACGGTACCGCGACCGTTAAATACCGCGGTGCCAACTGGTCCGTCGCCAGCGTCCCGGGTGCGGCACTCGCGGGTGGGGCGCACCGGGTGGTGGAGGTCGTTGGCAGCCGCCTGATCGTGCAAAAAATCTAATCATCGGCCCACTTTGGACCGTCGCCAGAATCAACCTTAAGGAAGCACCATGGAAATCGGAATTATTTTGCTGGTTATCGCTGTGATATTCATCACCAAATCGGTCAAGGTGGTGCCACAGCAGCACGCCTGGGTGATCGAACGCCTAGGAAAGTACAACGGGACGCTCACACCAGGCTTGAGTTTCCTGATGCCGTTTATCGACCGGGTGGCCTACAAACACGTGCTCAAGGAAATTCCGCTGGACATACCAAGCCAAGTCTGTATTACCCGTGACAACACACAGTTACAGGTAGACGGAATTCTGTACTTTCAAGTGACCGATGCCATGCGTGCCAGCTATGGCTCCAGCAATTACGTGATCGCTATATCGCAACTGGCACAAACATCCTTGCGATCGGTCATTGGCAAACTCGAACTCGACAAAACCTTTGAGGAGCGCGACATCATCAACGCACAAGTCGTGCAGGCTATTGATGAAGCCGCTTTGAACTGGGGCGTCAAAGTACTGCGTTACGAGATCAAGGACTTGACACCACCCAAGGAAATTTTGCATGCAATGCAACAGCAAATCACCGCTGAGCGCGAAAAGCGTGCCCTGATTGCCGCGTCCGAGGGCCGCCGCCAGGAGCAAATCAACATCGCGACGGGTGAACGTGAAGCATTCATTGCTCGCTCGGAAGGGGAAAAGCAGGCAGCCATCAACAATGCACAAGGCCAGGCCGCTTCTATCCTGGCAGTTGCAGAGGCAAACGCGCAAGCAATTGAACGGGTCGCGGCCGCCATTCGCCAACCCGGTGGCGAGCAGGCGGTGCAACTTAAAGTGGCCGAACAGGCGGTCAATGCCTATTCCAAGGTCGCAGCCGATGCCACGACGACCCTCATTGTTCCCAGCAACATGACCGAAGTCGCAGCACTTATTGGCTCTGCCATGAAAATGGTGCAGCTTCCCAAGTAGCGCCGTACCCAACTGCCCTTCACCCCTTGCCGCTTGCCGCTTGGGCTTGGGCTTGGGCTTGATGTTGACCTGGAAATCCCCACCTATTTATCTCCGGTAGGGTGTGCGTGGATGGGGACACAGTGAAGTTGCCAAAGGAGGTGGAGGTGAAACTGGTTCGGAGCCCCGCAGTAGCGGGGACTTTTTATCCTGCAAGCAAGCAGGAACTGGAGCGCAAGGTCGCTTCGTTTTTGGACGACACTGTTCCGCAAGGTACGGTGCCCAAGGCCTTGATCGTGCCACACGCTGGCTACATCTACTCCGGCTCAACTGCTGCACTGGCCTACGCGCGGCTGCGGCCCGGTCGGGCTACCGTGCGCAGAGTGGTGGTGCTTGGACCGACGCATCGGGTGGCGTTGCGTGGTTTGGCACTTGACAGTGCAATGGCCATGGCCACGCCCCTTGGATCAGTCGAAATTGATCACGACGCTGTCGAATCCATTGCACACCTGCCACAAGTTGTGACCAACGCTGCGGCCCACGCTCAGGAACATGCAATCGAGGTGCAGTTGCCATTTCTTCAGTCGGTTTTGGACGATTTCAAAGTGGTTCCTGTCGCTGTAGGAAATGCGACCGCGCAGGAAGTTGCGCAGGCCATTGAAGCCTTATGGGGCGGACCGGAAACCTTGATCGTTGTCAGCTCGGACCTGTCCCACTACCAGTCCAACCGTGCGGCACAGTCCTCTGACCAAAGCACGGTACAAGACATTCTGGACCTCAAGATGTTGACAAACCATTCGCAGGCCTGCGGAGCCACGCCAATTAATGGTTTGCTTCTGGCTGCGGCGCGCAACCAACTGCGCCCGCACTTGCTGGGCCAGTGCAACTCGGGCGACACGGCAGGCGACCGGGCGCGGGTGGTCGGCTACGCGGCCATCGCATTTACAGAGGCACACCATGCTGCCCACTAACGCTGGTGCCAACCTGCTACCGATCGCCAGGTCATCGATAGCCAACGCACTTGGGCGTAACCAGACAGCACCAGCGGAGGCACTCTGGCTCCACAGCCTGGCAGCTTGTTTTGTCACCTTGACCCAAAATGGGCAGCTGCGTGGGTGCATTGGTTCCCTGCAAGCACGTAGAAGCCTCTTAATCGATGTCAAAGCCAATGCAGTGGCTGCCGCCCTTCATGATCCGCGCTTTGCGCAATTGACCGATCAGGAACTCGATCGCACCGAAGTGGAAGTTTCAGTGCTCTCACCCTCCGAACCTTTGGCGTTTACCAGCGAAGCACATGCGCTTTCACAATTGCGCCCGGGCATCGATGGCATTGTTTTCGAATACGCACAATACCGCAGCACTTTTCTGCCACAGGTCTGGGAGCAACTTCCACAGGCGCAGTCGTTTTTATCCCAACTCAAACGCAAAGCGGGTCTATCGGGCAGTTTTTGGGCGGAAGAGATCAAACTGCATCGCTACACGGTCCAAAAGTGGTCCGAGTCAGCCATTGCATGGGCACCCGACAACGCTGGCGATGCGTGAAACGCGGCTATGCCACACAACCACAACCAGCCTCCTGCACGTTACTGGCACCCTGTAGCAGATGGACGCATTCAGTGCGATGTGTGTCCACGCGACTGCAAACTGCACGAGGGCCAACGTGGCGCATGTTTTGTGCGCATGCGCGAACACGACGAAATGGTGCTGACCACCTACGGCCGATCATCGGGTTTTTGTATCGATCCGATCGAAAAGAAGCCCCGCAACCACTACTTTCCTGGTAGTAGCGTGCTTTCCTTTGGCACGGCGGGTTGATCCGGAGTTGGGTGACTGCTTTCCGCCAACTTGTATGACAGCAATGCGTCTTTATCTCCCGCCGTTCAGCAGTTGTGATCTTCGGCAACGCCACGGCGGCGGAAGATAAACGCTATCCGTTATGGCAATATCTCCATAAGTGGCGGAAGCGTTCGCTCGCGGCGTCCATTCCAATAACATCATGCCGACTCAGATGACGTCGCCCATGTAGGTTTAGATCGAAGTGACCGGTTTTGCCAATCTTACCGACGGGCGTCCGAAAGAGGCATTGCTATTGTTCGACGCAGGTTCAGGCCACAGAGGTGGCCGCGTGGATCTCTGACGGACCTATACTGCCAAGATTATCAAAGTGGCGGAAAACTGCCGAACCAGTTGTTTGATCTGCGCGGAACATGCATAAACAACTGAGAACAGGAACATAAGTAGACCAACTACAACTTATTCAGTTCCGGCTTTCCTTTTCACGGGACATATGAATATGGAGTAACGATGATACGGGGACCATAATCAACAATTCCAGAATAGCCGTTGAGAATTAACGAAAGATGATACCCACTTGAATAAGCAGGAATGAAGGTCAATAATTCGCAAGTGATGCTTGTATCGGTCCAAGGCGAACACGGAAGATACCGACTACCCAAAACAACCTTGCTGTTTGAACCATCAGAACCAAATCCAGAACCTGAAATTGTTATGGTGCCGCCATACATCACAGGATTTGGCGAGACGTTATTAATGACGGCAGCTAAAGGTATGATTTGCACTGTCTTGGTGTTGCTTGTTACTCCACCCGAATTCACGACAACGTCGGCAGACCTGGTCGACAGATTAGTCGGCACTGTTGCTGTGATACTGGTATCGGTCCAGTTGGTGATCGATGCTGATACCCCACCAATCGTAACTACTCCCCTGGTGACGCCAAAGCCGGTACCAGTGATAGTTACGGTGGTTCCAACAAGCGCCGGGTTCGGCGAAAAGTCGGTGATCAGGATGGGGCATTTGTACAACGGGTCACCCAGCTGCAAAGCGCCCAATGTGGTGCCTGAAACCGTGATTGCTTTGGCCCTCTTTTCGAACACGCCTGGGCTACTAGGTGCACCGAAATACTCTTCATGATCAATGTCACCAACCGCAAGGCGGTCACCCGCAACCCCGTCAGCCATCATGCTGATGGCCGGGCCTGCACCGTCATTGGCACCCATGACAATCCCAGGAAGATACTCCGAGGCGGGATTGGCAATTCCGCCGTAGGTAATGGACGAGCCCAGGCAGATGTCGGCCTTACATAGATTGGAAATGTATTTCGACGTCAAGCCGTAGAGAAAGCCATATTTGTTCTTGGACAGACGATTGAGCTTGGTGCCATCCCGGTACACATCATTGGCATTGAGGGCACGCGTGTTGACGCTGTACATCTTGGTACCGTCCTTAAGGTTGTACATGGCCGTATACGCTGCGTCAGAGTAGTCAGACGGATTGTTAGGTGGTAGCCAAAACGTTTCATCCAGACGAAGGGGTTTGATGTTGTCCCAGCGCAAATCCCGGGCGCCAGGTGTGTCGAGTTGTGCGCCTATGGCCTGCCATGTAACAACGATTTGTGTCAAGCCGGATAGGACAGGAAACAAATACGTAAACGTGCCCTTAACTCGCCCGTAAGGACCACCAAACGCAGACCTGAAAGAAGACACGACGGACCCGTGGTGCGGCGAGCCCCAAGTCACCAACTTCTGAAAGGCGGTATGCAGGTCTGGAGAAAACTTTTGTATCCCTGCGCGGGCCACCAAACCGCCCATGGAGTGGGCCACGATAAACAGGTTGGGGTTGGTCGTTTTGTCAAATAGGGGTTTGAGCTCCGTTGCTAGTCGTGCGGCAAAGTCATCCCCCAAATTGCCATAGCCAGAAAAAATTGACCGGTACGTAGGGTAAATGTACTCATAGAAGACCGTGCACGATTCAGAGAGCAGAGACGGATAGTCCAATTGATACTGGTCGTAAAACAATGTCCAGGTATCTTTTTTCGGGGAGAAAAACCAGGGGGCATCGTCGTTTAGAACGTTAACACCGACGTAACCATCTTTTTCAGTTTCATTGTGCCCATGAACCAAGACTATGATGTTCTGGCTGCACCGCTTCAGCTCCCTGGCTTGATCTTCGGCTGAGAGTGTGCTGAGCGGGACGCGTTTAGCCTTCTCGCCTGGACGGTTGACCATTCTGACCAATGCCGGTTGGCGTAGCCAATTGAGATCGTTTTGGTAGGTGGTTTGCGCGTATTTGATGGAGACGCTGCTGGCCGCTGAGGTGTCCCTGGTGGATGGCAAGCCGGTTGCCAAGGCTGCAACTCTGGCGGCGTCCAGCGCATTGGCAACGAGCGGATCGCTGACCAACAAATCGCCATTGTTGTTGCGGCGCACGGACAGATAGATCACCGCATCCTTGATCACCTGTCCCTCTTTCAGCAGGTCCGCTATACGTGCCACCTGGACCGTGTCAGGATTGATAGCGCCGACCTCTTTGGCTGGAATGACTAGATCGAGTCGGTAGTCTTCGGGCAGACTTGACGGTGTTGAAAGGGTCACCGTACGCACCGAGCCGCTCATGTCAAAGCCACTTACCAAGGGCGCAAGCGTGTTGGCTTGTCTTTGCAGTGTGGCGTTGGCTGGGACCGTTGTGGCCGGCAGTGTCAAGGCACTGCCATCGCTCAGCGTGAGCGGTGTACTTTGGGCAACAGAAGTGATGGCGCTCTTGGTTTCAGGTGAGGTTGTGGTCGGAGTGACTGGCTGCGTGGCAAACGGATTGGTTTGCCCGGCAACCGGGGTATTGGCACATCCCGCCAGAGTCAACCAAGGTGGGGTCAAGCCAAGATCGAGAACCGCATTGTTGGATAGCGGTCCAACGTAATACAGGTGGCTGTCAGTCAGCGATGTCACTAGAAATGCTGCCGTGCGTGAATAGTACCGGTAGTAATACGGTGCCAAACTCAATGATCGGCTGCCCGCCGGCGCAAATAGGGATTCGTTACCAGTTTCCGCCCAATCGAACAAACAGTCCGACTGCGTCGTCGTGACCGTGGTGTTCAGAGCCAGCGCACTGGTGCTTGGCGCTGAGCAATTGGCTGCTGCATCGCAAGCCACCACCGCATAACGGTAGGCAGTAGAAGCTGCAGAGGTGGGTAGTGCAGCGTCAACAAAGGTAAAGGTCGCCGCCGCAGTGCTGCCTATCAGAACACCATCGCGGTAGATATGGTAGTTGCTGACACCCACCACATCGGCCGCAGCGGACCAGGACAGGCTGATCTGGCTTGCACTGATGGCGGTAGCGCTCACAGCGAGTGGCACGCTGGGCGGCGTGGTGTCGGGCACCAGGTACCCTGTGTCAACCTGTTTGGGCACTCTGCTGGTGGTGTAGGTGCCGACGTTTTTTCCCCACACCCACAGGCTGCCAGTGGCTTTGACTCCCATGGAGTGTCCGGAGCGTGCCGCAATCAGGGTGTAGCCGGTGCCAATCTGCTTGGGCACCAGGCTGGACGAACTTCCCCCGTCACCCAGTTGGTTGTCCGAGTTACCACCCCATACCCACAGGCTACCGTCGGTCTTGAGCGCCATGGTGTGGCTCATGCCCGCCGCGATGGCGACATAGCCCGTTCCAATTTGCTTGGGTACGAGACTGCTCTTGGTCGTGCCGTCACCCAGGTGGCCCGCCCAGTTGGTGCCCCAGGCCCACAAACTGCCGTCGGACTTGAGAGCCACCGAGTGGCTTTGTCCGGCCGCAATGGCGTTAAAGCCGGTGCCTATTTGTTTGGGTAGGTTGCTGGTGGTAGTAGTGCCGTCCCCCAGTTGACCATCCGAGTTGCTGCCCCAGGCCCACAAGCTGCCGTCGGTCTTGATGGCCAGGCTGTGAAAGAGGCCCGCCGAGATGACTGCAAAGCCGGTGCCTACTTGCTTGGGCACTTGGCTGTTGGCCGTGCTGCCAACGCCGAGTTGGCCATCCGAGTTGGCGCCCCAGGCCCACAGGCTGCCATCGGTCTTGATCGCCAGGGTGTAGCTTCCACCGGCGGCGATGCTGGTGTAGCCGGTGCCAATCTGTTTCGGACTTTGCAGCGTGTAACCCAGACCGTCACCCAGTTGACCCGATATGTTGGAACCCCAAGTCCACAGGCTGCCGTCCGTCTTGAGGGCCACCGAGTGGCTGCCGCCCGCATCAATCGCCGTGTAACCTGTGCCAACGGCCTTCAGCACGTCCAGACTGCCGTTGCTGGTGCCGTCACCAAGCTGTCCATACGTGTTGTCGCCCCAGGCATACAAGATGCCGGTGGCCTTGAGGGTCACGTTATGGCTGTTGCCCGCCGAGATCGCAGGCAGCACGCCAGCGGCGTGCACGGGTTCCATTGCGACCGCTGTCAATAGGGCAGCACCAGACAACAACGCAATGAGCATCTTCAAATTTTTCATGGCAGGCACCCCCCACACCTTTGAAAATCAAAGGTACGTGGCTACGTATAGGCAAAGTCCTCATTGTTTTGTTGACGTGGCGCAAACAATATCAAGAGATGGCGCCTGAGCGCCCCGCACGGCGGCTGTGCGGTCTCGGAAATCATGAAACTGGCCTTTCAGGAGTTGCGGGATCGTCTCCCAGAGCGGAATACATGATCCAACCCGCAAGGATACGGATTGAGCGCGCTTCCGTTGCTGTGCCAACGGGCGACCCTTGCATTTCGTGCGGAATGCAATTGGCTAAATACATAGCTGACACCAACGTTGGTCGAAGCCCTAGTGCAAGCGTTGGCACATATCGCCGCACAGCACGCCGAAAAACCTGCGGTGGTGGACACCTTCCTTGAAGAACTACCGGACGAGTTTGAGAAATGCCTACACCCATGCAAAATAAGTATGCCTACCCAGATTAGCGAACTTACCTGCCCACTGTGTAGTGCAAAGGTTCCGCGTGGACAAGTCCTCGCTCACAGTCCTCGCTCACAGAGTACAAGTCCACGGCGAATCTGCAAGTGTGGGTCGCGCCTTCAACCCAACAACGAAAAAGCCTACCAAGGGCAAGCGAAAGTCCAAGAAGAACTCCAACCTTCCGACGATTGGCGCGCATCCGACACTGATAAGCCAGTTCCATAAATCACAACATAAACGTAACAAGGTGGTGAGCGTCACCGGTCTTCAGTTGTACAAACCCCCAAAAGACTGGGACCCTCCAAGGGGGTGACGTTTATAACCACTTGAAACACTCTCACGTATCCGGTGGGTCAACTCGTCGTAGGTCCTTATAGTTTTGCCCGCTATGGCTGGTTATGGCGCGGCAACTGCCCCGCGCCGACTATCCCATGCACTTTGTTCCGCAATAGGTCTGACTGCCACGTCTGGTCGATCACGGTCAACCACGGGCATAGCGCCAGCAATTCACTGGCGAACATCATTACAACTTCGAGCGCGGCGGCGGGATTCTGTCCTTTGTCGTTGATTGCGTGCGCGGCATCTGCGCTCAACTCCAAGACGTGCCGGAACTCCATGCGTTCATGGCGGAACTTTGCAAGGGGCGCACCGCGTTCCAATTCGGCCTCGACTGTTTGCAGCCCTCGCAAGTACCGGTAACCGTAGGCTTTCGCAACGTGCCCAAGAGCCCGGTGGGGTAGCCTAGTAACCCTGCTGCCTGCATTTGCAAAGCTTGTACAGGGCTATCTGCTACAGGCTTACGCGGTCGCCCTCTGCCCCGTTTTGTAGGACCGTTCTCCACTGCCAGCCCTAAGCCAATTTCCGCAGCGGCAACACGTTGCCCTTACCCACCGACTCGATGTAATTCCCCCACCATGCCATCAGTGCCACCCGCTGGGGCAGGTACACCGCATGGTTGTATGCAGCCGATACGCTGCTTTTCTCTGCATGTGCTAGCTGTGCCTCGATGTGGGCATGTTCGAATCCATGCTCATGCAGTACGGTGGACGCAATACCCCGGAACCCGTGGCCGGTCATGGTGTGTTTGTAGCCCATGATTTCCAGCGCCTTCAATATTGTGTTGTTGCTCATTGGCCGCGAGTGGTCACGCTCGCCCGGGAACAGCAATTCCCGACCGCCAGTGACGGTTTGCAGAGTTCGAAGCACATCTATCGCCTGTGGTGACAAGGACACGATGTGTGGGGCGCGCATCTTCATACGCTCTGCGGGAATGTCCCAGCGTGCCGCGTCCAGGTCAAATTCTGGCCATCGCGCCTCTATCAATTCGCTGGTGCGAACGAAGGTCAGCGCCATCAGCTTGATTGCCAGCCGGGTCGTCGGTTTGCCTTGGTAGGCTTCGATCTTGCGCAACAACTGGGGCAACTCGCCAGCGCCGACACGGGCGTAATTCTCAACCTTGCGGGCCTTGAGTACATCGCTTGGTTTTATGTCAATGGCGGGGTTTCTGCGGGCTTTGCCGTGTGCTATCGCGTAGCGAAAAATCATGCTGCACATTTGCAGCGACCGCTTGGCTAACTCCCCTGCCCCTCGTTTTTCTATAGCTAGCGCAATGTCGCGCAATTCCGGCGCTTCAATTTCTGCAATGGGTCTGGTCCCGATTGCCGGGAATACGTCCGCTTCTAACCTGCGCAGAGTCTGGGCTACGTGGTGATCACTCGTGCGGGCATGTTTCCAGTGCACCCACCACTCGCGGGCTACTGCTTCGAAGTTGTTTTCTGCGGCTACTGTCTTTGCCTTTTTCGCGTCGCGCCGCTGGGTTACCGGGTCCGACTCTGCCGCCAAGTGCTTACGCGCTTCCAGACACTTCTCGCGGGCGATGGCTAGCGTAATCTCGGGGTACTTCCCGATGGTGAACATCTTTTGCTTGCCGTCGACCCGGTAGGCCAGACGCCATATTTTGCTGCCCGTAGGCATCAAGTGCAGGAATAGGCCATCACCGTCAAACAATTTGATTGGCTTTTCGCCCGGTTTAGCCTTCTTGATCTGGGTGTCTGTTAGTGCCATGTTGCGCCCTCCGTACCTACATACCTACAGGCTTCTGGCGACATACCCACAAACATACCTACGCCAGACCGTGGCTTCAAGAATACCAAAAAAGACGCAAGGAAACAAAAAAGCCCCAGCTTCACAGGGAAACTAGGGCCTTTAGGGGTCTGCTTTGGACGGTTGGAGACCGTCAAAGACTTATCACTGGCGGAGCAGGCGGGATTCGAACCCGCGGAGGGTTTTACCCCTCGCACGCTTTCCAGGCGTGTGACTTAAACCGCTCATCCACCGCTCCAGAGCCGCTGATTTTAACCTGCGTTTCGATCCGATTCAAAAGGGGCGACTACAAAAGCAGAAATTCATTCCCAATCTGGTTGGCGCTGAAACGCTCGCAAATCGCCCACGCCACCCTGACTGGCCAAATCATTCACGGTTGCCATCAGAGTGAATCGCACGCGCTTTGCGCGCCGGTTCAGGCCTAGGCCTCACATCTTTGGAGGCTGCGACTGCCCAAGCGCCTGCTCTACGGCCAAACGAACGGCGGCCTCCAACTCGGGCTGCCACTGTTCTGATGCTTGACGAATTTGATCGTTGATCAAGGCAATGAGCGACGCGCGCAATTGCTGCTCTAGTCGCGGCTTGAGAATCTGCAACACCTGTTCGGCCAATTGATTGCAATCGATAACGGGCGGTGGCACCGGCGCGCTGCCTGGTCTAACCACTTCGGTCAAGGTTGGAACAATTCTGGGAACTTGTCTAGTAGTCAACATCAACCTGCGCGCGCCGATGTCAAATCGTGGCGTGTAATGGCGTAGCCGCGCTCGGTGTAGTATTTCCATCGCTGGCGTGCCTGGTTTCTGTCCGCTTCTTCCATGCTGACAACCTCGATGAGGCGATTGAACTGATCAAAGCCAACCGGCACGGACTCAGCAAGGTTAACCATGACATCGCGCGTGCCACCATAGTCAACGGCATCGCTCACCAAAACTACATGTGAACGTTCTTTGACTGCCGCTTCGGCGGTCCCACAGCAGTGGGGGATGAAGTCGGCTGGCGCAACACCCCAAAGATCGGTGTCCAACTGCAAAACCTGATCGGGTTCAGCAACCACGACCACCCTGGCACCACTGCCATACGCTTTGCGCAGCAATCGACAGGCATAGGCCAATTTGTCCGGAGCGCCAAAATGAAAGGCCACCTCAGTCACGCGTTGCGGGCCTCGCCTATTAAATATTCAACAAGCAAGCCAACCGGCCGTCCGGTAGCGCCCTTGGCAGTACCGCTTTTCCATGCCGTACCAGCAATGTCCAAATGGGCCCATGGAAATTTTTCAGTGAACCGCTGCAAGAACTTGGCGGCTGTGATTGAGCCTCCAGCCCGGCCAGCCACGTTCGCAACGTCAGCGAAATTGGTCTTGAGTCCCTCGGCGTACTCTTCATCCAGCGGCATCCTCCAACACAGGTCTTGTGCGGCTTCTCCAGCGGCAAACAGTGCACCACCCAACGCGTCCTGCGAGGCGTACAAACCACTGCGTACACCGCCCAGCGCAATGACGCACGCTCCGGTCAGGGTTGCTATGTCCACGACTGCAGCCGGCTTAAACCGCTCCGCATAGGTCAGGGCGTCGCACAAGACCAGACGACCCTCCGCATCGGTATTGAGAATTTCGATTGTCTGCCCACTCATGCTGGTGACTACATCACCTGGCTTCACCGCCTGCCCATTGATCAAATTTTCACAGGCGGCAATCAGGCCAACAACATTGATAGCGGGTTTAAGTATGGCTAGCGAGCGAAAGGTGCCCAGAACGCTTGCCGCACCGGACATATCAAATTTCATTTCATCCATTTCTGGAGCAGGCTTGATAGAAATGCCGCCACAGTCAAATGTTATTCCCTTGCCAACCAATACGATCGGCGCCTGTGACTTGGGCGCTCCGTTGTAACGCAGAACAATGAATCGCAAGGGCTGGTCTGACCCCTGCGCAACCGCCATAAACGCACCCATGCCCAACTTGGCCACCTCCTTTGGCCCCATCACTTCACAGCTGATTTTTGGCAGCTTGGCCAGTTCCTCAGCGGCTTTGCCGAGCAAGGCAGGCGTGGCATGGTTGGCTGGCCGATTGGCCCATTCCCTGGCCAACTCGGCTCCCACTGTGATAGCCACCGCACGGTCAAACGACTCCTGCACCTCGGTTGCATTGGAGGTAGCCACCAAAACTTTGGTCAGGGCGCGGGGTTCGGGCTTGGACTTTGTATGCGTATAAGAATAGGTTGCGTCGGCTACTGCCGTCACCACAGCACGCACAGCGTCCTCCCGCGCGGGTGTGGCAAAACATACCATTAGTTTCTTCAAGGATGGCGACTTCAGTGATGCAGCGGCCGCCAATACGGCCGTGCGAACGTCGCGTGCCGAGCCACCACCGATGCCTGCCAGGACCACACGGGTCGCATTGGCTTGTACAGGTCGGTACAGAGACAGCAACTTA
Source organism: uncultured beta proteobacterium (assembly GCA_903870065.1). Taxonomy (GTDB): domain Bacteria; phylum Pseudomonadota; class Gammaproteobacteria; order Burkholderiales; family Burkholderiaceae_C; genus Allorhodoferax. The sequence continues at coordinate 15,606 of CAIQBN010000131.1, read as the reverse complement.
CCGGGCTTGGTTTCGAGGTCTGCTGCCTTGATGGCTTGCGCCACCAGATCCGACAAATCGTCCTTTGCCGCCTTGAAGTCCTGCGCTACCAGCACAATCAGTGCATCGGCTTTCTCGGTCGAGGCAGCTACTAGGCCAATCGATTTCAGTTCAAAGTTCATAATTCAGGTTTTCCTTTGTCGCCATGTTATTCCATTCCTCAATCCGAAAAGAACTTGCGCGCAGTTTTGGTGCAACTCTGGTCGTTCTGGTAACGGTCGTGGTCACCATGACGCTGATCCGCACCTTGGGTGAGGCTGGGCGGGGTATTTTTAACCCGGCCGACGTCATGATCATCATGGGCTACATTGTCTTGGCGGACATGCCAACCATTTTATCGATGTGCCTTTTTCTCTCGGTTTTGAGCGTGCTGACGCGTATGTTTCGTGACAGTGAAATGGTGATCTGGTTTGGTAGCGGACGTGGGTTGACCGCTTTGATAAAGCCCTTGTTTTTGTTTGCCTGGCCGATTCTGGTGGTCATTGCAGTACTCGCGTTCCTGATTCTGCCGTGGTCGTTCGGCCGCATCGAAGACTTGCGCGACCGCTACGAAAAGCGTGGCGACATTGCGCGAATTGAGCCAGGCAAGTTTCAGGAATCTGCCAACGGTGAACGGGTCTTCTTCATCGAAAAGGACGCCGCTGGAACACAGGCCGGAAGCAACGTGTTCATTGCGACACACAAGAATGACAAGGAAACAATCACGTCGGCGCGCAGTGGACGCATAGAAATTATCAATAACGAAAAGTTTCTGGTATTGGAGAACGGGCAGCGATTGGAGAAAACAGCAAACAAACCCGACCTGACCGTAGCGGTTTTCAAAACCTACGCCGCCCAGGTCGACGCAGATGACCAATCAGCGCGAAGTTTTGTTCCCTATAGCGCAAAGAGCACCCTGGAATTGCTTTCAACGCCGAGCAAAGCCCATTGGGCCGAACTTTCATGGCGCGCCGGACTTGCCTTGGCGGCAATCAACCTGGTGGTCATTGGTCTTGCCACAGCAGGAGTTAACCCCCGGGTCGGTCGAACTGCGAACCTCGGGTTTGCTTTCATGGCATTCATCGTCTACTTTAACTTGCTGATTTTGGGTAAGAGCTGGATAGAGAGTGGTCAGGTTCAATTTGGTGTGTATTTGCTCTCGTTACATGGGGGTGCTTTGGCAATTGGACTGCTTTGGCTGGCCAAGCGTCACAACAATTGGGGTTGGCGTCCAAGATTCTTTGGCCAATCGGGCCGCCACACGCCAAAGGAAAACCCATGAAGACCATACGGCGCCTACTGTATGGCGAAGTCATGCTGGCTGTGGTGTTGGTGACTCTTGGCTTTGTTTCACTGTTTTACTTCTTTGACTTTGTCGAGGAGTTACAAGCAGTCGTAAAACACCGTGAAACGGGTTACACATTAGGACAGGCTTTGCTATATGTCGCCCTGATGCTACCCAGCCATTTATATGAATTGCTGCCCATCACGGTCCTGATCGGTACCATTTTTGTGATGGCGCGCCTGGCCCAAAGTTCCGAGTTCACCATTTTGCGCACCAGTGGACTCGGACCCTGGCTCGCTCTGCGGACCCTTCTTGCCTTGGGGCTGGGATTTGTGCTTCTCACTTTTGCCGTGGGTGACTATGTCGCCCCCCTGACCGACAAGGCAGCACAATTATTGAAGTCCAAGTACCAGGGCAAGGTCACCGTCGGCAAGACCGGTGCCTGGCTGAAGGAACGCCAGCCATACAGTCATTACGCGGTCAATGTGGGCGCGCTAGCCCCCGATGCAAGCATGCGCGACGTGCACATCTACGAATTTGACAACCAGGGTTTTTTGGTTTCCATGACACAAGCGGCCAGTGCAAAATTTGGGAAAGATGACGCCTGGCTTTTAGAAAACGTGGACCACACGGAATTTAAAACCGCCAACTCTGATGCCACCCGGGTTGACCGATCGGCCGTTGCCTCGTTTCGGTGGACCACCCAGATCAGCGCCGAGATGGTGGCAACCGCTGTGTTGCGCCCTGAACGCATGGGCACGATTGACCTGTTTGCATACATTCAGCATCTGGAGGCCAATGGGCAAACTGCACAAAAATACGAAATCCAATTTTGGAAAAAAGTGTTCTATCCACTGAGCTGTCTCGTGATGGTGGTGCTGGCATTGCCTTTTGCCTACCTGCACTTCCGATCCGGCAGCATTGCAACCTACGTTTTTGGCGGCGTTATGGCTGGTATCAGTTTTGTGCTGTTAAACAACGTCTTGGGTGACCTGGGCGCCTTGCGCGGGTGGCAACCCTGGATTACAGCCGCATTACCCGGGCTGATCTATTCCTTTATTTCACTGACAGCCTTTACATGGCTGGTAATTCGACGATGAGTAACAATTTAATGACCGACGGTGTAATCTTGTTCGCGCATGGTTCACGCGATCCACTTTGGCACAAACCCATGGAGGCGGTTGCGGCCCACATTGTGCAGATTTCTCCAGGTAAACATGTGGCTTGCGCCTATTTGGAAATCAGTACGCCTGATTTAGCCACTGCAACCGCCGGTCTGGTTGCGCTGGGCGTGCAGTCCATCGCGGTGCTACCGCTGTTTCTCGGTGTGGGCAAACACGCGCGTGAGGACCTCCCGCACCTGGTCGCAGGTTTAAAAACCACCTACCCAACCATACAGTTCGAACTCAGACCAGCCGTGGGTGAGGACGCACGATTGATTCACCTCTTGGCGGAAATCGCCCTGAATGGCCCAATTGACTAAGTAATTAACTCATAATGAATCTCTTCTTTAGTTGAGATTCGATATGAACCTACATCAGTTTCGATTTGTTCAGGAAGCTGTTCGGCGCAACCTGAATCTGACAGAGGCCGCCCGGGCATTGCACACTTCCCAGCCCGGCGTGTCCAAGGCGATCATTGAACTGGAAGAGGAGCTCGGCATTGAAATTTTTGCACGTCATGGCAAGCGACTCAAACGCGTCACGGAACCTGGCCATCTTGTGCTCAAGAGCATTGACCTGATACTGCGGGAAGTCAGCAATCTCAAGCGCATTGGTGAGCAATACAGCGCCGAAGACAGCGGTACGCTTTCCATCGCCACCACGCATACCCAAGCGCGATATGTTTTGCCTGAGAGAGTGGCTGCATTGCGCGCAGCCTACCCCAAGGTCAATATCAGCTTGCACCAGGGATCGCCTGACCAGGTGGCACGCATGGTCATCGATGAGGTGGCTGAAATCGGTATTGCAACCGAATCACTCTCAGCCTATAGCGAGCTGGTGACCTTGCCCTGCTACGAGTGGCAGCACATGCTGGTGCTGCCAATTGACCATCCGCTGACGCGCAAGGAACGCATTACGCTGGAAGACGTCGCGCAGGAGCCGCTCATTACATACCACCCATCCTTTACTGGCAGAACCAAGATTGATCAGGCATTCGCCACACGCAAACTTGAACCCCGTATCGCGCTCGAAGCCATTGACTCGGATGTGATCAAGACCTATGTTCGGTTGGGCCTGGGCGTCGGAATCGCGGCAGAAATGGCTGTTCGCGACGTCATGGAGGATGGCGGCAAGAGCGGCTTGGTCGTGCGGGCCGCAGGCAACCTGTTTGGTCAAAATGTTGCCCGTGTCGCGTTCAAACGCAGCGCCTATTTGCGCAACTTTGTTTATACATTTGCCGAATTTCTAAGTGACCGACTGGACCGCAAATTAATAGCCCGCGCGATGGACGGCCATGTCGAAAATTATGACTACTGAACTCGTGCACATCAGCCACCATTTTTGTCCTGTACTGATCCCATGACTCCCACACTGAACTCTCGCCTGCCCGAGGTTGGCACTACGATTTTTTCTGTCATGTCGGCACTCGCCGCGCAGCATCAGGCTGTCAATCTGGGTCAGGGTTTTCCAGATTTTGCCTGCGACCCAACACTGATCGGGCATGTGAAAGCTGCAATGCAGGCCGATCACAATCAATACCCTCCAATGCCAGGCATACCTCAGTTGCGCGAGGCGATTTCAAAAAAAATCGAGGCGCTTTATGCCCGAACCTATCGACCAACCGACGAAATCACTATCACGGCTGGTGCAACTCAGGCCATCATCACCGCCATATTGGCGATCGTGCATCCGGGGGATGAAGTGATTGTGCTGGACCCTTGCTACGACAGCTACGTACCCAATATTGCACTGGCGGGAGGAACGGCAGTGCGTGTGCCGCTGACACCAGGCACATTTCGTCCGGACTTTGATGCGATTGGCGCCGCTATCACCACCAAAACACGGGCCATCGTCGTCAACAGTCCACACAACCCCAGCGCGACCGTGTGGACACCACAAGACATGCTCAATTTGCAGGACTTGCTGGAGCCAACCAACATCCTGCTAATCAGCGATGAGGTGTATGAGCACATGGTGTTTGCGGGCGCCGAACACGAAAGTGCTGCACGCTACCCGCGCCTAGCCGAGCGTGCTTTCGTGGTCTCGAGTTTTGGCAAAACCTACCATGTGACCGGATGGAAAGTTGGCTATGTAACGGCTCCTGCCGCCCTGATGGCCGAATTTCGCAAAGTGCACCAGTTCAACGTGTTCACCGTCAACACACCGATGCAGCATGGACTCGCTGCCTACATGCAGCACGCGTCGCACTACCTGGAATTGCCAGCCTTTTACCAGCGCAAAAGAGACCTGTTTCGCGACGGACTCGCTCGCACCAAGTTCAAACTGCTGCCCAGTGAGGGCACTTATTTTCAATGCGTAGATATCTCTGCAGTGGGTGACCGCAGCGAGGTCGAGTTCTGCAAATGGCTCACGGTCGAGATCGGCGTCGCAGCCATTCCACTGTCTGCCTTTTATGGCAACGCATTCGATCAGCAGGTTGTGCGTTTTTGCTTCGCCAAGCAAGATGACACGCTCAACACGGCCTTGCAGCGACTCGCGCGCCTGTGAACCGACGATTGCGCTCCACTTCCGCATGCACAACGATTGACGACACTGTTCAGGTTTCTAGACAGCAGTCTCTAGGAAAACCGCACGATTTAAGGTGTCTGTACTAGCTCCATTCGCGAAAATTCAGTTCAGCGAGCAAACGCTTCAACTTTTAATTTTCTGGAGAAATCTTATGGCTAACCAAAAACTTGCTACCGTCACCAATGAACTGATCGAGTCTTACGGCAATACCGCGAAAAACGTGATCAACGCTTACCGTGTGGGCAATGAGCGCGCCGTGGTTTTCATGGACCAGACATTTGTCGCCGCACTCGACAAAACCGGAACCCGTCTGAGCGCGCAAGCCCGCAGCAATGCAGTTGCTGCCGAAAAGAAGCTGACTGCCTACTACGCAAAGACCGTAGAAGTTACATCTGCCAATGCCGACACCGTGGTGAACAAAGCCGTCGAACTGGCAGGCAAGAGCGTCGTGCAAGTGGCCGCCAATGCTGGACGTTTCGAGAAGTCAACAGGCGTCACTACGTTGAGCACGCTGGCTACCGTCGCCGTTCCCGCTGCACAGGCAGTTAACAAGGTTGTGGCCAAAATTGAAGCGCAATCCGGATTGCTCGCAAGCAAGATCGCCGGCAAACCCGCCAAAGCCAAGGTCGCCGTCAAGCGTGTTGCCGCCAAGAAGACTGTTCGCGCACGCAAAGCCGCATAATCAAAAACCAACATTCCGCCACCTGTTGGCGGTAACCGTCTCGAAAAAGGGGCTGTCTACTTAACGTAGGCAGCCCCTTTTTTACGCTGCGGTCTCAGTGAGCACCAGGCGGATTCAAGTGGCGAGGTGACAAATACTCATCCAGATAGGCAGCGAATGGCTGCGTGTCAGCCGCCTCGATCTTGCGCTGATCGTCCCACGATGCCTGCGCCAAACGCGCGTAGTGATGCTGCACCGAGACGGGAAGCGTTGCCTCCAGCATGTCTTGCTTGATCTGAATTGAGCGTGCTCTGGCAAATGCCACAAATGAGCCGTCATGGTCTTGTGATACCGCCTGCAATACCCGCGCCGATGGCAAAGTATCCGGGTGCTGCAGGGCGTGCTCGGCAGCGGTTACTGCAGCCAAATAATCTGATGTGGCATGGGCGGCGTCCATTCGCATGGCTATCGGGGCCAATGCGGTTACCAGTTCGGCAGCCCAGTCCACCAATTCGGGTTGCTCTGCACCACGTTCCAGTTGCAACCCCGGCTCCCGCCCCCGCTCGGCTACACGATGCTGGTTGCGTGCCAACGCTGCAATTTCCTGTGCCGTGTCGGGCGGACTATCCGCCAGCAGACAATGGAGCAAAAAAACATCCAGAAATCGCATAGTCTGGCTACTGATGCCAACGGGCTCGAACGGATTGAGGTCCATCAGTCTGACCTCCACGTACTCCACTCCACGCTCACGCAGTGCGTGCAAAGGCCGCTCACCGGATCGAATGACGCGCTTGGGACGAATCGTTCCGTAGAACTCGTTTTCAATTTGCAACAGGGTGGTGGCGAGTTGCCGGTATTCGCCGTCCGGGCCGCGTACACCAATCGCTTCATAGGGCGGATAAGCCTGCGTCAATGCTTTTTGCAAAGAATCCCCGTAGCCCTCCAAACTGTTGTAACTCACGGCAAGCGAAGATTGCGCATCACTTTGGTAACCCAAGCGCCCCATGCGCAACGAAGTCGCGTAGGGTAAATACATGGTGTGCGCATTGAGCGCTTGCAGCTGATGTTGGCGCCCAGCAACAAAAGTCGAACATACCGCCGGCGACGCGCCAAAAAGATAAAGCAGCAAAAAAGCATGCCGACGAAAATTTCGGATCAATCCAAAGTACCGCTCACTGGAGACATCGGGCAACGACCAGTTGTAGTGGATGCCGGAAATGGTCTGCATGCGTCGGCCGTAGCGGTAGCCCAAACCCATGCGGTAAATCGTCTTGGACATGCCAATGTTGGAGTCGCCATACTGACCAAGCGGAATTGCATCATCCTGCGGCAGTCCGCAGGGCATGCTCGACGCCCACAGCATTTCCTCACCGAGCGCGCGCTGCGTAACCTGTTGAATCTGCAGCAATTCGTCGAGGCAATCCTGTGCACCCAAATGAACGCTGGTAATCAATTCAACCTGGGATTCACTGAAATCCGTTGTGATATGGGGATGGGTTAAAGCCGACCCGAGCGACCTGGGGTGCGCGGTGGTTGCCAGTCTGCCGTTGACAAGTGTGCGTAGGCTTTCCTTTTCGACGCCCCGATGGATACCGTGAATTCGCGCTGGAGTTAGCGCCTCCAGGGCGTCTGAAAAAATATGCATGCCAAATGGCCCTTCAACTTCTCGTGGGCCGCAAAGGTACCACACACCGTGAAGTATTGCCGAATAGGGGGAAAGTTTTTCCGGTTTTTGCTGCTGTGAATCGCCAACCACCATAATTGTCCATGGGCACATTTGAACTCGTCATTTGGTCGGCCATGCTGGGTGGTCTCGCCACACTGGCAATTTATGCCTTGGTCGACGCGGTGTTGCGTCGCAGCATTGCGTCCTGGCGTGCATTTGTATTTGTCACATTGACGGGTGCCGCGTGCATGTTATTGACAGGGCTTGCGCAACATCTGTTTCCTGGTCTGTCGTTGCGGCTCATTCACACACTCCAAAATTGCCTGGGTCTCTTGAGCGGGGCGTTAACCTTGCGTTATTTGGGCCTTTGGATGGGTCCCGCTGCCGAAGATCGGGTCGTTCAACTGACTATCAGGTTTGGCGCTTTAGCGCTGGTCGTTCTGGCAGGAACAATGGCCACTCTCACGCTACTGAGTCCGGCAGAGCGTTGGCATGAGCTGCTGCTGATCACTGCCTGCATCAATGCCGTCGCGGTGTTGTTGCCAGCTGTGGCGTCAAGCCGTGCCATCGTTTTGGGCGACCGCCTGGCACGCGGCATTCTTGCTGCAACTGTGTTGTTGGCATTGATGGTGGCGGGTCTTTATGCGCGGGGCTTGGGAATCAGCGGCCTTGGCAACGCGGTGTGGCTGTTGACGGCACTGTGTACTGTCACTTTTTTTATGCTGGGCACCTACCTTGGAATACGACGCGACCGTGTCAACCGCCGGCTGGAACGCCTGGCCGGACTGGCGCAGGGTGACGATCCCGCTACCGGACTACCTAAAGGGTCGGTTTTATTGTCCAAAGTGGATGATGCGCTGTGGCGAGCCGCCCGCAAGAATCAGGAGTGCACCGTGATTTGCCTGCACTTACGAAATCTCTATGAGCTCGCAGACATCGCCGGGCACAACGCAGACCAGCAAATCCTGTCCGCTATGCGGGCGCGCATGCGTCGCGCGGTCGGTTTTCGGCACCTCATAGGCCTATACCATCCGCGATGTTTCGTGATCATCGTGTCGGCCGCAGCTCACAACATTCTTGCAGAACGAACGATGCAGCGGCTTCGCCACATGATGAGCAAGCCGCTGGCGGTGAGCGCGCTTGACGGCACCAGTCACCATTTCATCCCGCGCTTTGGTATCGGTTCGTTGACGGTCACAGCGGGCCATACGGATCCGGCAACCATTCTGGATGAGGCCGAGCGACTGTCCCGCGATTCAGACGGCGCAGCCGCCAACCGCGCCACATTGGATATTGCGCTGCCCTGAAGCGTGCATTGCGCAGATCAGGTGAGATTCGTTGTGGCTTGGGCAACTTCATGCGCTCCTTGTGCCGAACCATTGGGCGGGACCATTTCAGCGCTGCGATCTCGAACTTTGTCCAATTGGGCCGCAAGGCGCTCCGTGGCGTCGCTGTCAAACCCGATCCAGTCGCCTTGGGTCATGGTGATATGAGCAGCCTCCACATTGCCCGCCCCCGCGCACAAAATCGTGCGAGTTGGCGCATCTTCTGACACCAGCACCAACATGGCTGGCACCACCGCCTTGGGATCCAGCGCGGCCAACACGGCCTCGGGCATCAGACCTTCGGTCATGCGGGTAGCCGCAGTTGGCGCCAGAGAGTTAACACGAATGTTGTATTTGGCGCCTTCAAGCGCCAGCGTCTGCATAAACCCCACCAATGCAAGTTTTGCGGCGCCGTAATTGGACTGCCCAAAATTGCCATATAGCCCGGTGCTGGACGTTGTCATCAAAATGCGCCCATATTTCTGCTCCACCATATGCGGCCACACCGCCTTGGTGCAATGAACGGCACCCATCAGGTGAACATCAAGCACCAGCCTGAAGTCCGACAGATCCATCTTTGCGAACGTCTTGTCGCGCAAAATGCCGGCGTTGTTGACCAGGACATCAATACGTCCCCAGGTATCCATGGTCTGTTTTACCATCGCCTGAACTGCATCCCAGTCCGTCACCGATGCGCCATTTGCGATGGCTTCGCCGCCAGCCGCACGGATCTCATCGACTACCGCTTGCGCGGCCGTAACGGAGCCACCTGACCCGTCGCGCGCTCCGCCCAGATCATTCACAACCACCTTGGCGCCACGTGCCGCCAGCGCCAAGGCATGTTGGCGACCCAAACCGCCGCCCGCACCCGTCACAATAGCTACACGTCCCTTGAAATCGATACCCATAATCCATGCTCCTTCAAAAATGACATCCTGCACACGCCAGCCAGTCTGCCTCACTGCGCCTTATTGGCAACTGTAATTCAACCACCCCGGCAAATCGCTGACAGTCGTCAACACTTAGACACCCAATGGAACTGAACTCCGAGATCCCGAGCGCCCCACCCCGCCCCGCATCCACCGTGGTCATGCTGCGCGACGGGCCGCATGGGCTTGAGGTGTTTTTGGTCAAACGACACGGCTTGTCTGACGTTCTGGGGGGTGCCTTTGTTTTTCCGGGTGGAAAACTCGATGCCAGCGACAGCCTGCTCGATCCAGTCCTCCACCTCGATCAGTTGCCCACGACCTTGCACGCGTCCCTGGGCGAGTCGGCACTCGACGTCAGTACCGCGACCGGGCTGTATGTTGCCGCCCTGCGGGAAGCGTTTGAAGAGTCTCGCGTGCTGTTCACGGTTGATGGCACTGTGGCGAAATCGGCATTACAGCAAGGCAAGACCCAAAGCTTCAATGCGCTGTTAGCTGAATTGCACGTGCGACTGCAAACCCAAAACCTGTTGCCCTGGAGTCGCTGGATCACGCCGCGCATGCCATCCATCACCAACAAGCGCTTTGATACCCGTTTTTTTGTGGCGGCAGTGCCCCATGGCCAGGATGCCACCCATGACAACCATGAGGCGACCGAAAGCGTGTGGCTGACGCCTCGTGCCGCACTGCTGCAATACTGGGACCGGCACATCGAACTGGCACCGCCCCAGATTATGAGTCTGGCCCATCTGGCGCACCACACCACCGTTGACAGCGTGCTCAACTCTGCGCGAAACGTGCCACCGCCGCTGATCTTGCCAGAATCCTTTGACGAAGATGGAAGCCGGGTGCTGTGCTACCCCGGAGACCCTGCACACTCGGTCACACAGCGTGCCCTGCCAGGTCCTACTCGCCTGATCTACCGCAACAAGCGGTTTGAACCGCTGGATGGATTTGAGGCTTTGTTTGCCTGAAGAACTGCACCAACTCAATGGCCTGCGAGTTTGCGCCTAAAGCCGAGGAAATAGTCTTTTCCCATATGCGACAGCAGCGCACGCAAAGTACCCAGCTCGGGCGTTGGCGTTTGCCCTGCAGCCAAGCGCTCAATTTGGTGGTAGTAGTAACCGGCCTGGCACAAGTTATTGAGCGAGCGCAGGCCGCTTGCATCCCTGCGAGCGTGCGACCCCCCCGTGACCATAATTGGCATGCGCGCCACAGACTTGTGCCCAGCTCCCGTAAAGACGATGATGCGCCAGGGTTGGACGGTCCTGTGCGTCGGCCAGTCCCTCGGTCATCGCCGACTTGCAGAGTCGGTTGGCGATGCAATGGCCGCACGGCAGCGTGAGTGCTTGTTCAATCACGGTGAAACTCCACAAATACTAAGATTCATGTGCCATTCTGGAAAGAAATCGCATGTCCCGTGGGTTTTCCCCCAAAGTCCTTTAATAAAAGTGGCCTTAGCCCTCGTGGAATAAGCGCATATAGCTATTCAATTGATAGCAATTCAGTACCGAGCGCACCCTGCTGCGTCAGCCATTGGGTGACCAAAGCAGGATCATGCAGGGTGCGCAGGGCATCGTAGGCAGCTTGCGCTTGCGGATACCGGGTGCGCATGAAATTGAGCCATTGTTTTAGGCGCCCGGCTTGCTGTCTGCGCTCAAGGCGACTCACCACCAGGAGCCAGAAACCGCCCAACAGGGGCAGCATATCAGCCCAAGGCACCTGCGGACCTTGATCATCAGGCTGTCTGAAATCCTCCGTGCTGCAGGTGCCGTCTGCGCGACGGATCGCCAGCGCCAGACCAGGGTCAGTGACGATACCGCGTCCCAGCATGATGCTGTCGCAGCCGGAAGCCTGTCGGCAACGGCGCGCGTCATCTACCGTCCAAATTTCGCCATTGGCCACCACCGGAATACTGACGGCCAGACGGATGTCATTGATGCGATCCCAATACGCAGGCGGGCGGTAAGCATCGGCTTTGGTGCGGGCGTGCACTACCAGCTCTTGCGCGCCACCATCGGCCAGAGCCTGCGCACACTCCACGGCCCGGGAATCATCATTCAATCCCAGGCGCATCTTGGCCGTGACGGGCATGCCGGGCGGCACGGCGCGGCACACGGCCGATACGATGCGGGTCAACAACTCCGGGTGTTCGAGCAAGGCTGCACCACCACCGTGGCGATTAACCACTTTGGCCGGACAGCCAAAATTCAGATCAATGCCATGCGGCCCCAGCTCCGCCAGGCGTGCTGCGTTTTCTGCCATGCTAACCGGGTCGGAGCCCAACAACTGGGCACGCACTGGCACACCCGATGGCGTGCAACCACCGTGGGCCAGTTCTGGTATGACACGCAAAAAAGTACGCTCCGTGAGCAGCGTGTGGGTCACCCGGATGAACTCGGATACACAATGATCCACCCCTCCCACCCGGGTCAGGATGTCGCGTAATACACAGTCGAGAAGCCCCTCCATGGGGGCAAGGTAGATGCGAACAGGCACGGAACTCAAGCAAACCACGGGCTGGTGGAAGCCGCGATGACTCGCGTCATGTGACGGACTCACTCTCAGGGCCAACCGCCCGTGAAATAGATCACCTGGCCCGTCACAAAGCTTGACCGCCCTGAAGCGAAGAACGCCACCAAATCGCCGATCTCTTCAGGCGTGCCAAGCCGGCCCATAGGAACGATGCTCGCGATTTGTTCTCTTCCATCCGGATCGTCGATGAAGCGAGCGCGTGGGTAGTACATCTCGCTGTACAGATAGTTTGGCGCCACGACGTTGACCTGAATTCCCGCGCTGGCCACTTCGCGCGCCATCGCCAGCGCAAATGTTGTAGTTCCCGCACGAATTGACGTGGGTACCGCAAAGCCCTGTTCCGGTCGCAATGGACGCGCGGACGTTATGAACACGAAACTGCCGGCGCCACGCGCTTTCATGCCCGGCAGCAGCAACTGCGCGAGTTGCACCGGAAACATGAACACCGCCTCAAACGTGTTTCTCAGGATTGCTGGATCTATCTCACCAATCGGCTGCGGCGTGATGGGATAAACATCGTTCGACACCACTGCATCGACGCTGAGTGCGCGGACATTCAGCTCTGTCACAAGCGCCTGGGGATCGAGACCTTGCAGGCACTCGACACCAGGGTGGCTCTGGCGGAAGCTGTCACGCGCTGCTGCGTCCCGAAACGAGGCATCATGGCACAGGACGCAGTCCCCTTGGCGCAGCAGCGCTGCGACCACGCCCGGCCCGGCATAGTGTTTGACATGGGTGACCAGGACATTTCGCATGGGATGAGTTTACCTAACCGCAGCCCTGCTCAATGCCGGATCAGGTGGTCAAACGCACTCAGTGCTGCCTTGGCACCGTCGCCCGCTGCAATGACAATTTGCTTGTACGGCACCGTGGTGCAATCGCCTGCAGCAAAAACACCGGGAATGCTGGTTTGGCCCTTGGCATCAACCACAATCTCGCCGAACTTGCTGAGTTCCAGTGTGCCCTTGAGCCATTCTGTGTTGGGCACCAGGCCAATTTGCACAAACACCCCTTCCAGATTGACCAAGTGCTCCGCGCTGGTGGCGCGATCTTTATAACGCAGGCCACTAACCTTGCCGTCAGCCCCCGTGATCTCCGTGGTCTGTGCATTCGTGTGCAGCGTCACATTGGACAAACTGCGCAGTTTTTTCACCAGCACCGCATCAGCCTTGAGCTCGGGCATGAATTCCACCACCGTGACATGGCGCACCACGCCGGCCAGGTCAATGGCTGCCTCCACACCTGAATTGCCGCCACCGATCACTGCCACATCCTTGCCCTTGAACAGTGGGCCGTCGCAATGCGGACAGTAGGCCACACCCTTGTTTTTGTATTCGGCTTCACCGCGTACGTTCACATTGCGCCAGCGCGCACCGGTGGACAAAATCACGGTCTTGCTCTTAAGGCTGCCACCATTGGCCAACTTGACCTCGATCAACCCGCCGCTCTGGCTGGCGGGAATCAAATGTTCGGCACGTTGCAGATTCATGATGTCCACGTCATAGGCGCGGGTGTGGGCCTCCAATGCGGCAGCAAATTTTGGTCCGTCGGTTTCCAGAACGGAGATGTAGTTCTCTATGGCCATGGTGTCGTTGACCTGACCGCCAAATCGCTCGGCCACGATACCGGTGCGAATGCCCTTGCGGGCCGCATACACACCAGCGGCTGCTCCGGCCGGGCCACCACCAACGATGAGCACGTCAAAGGCTTCCTTGCCCGACAGTTTCTGTGCGTCCCTGGTAGCCGCACCGGTATCGATCTTGGCCAGAATTTCTTCCACCAGCATGCGCCCCGAGCCGAACAAGGCTCCGTTCAGGAACACCATGGGCACGGCCATGATTTCACGCTCGGTCACTTCGTTCTGGAAGGCGCCTCCCTCGATCACCGTGGTCTTGACCTTGGGGTTAAAAATGGCCATCAGGCTCAGTGCCTGCACCACGTCCGGGCAGTTGTGGCAGGTCAGGCTCATATAGACCTCAAAATTGAAGTCCCCGTCAAGCCCCTGGATTTGCTCGATGACACCCGCTTCTACCTTGGGCGGGTGGCCACCGGTCCACAAAAGTGCCAACACCAGCGATGTGAATTCATGGCCGAGCGGCAAACCGGCAAAACGCAGGCTGGTGGCGGTGCCCGTGCGTTGCAAGGTGAAAGACGGCTTGCGGGTGTCGTTACCATCCAGGCGCAGGCTGATCTTGTCGGCGCGCAGGCCCTGGATGGTCTCTAATAGAGAACGCATGTCCCGGCTGGTTTCGCTGTCGTCCAGGGACGCCACCATCTCAAACGGCTGGGAAACGCGCTCCAGATAGGAAGCCAGTTGGCCTTTAAGTGTTTCGTCGAGCATGGTGGTTTCCTCTCACTACTATTTAGATAGCTGCCAGCGCATATTTTTCGAGGGCTAGCGGCATATTTTGTTCATAAAAAAACCGGATGGCAAAGCGCGCAGGCGCCTTGACGCTGTCCGGTTTCGGAAAATGATGCTGGCGACGCATAGCAACCTGGTTCGCCGCACAGCCGCCCAAGGCGATACGCGGCCCCCAGGGGGCAGGAAGCTACACGCCGTGAGCGACCGGCTGCCCGTTTGTCAGATCTTGCCGACCAGGTCCAGTGACGGCGTAATGGTCTTGGCGCCCTCATTCCACTTGGCTGGGCAAACCTGGCCAGGATGTGACGCGGTGTACTGAGCAGCCTTAAGTTTGCGCACGGTTTCTTTGACATCACGGGCGATTTCGTTGGAGTGGACTTCCATCGTCTTGATCACGCCATCGTGGCTGATGACAAAGGTGCCACGCAATGCCAGGCCATCTTCGTCGATGTGCACGTCAAACGCGCGCGTCAGCTTGTGGGTCGGGTCGCCAATCAGGGGGAACTGTGCCTTGCCAACAGCGGGAGAAGTCTCATGCCACACCTTGTGGGCGAAATGGGTGTCGGTGGTGACGATGTAGACCTCAGCACCGGCCTTTTGGAACTCCGCGTAATGCTCGGCCGCATCTTCCACTTCGGTCGGACAGTTGAAGGTGAACGCGGCGGGCATAAAAATAAAGACGCTCCACTTGCCCTTGAGGGTTTCGTTGGTCACGGTGACGAACTTGCCGTTGTGGAAAGCTTCGTTCTTGAAGGGCTGGACTTGGGTGTTGATCAATGACATGTTTGGATTCCTCTTGGTTAAGTTCTACAGTGAACAGGGTGAATCTTATGTCTTCTATGAATACTTGTGGTTTGATTGATCCAATCAATCAAATTAGTAAATCCTATTACCACCCTCCCATTGGCACCCGTTTACGCCTTATTGAAAAACCGATGGTGCATCCGCCGCAATGACCACCAGACACTGCCTGCCACAACGGGTATTGCCGCAGCCGCTGTCATTTCGGCGCTCCAGGGCCAGCCCCAATGCTGCGCGCCTTTTGCCAGGTAGCTGACCAAGCCAACGATGTAGTAGGTAATGGCCGCGACCGACAGGCCTTCCACCGTCGACTGCAGCTTGAGCTGCAAGTCCTG
>CAIQBN010000130.1 GCA_903870065.1 uncultured beta proteobacterium | reverse complement strand
AAGCTCGAAGCGGTGCGGCTGATTTGTCAGGAAACTGGGTGCGCCCAGCGCTACTTGACGCACGACGCGCTTAACGCTATTGGCCAGGTGTCCAGCCGCATCGACGATGCGCGCGGCACGACGGACAACACCGCCCGCTTCCTTAATTATCTGCATCGAGTGCAAGACCAGGATTTGACGCTTGGCATTGCCATGACCGATGCCAAAGGCGACCGCAGCAAGCGCCCGCATGAGCAGTCCAATATCGATTGCTACCTCCACATCGTCCAGCGCAATGCCACCCAAAACGGCCAACGGGGTATCGTTATATCCGGCACCAAAGCCATCGTGACGGGGGCGCCCTATGTGCATGAGCTGCTGGTCATGCCTGGTCGCAACATGGGCCGCGAAGATGCCGATTTTGCTGTCTGCTGTGCCGTGCCGGTGGATGCGCCTGGCATTACCATCATTGCGCGCCCAGCGGGACGTCCGGGAGAAAAGCTAGAGCATGGTGAGGCGCTGTTCAGCCGCAAATATGGCCAGAGCACCGGGGTCGTGATGTTCGACAAAGTGTTCGTGCCTTGGGACAATGTCTTTTATGCGGGCGAATGGGAGCACTCTGGCCACCTGACCTATAGCTACGCCACTCACCACCGCCACACCTGCATCGCTGCGCGCGCTGGCTTTGGCGACCTGCTGATTGGCGCCGGCGCGCTGATGTGCGAGGCGAACGGCTTTGACCCAGGAAAGGAAAGCCACCTGCGCGAGCAGATGGTTGAATTGATCACCATCACCGAGAGCTTCTATGCCTGTGGCGTTGCGGCCAGCGTGTACGGGAGGCCCGACGAACACAGCAAAACCTTCATGCCCGACCCGGTTTTTTCCAATATCGGCAAGCTGCTGCTGGCGACCAAAATTTACGACATGCACCGCATTGCGCATTATGTGAGCGGCGGTCTAATCGTCACGCTGCCCGGGCCGGACGAAGACCACAACCCTGAGACCGGCGCAAAACTATCTGAAGTCTTGCGTGCCAATCCGAACGTGCCTTATGAGCAACGGATTGAAACTGCCCGCTTTATTGAAGACCTCAGCGCCGGCTACCAGGGGGGCTGGTACAGCGTGATCAGTCTGCATGGTGGCGGCTCGCCAGCGGCCATGAAGCAGGAAATTTACCGCAATTACCCGATTGGCTCCAAAGTAGAACTGGTGGAACGGATTCTGGAGCGCGGCATTGCGGCCGATGGCTCTCCTGCCGCCGCACCCCATGACCCGGACCGACCCATTACCAAAAACCGCCAGCCCGGCAGATGCTGCGATACCGGTTGCACCACGCCTGGTCAACAGGTCATGGTGGATTTACCAACAGTACAAGCAACCCTGCCATCCAGACGGTAGTTGTTCACTTTGAATCAGACAAACTTACAAGCCGTGCGCTACTCAACAACAGAAGTCAATATTTTCAACAAACGATTCCCTAGCGCGACCAGCGTCCCCTGTATTCAGGGACTAATTCGGACCTGTGTGCCGGGTTTCTCGTTTTTTAGGGCGTGCTGGCCTTTCAACATAGCGGACGACAAATGTTTGGTCGAACCGTCGATACAGAACTGCTCAGGACTTCTTTTTAGCTTTGGAAGAAGCCACAGGCACGGCTGCCACAGCAGGCGCTTTGTCATCTGATATAGCGGGAACGCTGGCGTTCTCTTTCAAGACAGCTTCAAATTCAGCCAATTCTTGAGCGATGGCCGCATATTTCTTGCTCTTGGCTTTGTTGTCGATCCATTCCAGTGTGGCAGCTTCCAGGTTTTCTTTGAAATGGGCGCATGCCGAGTCTTTCATGGCTTGGGTTGCCGTCTCGGAGGACCAGAGTTCGATCAGATCGGAAAGGCCGTTGTCAAAATCGTCGAACGTCTCAAGGTGTATCCACTGGCCGCTTTTGTCAAACATTTATTCTTCCTGCAATAGCGTGATTTGAGTTTAGCGGGGGGGCGGTTAGCCTAAAACAGGCTGTTCCAGGCCCTCGGCCACACCTAGTGCCCATTGTTGCCACTGTTCGGCATCATTTCGGGTGGTGACAGAGGCTTGAATAGACAAGATTCCCATTGTCGCAGCGACCATGCCGCGGATGTGATCAGCGACTTGCCCTTCGTTGGCATCGTCACGCAATCCGGCGATTTGCTCAGTGCCTTCTTGTATGAGGACGGAGGCGGTGATGGTGTCGATGTGCATGGGTAGTCCTTAGAAAATGTTGTGGATGGGCTGTTGACTACTCAATACTGCCTACGCAGGCGCCTACTCAGCTACAAAGAAAAAACCCTGCTACCGATTAGATAGCAGGGTTT
>CAIQBN010000129.1 GCA_903870065.1 uncultured beta proteobacterium | reverse complement strand
GCCACCCTCCACCATCAGCCGGAACTGCTCCACCGAGTGGACCACGGTGGTGGCAGCCAGGCGGGCAATACCCACCGGCGTGTTGAGTTCATGGGCCACCCCGGCCACCATGCTGCCCAGTGCCGCCATCTTGCCCGCCTGCACCAGTTCGGCTTGGGTGTTTTCCAGGCGCAGCATGGCCTGTTCAAGTTCGCTATTGCTGGTCTGCAAGTGCTGGGTGCGCTCTTGCACACGGCGCTCCAGCACATCATTGGCCTGCCTGAGCAGGGATTCGCGCTGGGTCAGGGTGTGGGCCATGGCACGCAAACTGGCGTCCACATCGGCTAGTTCCTTGACCCCGAGGTCGCGCGGTGCGGGAACTTCGCCGGCTTCAAAACCACGCGCATGGTCCCTGAGCAACTCGGTGGACCGCGCAACCCGGCGGGTGACCCACATCAGGATTGCAATGGTCAGCAACAGCAACACGCCCGAGGTGGTGAGTGTCCAAATCGCGATGGAGTTGATGGGGCCATAAACCCATGATTGCGGGCGCATGACAATCACGCGCCAATCCAGCGCGCCAATGGCGATGGGGGAGGCTGACGCAAACACGTTCTGATCATCGATGCGGATGGTGGCCGCCCGTTCGGCACCGAGTTGGCGCATTGCCTCCACCGGCAGCATGGCGCTTTGGCGCGCACGCTGCCCGTCCTGGTCGGCCACGACTTGGCCGCTGCTGTCAACGATCAGAACCTGCATGCCTTCGGATACGGACGAAGCCGCATCGTTTTGCGTCAGACGGCTCAGGCTGAGTTCCATGACCAACAGGCCGCCATCAGCCAGCGGTCCGGTGACCGCAATCATGGGGCGGTCGCTGACCGCCGATAAAAAAATCGGGCTGATGCGGACGCGGTTTTTTTCTGGTGCGCGAAATGCTTCGCTTTGCGACAAGTCCAGCCCCATACGGTCGCTGCCAGCTGCGCCAGAGCTCCCGGCTACCACGTGCGCAGCATGCGCCACTGCAACAACCCGGCCACGGCTGTTGAGCAAATAGGCGCTTTCGGCGGCCTCGTTGCTATCCACGAGCT
Source organism: uncultured beta proteobacterium (assembly GCA_903870065.1). Lineage (GTDB taxonomy): Bacteria > Pseudomonadota > Gammaproteobacteria > Burkholderiales > Burkholderiaceae_C > Allorhodoferax. The sequence goes on along the minus strand of CAIQBN010000129.1, from coordinate 1,900 downwards.
GTGCAATCGCGCCCTGCACCGCAGCGCCGATGGGTGAGCTGCCGAGCGACAGTTGCTTTACCGCCGCCTGAACCGCCACCATGGGCCGCTCCAGCGCGCCGCGGGTGTTGCGTGCCACACTGCCGGCCAATGCCGCGTTGAGCTCGATCTGCAGCCGCTCGACCTGGGGGTACAACTGAAATTTGACAATCGCCAGGGTCAGCACCAAGTGCAAGCCAGCCACCAGCAGCACCCGCCCAAGCAGCAGCCGGCGCAGGGTCCGGTGCGCCTTGGGGCTGTGGGTTGACGTGGTACCGGCGCCCATGCAATTGACCCTACTTCGATCAGCCTGCCATCACTGGGGTTTGGCGAAGGCGCCGTTCTTGACCACGCCAAAATACACGTCGCGGGTGACGTCGCCAAAGGCATCGAGCGTGATGGGATTTTGCGCACCCTCAAACTTGCCTATGCCCAGCACGGCTGCCTTCATGGCTTCGCGCTGGTCGGTCTTGGCCAGGCCGCCAATCACCATGTTGGCGGCATCAAACGCCAGTACGGCCGCATACCCCGGCTCGGTCTTGAACCGGTTGCGGTAGGCCTGCAAAAACCCCTGGAATTTTGGCGACACATCAAACCGGTCGAAATACTGCTCGAACAACATACCTTCCACAGCGGCGCCGCCCAGCTCGATCAAACGCTCGGTCGATGCCCAGCCGGCGCCCGCCAGGCGCATGTCCGCGCTGATGGCGCGCACCCGCTGCGCAATCAGTGCACTGTCAACGGAGCTAGCCACCGTAACCACCAGCTGCGGCACGCTACCCACGAGCTTTTTTGCGATCACAGCATGGTCTGGATTGGCAGTTGAATTGAAGCGCTCCACCAGCGTCACTTTCCCGCCCAACCGGGTAAATTCAGCGGCATAGGGTTCGCCCCAGCTTTCGGTGTAATCCGCATTGGCCATATCCAGCACCAGCGCGGCACTGCGCAGGCCCTGCAAATTGAAGTGGCGCTGTGCGGCGGAACGCCCGTAAAACGCAGCGTCGCCAATGGAGCGCACGAAATAGTCGTCTTTGCCGGAGAGCTTGTTGGTGGTGGCGGTGGGTGCCACCAACAACAAATGGTTCTGGTTCGCAACTGGCGTGACCGCCACGGCGATGGAACTGGTGGACGGGCCAATCACTGCCACCACGCCCTGCCTTTTAAATTCCGCCATGGCCAGTAGCGCAGCGTCGCTGCTTTGCTTGTCGTCTTGCTCAAACAGCACCAGCTTGCGTGCGCCTACACCGCCAGCGTCATTGGCCTGCTCAATGGCCAGCAAGGCTCCGTTGCGGGTGGCTGTGCCCAAATCGGAGAATTTGCCGGACAAACCACCCAAAAAACCGATGGCGATCGGGGGTTTGGGGCCGCAGCCACCCAGCGCCAAACACAGCAGTGCGAGGCACACGCCGCATCGCGAATGGCCAGCCCATGGCCGCCAAAAAGTGCCAACCCGGTTGAAGCCTGTCATGGCACCTACTCCTCTTGACCCAAATCAAAGCTCCCGGCCCATTCTAGCTGCGCCAGCCCGCAGCTGCATGTCCGGCCGTGAACGCTTCTTCAAACACCGAGTAGCCTGCCCAATCACTGTGGGCAAAGCTCAACCGATTCCAGGTCGCGGTTTGTCGCGCCGGGTACTCCCCATCACTTCGCTCCGTTTTTGATAGCTGACTGCGCTTGTTTTGCGAGGGCCAATGGCCAATTTGACCATGGGCTGCCGGCACCGGAACCGCCATGGCATGCCCGTAGCGTGACAACTCCACCGCGGTTGTTTTCCGGACCAGATCGGGATGCGCCTGGGCCAGTTCGGCCAGTACCTCATCACGCCAGACGGCCCAGGGGCGCTCCAGCAACAAACGCCGCCCCTCGGCCGCCGGCAGGTCTG
>CAIQBN010000128.1 GCA_903870065.1 uncultured beta proteobacterium | reverse complement strand
GTGGGGCGAGGCGGCATTTCTGACGCAGTTGTGCCATCGCGCAGGCTGCGAGTTGCTGCTGGATGTGAACAATTTGTATGTCAATGCGCTCAACGCCCAATTACAGGGAGTGGGAAATGATCCGCTGCAAAGTTGCCGTGACTGGCTCGATGCCATCCCGCTGGGTATCGTGGGCGAAATCCATTTGGCCGGTCACTGCCACGTTAATGATGTGCAGGGTGAAATCGTGATTGACGACCATGGCAGCAGGGTTTGCGCTGCAGTGTGGACCTTGTACCGCCACGCGATTGCGCGCTTTGCGGCGGTGCCCACCCTGCTGGAATGGGATACCGACATTCCGGAGCTGTCGGTCTTGCTTGATGAGGCGCACCATGCGCGCACCCTGTGTGCGTCGGTTGCAAGTGGGGTGTCGGCATGACATGGCTTGCGCGACAGCAACAGTCGCTCATCGATGCACTGTTTGCCTGGCCATCAACAGATGCTATTAAAGTGCTAGCGTCTTATGCAGATACCACGAGGGTTAGCGGCCTAAAGGTCTATCAGGCCAACGGCCATGCGCTGGCGCAACGGGCGCTGCAGGCAGCCTATCCGGTCGTGGCTCAACTGGTGGGCCCGGATAGTTTTTCCGACCTTGCCAGGGCGTTTTGGCACGCTTGCCCCCCCCAACGTGGCGACATTGCCCAGTGGGGCGAGGAGTTGGCTGCATTTTTGCAAGGCAGCGAACAACTGCATGATGAGCCGTATTTGCCCGACGTCGCGCGGGTCGAATGGGGGATGCACCTTTGCGCTAGCGCGGCTCAGACGGAAACAGGCCTGTCCACGCTGGCTCTGCTGACGACCCACGACCCGGCGCAAGTGCGGATCGAGCTGGCTGCAGGTTGCGCCGTGGTTCGCAGTGCGTGGCCGGTGGCGAGCATCCTGGGTGCCCATTTGCAACAGCATCCGACGTTTGAGGTGGTCGGGCAGCAATTGCGCGCTGGCCTTGCGCAGGATGTGGTGGTCTGGCGCCAAGGCTTGCAGCCCCGGGTGCGCGAGGCGACTGCAGCTGAGGCCGCTTTCTTGATGGCGCTGTTGCAGTCTCACACACTGGCGGCCGCGCTGGACGGCGCACCTGGACTGGACTTTTCGCAGTGGTTGCCGCAAGCGGTGCACAGCGGTCTGTTTGGTTCCGTAACTTGGGTGACACCATGACCGACGACCGCCATTCCACTTCTGATCGCCTGCCACGCCAACGCGGTTTCACCGCCGTGCGGCGGGTATGGAACCTGAGTGACCGGGCGCTGAATGGCTTGCAGCCCTTGCTGTCTTTGCTGGCGCGGCTGTACGTGGCACAGGTTTTCTTTGCTTCGGGTCTGACCAAGTTGCGCGATTGGGACACCACCTTGGCGCTGTTTGCCGACGAATACCATGTGCCTTTGCTCTCGCCGCAGGTGGCCGCAGTCATGGGGACCGCCGGTGAACTGGTACTGCCGGTGTTGCTGGTGCTGGGCTTGGGCGGGCGCTTTGCCGCCCTCGGGCTGACGGTGGTGAATGGCGTTGCCGTGCTGTCCCTCTCCGACATTGCGCCGGCCGCACTGCAGCAGCACATCAGTTGGGGTATTGTGCTGGCCGCCCTGGCGGTGTTCGGTTGCGGCCGTTGGGCACTGGACACGCCGCTGCAGGCTTGGCTGGCGCGACGCTGATTGCGCAAACCGCGCCGGTCCCGTTATCCTTGAGCCATGAACCCAACGCTTCCCAAACCTGAGCCCGCTATCGCCAAGTCGCGTTGGCAACGCCTGTGGCGTCCCCGACGCATCGGCTGGCGGCTGACGCTGGGCTTCGGATTTTTGGTCATGCTGATGCTGTTGGCGCTGCTGAAGGCCAATCTCCAGATCAACTACATCACGGGCGTGACCCAGCGCTTTGCCACCGGGGACATGCAACGCCTGCTGCGGGTGCAGGCGCTGTCGTTGCAGACCGAGGGTGTGGGCAATGCCTTGAGCCGCCTGATGCATGCGCCGCGCGAAAACCGGGTCGTTGAATACGCCGATGTAGACGCGCGCAACCGGCGCATTGACGGCATCATCGAGTCGCTGGGTCAAGGTACTCTGGATCCGCAGCAAGCGGCAACGCTGGCCCGCCTGGTGGCGAGTCGTGCGGTTTATGCCGACGCGTTTATTGCCACAGTCGACGAGATCGAAGCCAACGACCTGAAGGCGGCGGCGCTGGCACTTAACGGACAGGTGACTCCGGCGCTCAAAGCAATGTTAATCGAGTCCAACGCCTTGTTGACCCGCGAGCGCGATAACATCGAACAGGGTTTGACGCAGGCACAGGGGATGTTTGAGCAGCTTGCGTTGTGGATGGGGGTTTTGTCCGGCTTTGCGGTTGTATTGGCAGTCTGGCTGGGCGTGCGCACCACGCGCGCCGTGGTGGTGCCGCTGGCACAGCTGGAGTCTGCGGCACGCAATATTGCCGCGGGGGACTACACAACGCGTGTGCCAGGCACCCTGGCCGAGGAGGTGGACCGGGTCGGTCAGGCGCTGAACACCATGACTGATGCAGTGGCCCAGCGTGAGCAGCAAATTGTGCGTCTGGCCTACCAGGACTCTCTGACCGGGCTGCCCAATCGCAC
>CAIQBN010000127.1 GCA_903870065.1 uncultured beta proteobacterium | reverse complement strand
GCTGGTCTTTATGCGCGAGGAAGAAAAACTCGCCCACGACGTCTATGCGCTGCTCGATGTGAGATGGAGCACCAGTATCCGGGTCTTCGGCAGCATTGCCAACAGTGAAGCCACCCATGCCGAGGCGGTGCGTCAGTTGCTACTGCGCTACAGCCTGATCGACCCGGCGGCAACCTTGGCGGCTGGAGTGTTTCAGAACACCACACTGCAAGGCCTGTACACACAGCTGACTGCAGCAGGAGCGATTTCTTTGATCGACGCATTGAAGGTGGGTGCGGCCATTGAGGAGATCGACATGATCGACATCAACAAGGCCCTGCTCGGTATTGACAATCAGGACATCGTGCTGGTGTACCAGAACTTGCTGAAGGGCTCGCGCAACCATTTGCGCTCGTTTGTCAGCAACCTGGCACTTCAAGGCGTCACCTACGTTCCGCAGTACATGCCGGCGGCCGACTATCAGGCGATCGTCGGCACCCCAATTGAGCGCTGACGGCTTGGAGCTGGCGCCAACCTGATCCATCCAGATGCTATGCAATTCATAGCGTATTGTACTGATTTGGCGAGGGCTGGCAGCCACTTTTTCATAAAGACTATTCAGTTCAATAGGCGCTGGACGAACAAGCTGAGCCCGCCTTCGCACTGGTGAGTATTGGCGCCGTCGGTCTCAGCACTGTCCACGGCTATGATCTTCGGGTGCACGCCAATTTACTCACTCTTTCCCTACTTCTCACCGCTGCGGTGGTTGCCGTCTCACTGGCCAGACGGCTGAAACTGCCGAGCATGCTGGCCTATTTGCTGATTGGCATTGCCTTGGGGCCACACGGTTTGGCGCTGCTCAGTGAGACGCAGGCGGTTTCCGAATTTGCAGAGTTCGGCATCGTTTTCCTGATGTTCTCCATTGGTCTGGAATTCAGCATCAAACGCTTGCATGCCATGCGCCGACTGGTATTTGGCTTTGGCTCGAGTCAAATGCTGATCACCGCGTTGATGAGCGGTTTGGTCACCGGCCTGGGTTATGCACAGGGCTGGAAAAGCGGCATTGCCATCGGCCTGGCGGTGGCCATGTCCTCCACCGCCATCGTAGCGCGCATGCTGTCGGACAGTTTTGAATTGCATTCGCGCTCAGGCAGGCAGACCATGGGTGTGTTGCTGTTTCAGGATTTGGCGGTGGTTCCGTGCCTCATCTTGCTGCCCGCACTGGCTGCTCCTGGAAGCGAGCTGTTTTATTCACTTTCGCGCGCCGCAGCACAGGCAGCAGTAGTGCTGGCGCTGCTGGTCTGGCTGGGGCAAAAGTACCTTGGGCGCATTATTGGCCGGGTTGCGCAGCATCGGTCCGAGGAATTGCTGGTGCTGTTTGCGTTGTGGATGGTGGTTGGCCTGGCCTATTTGACAGCCATGAGTGGTTTGTCGATGGCATTGGGTGCGTTTGTCGGCGGAATGCTGATCTCCGAAACCATCTATCGACACCAAATTGAAGCGGACATTCGCCCCTTCAGGGACATCCTGCTTGGGTTATTTTTTGTCACCGTCGGCATGATGCTGGACCTGAGTTTTGTGCTGGCCAACGCGCACAAGCTGCTGCTGGCGGTGGTGCTGCTGGTTGGCGGCAAGGCCGCGGTGATGCTGCTGATCGGATGGTTCGCCAAGACACCCTTGGTCTGCTCGCTGCGCACTGCGGCACAACTGGCGCAGGGTGGGGAATTTGGTCTGGTATTGGTGGAGTTGGCGCGGCAATTGGAGCTGATTTCACTCAACGTTTTTCAAATTACCTTGTCCGCGCTGTTGGTCTCCATGTTCGTGGCGCCTTTTCTGATTAGCCGGGCGGCCCGTCTTTCGGTCGATTTGGGGCGGGGCAATTGGGCGCACACCGCAACCGTGATCCAGGATGTGGCGGTTCACAGCATGGACCTGACACAGCACGTCGTGGTCTGCGGGTTTGGCCGAACCGGCGCGCGCATCGCCGAATTTCTGGCGCTCGAAAATATCCCATTTATTGCACTGGACGCGGACCCGCAGCGCATTGCGATGGCCAAGGCACAGGGCATCAATGTTGTATTTGGCAATGCTGACCGTGCCGAGGTGCTGTCGGCCGCCGGAATCGGGCGGGCCCGAGCAGTAGTGGTGAGCTACCCGGACGCCCATTCTGCAGAGCGGGTCATCCGCATCGTGCATGCAAAGCGCCCGGGAATCCCGATTGTCGTGCGCACCACGGACGACAAGGACGTGGCCCGTCTGAAGGCCGCCGGCGCTACTGAAGTGATTCCGGAAATACTGGAGAGTGGCCTGTTAATCGCCGCCGAGACCCTGGTCCATGCGGGAATACCCATGAAGCGGGCCATCCAGCATGTCCGCGCGGCGAGGGCCGCACGGTACACATCACTGCGCAACTTTTATGACTCATGAGTGATTCTGCAAGCACGCATCCAGCTTGGCAGAACCCCTAGTCTGGTGGAACTGCCGGGTTCAAAATAGTCGGCAGTGCTTGATCAGCCAGGTCCGGATAGTCGCGGCTGAAATGCAGACCCCGGCTTTCGTGGCGACTTTGTGCTGAGCGCACGATCAACTCGGCCACCTGCACCAAATTGCGCAACTCCAGCAAATCGCGCGTCACATGGAAATGTGCATAAAACTCCTGGATTTCGCCTTGTAAAAGTGCGATGCGACGCGACGCCCTCTCCAGCCGCTTGTTGGTGCGCACAATGCCAACGTAGTCCCACATGAAGCGGCGCAGTTCGTCCCAGTTGTGCGATATCACCACCACCTCATCGGCGTCGGTCACGCGGCTGTCGTCCCAGGCTGGCAAAGCAGGCGGTGAAGCAAAGTGCGTCGCCACAATGTCATTGGCTGCCGAGCGGGCAAAGACCATGCACTCCACCAGGGAGTTGCTGGCCAGCCGGTTTGCACCATGCAAGCCCGTGTAGGTTGCTTCGCCTATGGCATGCAGACCTGGCAGGTCGGTGCGCCCTGCCAGGTCGGTGTGAATCCCGCCACAGGTGTAGTGCGCTGCCGGCACCACCGGAATGGGCTGCTTGCTGATGTCAATTCCCAACTCGAGACACCGGGCGTAGATGTTCGGGAAATGCGCCTGAATGAAGCCCAGTGGCTGGTGCGAAATATCAAGATAGACACAATCCAGCCCATGCTTCTTCATCTCAAAGTCAATGGCCCGCGCAACCACATCGCGGGGAGCCAGCTCAGCCCGCTGGTCATGTTGTGGCATAAAGCGGGTTCCATCGGGCAGCAGCAATCGCCCGCCCTCACCGCGCACCGCCTCGGTGATCAGAAATGATTTGGCATGCGGGTGGTACAGGCAAGTCGGATGGAACTGGATGAACTCCATGTTCGTGACCCGGCAACCCGCCCGCCAGGCAACGGCAATTCCGTCGCCGGTTGCGGTGTCGGGGTTGGTTGTGTAGAGGTAGACCTTGCCGGCCCCGCCAGTGGCCAAAATGGTGTGGGGTGCGCTGAAGGTGTGAACCAGGTCGGTGGACTCATCCAGGGCGTACAGGCCCAGACACTGGTTGCCGCCTTGCCCTGGCTGCGCTGGCATTCCGAGTTTGTCGCGCGTGATCAGATCAACCAGCGTGTGGTTTTCAAACAGGGTGATATTGGGTGTTTGGCGCACATGCCCGATCAAGGTCTTTTGAACCGCCGCGCCGGTGGCGTCCGTTGCATGCACGATGCGACGGGCACTGTGACCGCCTTCGCGTGTCAGGTGCAAGTGTCCATCCTCCTCCGAGAACGGCACGCCCAATGCACGCAGCCAGTCCACACTTTCGGGCGAGTGCTCCACTACAAAGCGGGTGGCGGCAGGATCTGACAAACCCGCGCCGGCCACCAAGGTGTCCTGCACATGGGCATCGAAACTGTCGCCCAGTGCCTGCACGGCCGCAATGCCACCCTGCGCCCAGGCGCTCGAGCCGTCTTCCATGCCGCGTTTGGTCAATACCGCGACGCGATGGGTGGGTGCCAGGTGCAGGGCTGCCGACAAACCAGCCAAACCGCTGCCGACGATCAGCACGTCAAAGTCGTAGGCGGTTGGATTGGTAGAGGCAGTCATTCAACCGCTATTATATTAATAGCATGATGAGCAATATGCACGAGGGCTAGAAGGCATTTTCTTGCCTGGAAGCGGGATGCGGGCATCCATTCCACAAATTGGGGGCCAAAGGAAGTCACTCTATCTTGTGCAAAGCCGCAAGATTGATCAGTGCAGAAAGCACCTCCGACTTGAATCCCACCCGCTTTTGGCCGTCCTGATGCCCCCCACTCATAATCAGCTTTTGAAGGTATTCAACACAATCGCGGTGCCCCCAAAACTTCTCGATCGCCAGGGCGATGCGCACATGGTGCTCGGCGATGACCGCCATTTCATTGTCGATGCGCGCCTGCAAGGGTCTCTCATGCAAGGGCATGGGGCGGGTTGGCAAGTCGTCTTCCTCCCACTGCAACGAGGGGAATCCGGTCTCATGAAATCGTGAATCGTTTGGATCAGGCACGCGCAAAATTCCTGCGAAAGTGAGTGGACGCCGATGCGTATTATTCCGCAACTCCAAACTGTGTGTGCATCACGTCACAATAGAACCATGTCAAACCTTCCACCCTTCATTGCACCCGAGCGTTTCACCGATGCCGCCAGCGCGCTGGCTCAGGTGACACGCATCTATGACGGCAGCCTTGCGCACCTGCGCCAAGCCATGCAGCGCTTCGTCGCAGGAGACGACTCGCAGGGACACGTTCGCGCCTGTTACCCGCTGGTGCGCATCCACACCGACACGGTTTCCCGGACGATCACACCTGAAAGTGCGCGTCTGAGTTATGGCTTTGTCGCCGGCCCCGGGCGCTTTGAAACCACACTGACTCGTCCGGACCTCTACTACGACTACTACCTGGATCAGTTCAACTTGTTGCTGCAAAATCACGAGGTGGAACTCGAAGTCGGCACCAGTTCGCAGCCCATACCGGTTCACTTTTCCTTTGCCGAGAACGACCATGTTGAGGGCAACATGACGGCACAGCGCCGCACGCTGATGCGCGATGTTTTTGATCTGCCGGATCTGGCTGCGATGGACGACGGGATTGCCAATGGCACCTACCAGCCCCGGGCTGGTGAAGCGCAACCGCTGGCGCTGTTTACCGCACCCCGGGTCGATTATTCGCTGCACCGACTACGCCACTACACCGGTACCGGACCTGAGCACTTCCAGAATTTCGTGCTGTTTACCAATTACCAGTTCTACATTGACGAATTCATCGCCATGGGACATGCTGCCATGCTGGACCCAAACAGTGACTACATTGCGTTTGTGGAGCCCGGCAACATGATCACGCGCCGCGTCGGCTTGCCAGCAGAAGCAATCGATGCCCTGGGCAAGGAGCCGCCGCGCCTGCCGCAAATGCCGGGCTACCACCTGGTGCGCAAGGATCGAGCCGGTATTTCCATGGTCAATATCGGGGTAGGGCCGGCCAACGCCAAGAACATCACCGACCACATCGCCGTGCTGCGACCGCACGCCTGGATTATGTTGGGGCACTGCGCGGGTTTGCGCAACAGCCAGCAGTTGGGAGACTATGTGCTGGCGCACGGCTATGTGCGTGAGGACCATGTGCTGGATGAAGAGTTGCCGTTGTGGGTTCCCATTCCGGCGCTCGCCGAAATTCAGGTCGCGCTGGAACAGGCGGTGGCCGACGTCACCCAAATCAAGGGGGTGGCGCTCAAGAGCATCATGCGAACCGGCACTGTAGCCAGCACCGACAACCGCAACTGGGAGCTCTTGCCAGACAACCAGCCACAGCGCCGATTCAGCCAGAGCCGGGCCGTGGCATTGGATATGGAGAGCGCCACCATTGCCGCCAATGGTTTCCGATTCCGGGTGCCCTATGGCACGTTGCTGTGTGTGAGTGACAAACCCTTGCATGGTGAAATCAAACTGCCCGGCATGGCCAACCACTTTTACCGTGAACGGGTTGACCAGCACCTGCGAATCGGTATGCGTGCGGTCGAATTGTTGCGGGCGCAGGGTGCCGAGCAATTGCACAGCCGCAAGCTCCGCAGTTTTTCTGAGGTTGCCTTCCAGTAGCGCCTGTGGTGCTGGCAGGGCAGGGGCTATTGGGCGCAGAATAGTAATTTTGATTGGACCATGTGCACACCCCGATGACCCTGTTGCTGCGCGTGGTGGTGACCGCATTGCCGGCTGCGGCGGGGGTAGCGGGTGCCCTATACGTCAATGCGGCATATGCGCTGGTTATATTGTCCGCTGTGCTGTGCGGCGCACTGGGGCATTGGCTTTACTTGCTTGGAGTCGAACAGCCGCTGCTTGCTGCAAGCAAACAAATTGACGCCTTGCGTGCCAGTGATGCATTGATCCGCTCGTTTATGGACAATGCGCCATTTGTGATTGCCGCCAAGGACCGCGATGGCCGTTATCTCAGTGCGAATGCCGAATTCATGCGGCTTCATGGCGTGACGCTTGAAGCACTCCGGGGCCAGCGGGACCGGGACTTCATGGATGCCGATACCGCCTGCGCAGTGCAGTCCCATGACCAAGAGGTGCTCGAGTCGGGCCAAACACGGACCTACACAATACCGATTCAGACCGGGAACGGGCAGCGCATGATGGACGCAGTCAAATTTCCAATCCTTGATGCAACCCGGCACATCGTCGGGATTGGGCTGATGGCCACCGATGTGACCGAGCGCGAAGTGTCCAATGAAAAGTTCGAGCGGGTGTTTCACTCCAGCCCCAACTGGATTGTGATCACCCGGCTGGCTGACGGGGTAGTTATCGATGCCAACGAGGGTTTCGAGCAAATCAGTGGTCACCCCCGCAAGCAGGCCATTGGGCAGTCGATCAGCAATCTCGCGATCTGGGTCAACCCCGAGCAGCGCGCCGCGATTGTGAAAGACCTGATGCGCGATGGACAGGTCGTTGATGCCTTGGTGCAAATGCGACGGCGCGACGGTGAAGTGCGCGACTGCATCGCCAATGCCTCGCTCATTTCGCTGGAAGGTCAAACGCGATCCCATGCGGTGTGGATTGCGCGTGATGTCACTGCAGAGCAAGCGGTTCATGAGCAGTTCGTCGCTGCGTTCCGGTTGACACCGGATTTCATGTCCATTTCGCGGGCCAGCGATGGACGTTACGTCGAAGCCAACGAAGCCTTTGAACGCTTCACAGGCTACCGGCGCTCCGAGGTGATAGGCCGCACCTCGGTGGAAATCGGACTTTGGCACGATCCGACCCAACGCAGCGCCATGATCAAGGTGCTGGAGCGCGACAAGGAGGTGCGCGACTTCCCGGTGGAGTTGCGTGACCGCAATGGTCAAGTGCGCCAAGGGCTGGGCTACGCGGCATTGTTTGAAACACGTGGTGAGCGCTACATGATCGCCATGATGCGCGATGTCACCGACGCACACCTTGCCGAGCAGGCGCTGCGGGAAAGCGAGGCGCGCTTTGCCAACCTCTTTGAAATGTCGCCGCTGCCGACCTCCTATAGCTTTGACACCGACGACTACACCGCGGTGTATCGCAACAGCGCCTTCTATTCCACGTTTGGCTATAGACGGGGAACCGACTCCGGCAAGTCAACAGCTGAAATCGGTTTCTGGGTCCATGCGCAAGATGCAGAGCGGGCCCGGCAACTGCGCCTGGCGGGTGCGCCGGTGGACAACTGGGTCGTCGAGGTACGCCATGCTGACGGGTGTCACCGGTGGGTGTCGCTGTTCGGGCGTTTCATCGTGGAGCCGTACCGCAAAATCGTGGTGACCACCATTTTTGACATCACCGAACAGAGGCTGGCTCAGCTCGAGATTGAGGAGCTCAACTCCCGCCTGGAAGATCGTGTGCGCGAACGCACCGTGCAGTTGGAGGCGGCCAATGGCGAACTTTCTCAGGCACTGCAGACCCTGGAGCAGGCCACGGACCGCCTGGTGCAGTCTGAGAAGCTGGCCTCCCTGGGGGCCTTGGTTGCGGGCGTAGCCCATGAACTCAACACCCCCATTGGAAACGGACTAACAGTCGCCAGCACGCTCGATGAGCGCGTGCGGGAGTTTGCCTTGGCGGCCAAGGGTCCAATGCAGCGATCATTTTTGGATCATTTTGTGCATGAAACCCAGTATGCAGCCGACTTGCTGGTTCGCAGCTTGACGCGTTCGGCCGGGCTTATTTCCAGCTTCAAGCAGGTGGCTGTTGACCAGACCAGTTCTCAGCGCCGTGAGTTTGATTTGGCGCATCTGCTGGACGAAGTGCTGATGACCATCAGCCCGGCGATCCGGCGTGCGCAGTGCGAGGTGGTATCCAATGTTCCACCGGGGTTGCTGCTCGACAGTTATCCCGGGCCGCTGGTTCAGGTACTGACCAACTTGATCAACAATGCGCTGCTGCATGGGTTTGAGGCGGGCCAGGGTGGTCGCGTCCGTATTTTTGCATTGACCGTTAACCCTGAAACCGTCGAGATCAGCGTGCAGGACAACGGCAAGGGCATTGCTGCGGTGAATATCAAGCGCATTTTTGACCCCTTCTTCACGACGCGACTGGGCCAGGGCGGGTCGGGACTGGGGCTGCATATCGTCCACAACATTGTGACCAGTGTGCTTGGCGGCCGGATTGATGTTCGCACCGTGGTAGGCCAAGGCTGCGAGTTTCTGGTCAAATTACCGATCGTGGCCCCCCGGGTGGCCGACGTGGACAGCCAAAGCTAGATGCACTCAAAGCTTGCCAGCATGCTCAGGTGTGGCGTGCCGTGATGTCGTCGATCTGTCGGGCAGTGCCCGGTCTGCGCAGCATATCGTCCACGTGTTTCAGTATGTCCGATGCGCGGGGATGCTGCTTGGCAACCAATAGGTGAAACGGAACCTGCGCTGCGATGTAAGGCGCCGCGATGGACACAATTTGTTCCGGTGAGAAGCCCAGTTTTTTGATGCGCCAACGGGTGACAACCGGCGACAACGATACATGGACGTCACCGCGACCCATCATGATCATGCGAAACACACTGTCATGGCCCGGCGCATATTCCAGCTTGGGAAATTCCTTCAAGTTTTGCTCTGCCCACTGATTGCCCTTTAAGTCAATTAATCGCAGGTTCATGAGATCGGCGCGGCGGGACACCTGCTCAATGGTTTTACGCGACGGGCTATCAGCGGCAAAAAACAAATGCGGCTGCAGGGTGACGACCGGCAACTTATGGAACACGGTGTACTGCTGGCGTTCTTCGGAAGCGAACGTGCAAAAGGCATCGGACTTGCCATGCTGCACATCGAGCTGGACCCGCCGCCAGGGCAATCCAACGTGCTCGACTTCAAGTTTGGCCAGCGGTGCCAGTAGCCAACTCAGTATGTCCGGCAGGATGCCTCTGACTTGCCCGGCCTCGATATAGGAATAGGGCGCGTAGTCATCGTTGTAAGCAATACTGAATCTGTTGGCGCGTGCGCCCTGCTCCACTGCAGGATCGGCTAACGCACGGGTTGTCAGCGTCATTCCGACGCCGGTCAAGACTAAGCTTCTTCGCAATACGTCCAAAGGACCTCCTCCTGCTGCCATGAAATATAGCGGCTATGCATCCCTCCACTATATGCCAGCACACCGGATCGCCATGGCATGTTCGGAAGTTTTGCGGGTCAATTTGCGCACACTTACATTGTGCACAATTTAATTGTGTGATATCATTAGTGCATGCCAATTGCACCCAACTTCTCTCGCCCAAACCAGCTGCTGGACAATCAGTTGTGCTTCTCGCTGTACTCTGCATCGCTGGCCATGACCAAGTTGTACAAGCCCTTGCTCGATGCTTTGGATTTGACCTATCCACAATACCTGGTGATGCTGGTGTTGTGGGAACATGATGACATCACGGTGTCCGCTTTAGGCGAGCGACTCTCGCTGGACTCGGGAACGCTCACACCCCTGCTCAAACGGCTTGAGCAAGCTGGCCTGCTGAAGCGCCAGCGCTCCAGTGCCGATGAGCGCAAGGTGCATGTGGTTCTCACCGGCACCGGGCTTGCTTTGTGCGAACGGGCAGCCCACGTTCCTGCCTGCGTGGTGGCCCAAAGTGGACTGCCCCTGGGTGAACTCATGGGACTGAACCAGCAGATCAAGAAGCTGCGTGGTGCCATGCGTGCACCCGCCATCACCCAACAACCCTGATTCTGAAACAAGCGATTTATCACCGCTCCCGTCGGAGCACTAACCTTAGAAAGCACTACCATGGCCACCAAAATTGAAAAAGTGATTTACCAAGCACACGCTACATCCACGGGCGGGCGCGACGGCAGCACCCGCACGTCCGACGGCCTACTGGATCTCAAACTTGCGGTTCCCAGGGAAATGGGTGGGGCTGGCGGCGGAGTCAACCCGGAGCAGCTGTTTGCTGCTGGCTATAGCGCCTGTTTCATCGGAGCCATGAAGTTTGTGGCTGGCACACAGAAACTGGCGCTTCCAGCGGACACCCACATTGACGCCACCGTCGGAATTGGCCAAATTCCGCAGGGATTTGGAATCGAAGTGCAGCTGGTTGTCACCATTCCTGGCATGGAGCGCACAGCCGCCGAAGCCCTGGTCGCCAAGGCGCATGCTGTGTGCCCCTATTCCAACGCTACCCGTGGCAACATTGAAGTAACCATCACGGTTGCCTAGGCCCGCCCGGCAGGACGGCGCCCGTCCTGCCGGGTTGAAGGCCTCAACAGACTTGGTGATTCATTCCCGCCGTTCTGCAATCCGTCACTTTTGACTGGTCGCGCTGCCCCTGGGTCGGTATTCTGACGCCTATACCGCCTGATCAACCCCATTGACGTGATCTGGCTGCCCAGCAACTGCCACAGGTACCCCGCGTTATGTTCAAAGCCATCGGAAACGTCCTTTACAAAACACCCTGGTGGGCCATGATCGCGACCGGCGTTTTTGCATTGCTCCTGCTGGTGCTGTTCACCTTGCCCATGCACATGATCCGCCTGGTCGACAGCGGCGCATCTCCTGCAGAAAACCGCGCCATTCAGCGCGAAATTGGTATGGCAGTTGGCAACCAGGCGCTGGACCTGGCCAAGGGAATCCTGGAGACACTCAAAGAACGCACGACAGACGCAGACCGTCGGCGTGAGTTTGAGCATGCCCTCAATGAAATCAACCGTGCTCGGGACGAGTTGGTACGTGCGCAAAGCGGCTACAACGATGCCATGATCGAGAACGCTCGCGAGGCCGCAGATTCCGCTCTGGAAGTCGCCCGTGACGCGGCGCAGTCAGCCATGCAGGCCGCAACCGATGCCCGCCAGGCGATCGAAGAAGCGCGCAATGATGCGATTGACCGGCTGCGTGACAAAGGGGTCGACATTACCGCCACCTTAAAGTCATTCGAGCAATTGGTAGTGGCCGCGCGTGACAACGAGGCTGCCGCCCGCGATGCTTTGGCTGCCATGAATGCCATGCCCGCAAGTCCCGCTGTGCCCGTGGCCCCCGCAATGCCCACCGTTCCCCAACCCCCGGAGATCCCGGTCGCGCCACCCATTGCGCCGCCCCCCGGCCCAGTGGCCAGCAGCACAAAAGCACCATTGTCGATCGGAGTGCATTGGCCGGGACAGCGCGCCAATGACCGAACCTCACTGGTGCTGACACCTGAAGTCAAAGGCGATATCCGTGCGCAGGTCGGTAGTGATGTTTGGCGTGTGGCGGTTGGCTCGGCACTGATCCTCACTTTCATCCCATTGTTCATGGTGCTGCTGATTGCCAAATTCTTTATTGGCCGCTCGCGCCGCGCACTGGCGCTGGCCGACCGCAAAACCCGCGAGGCCGAGCTCAGCGACGTCAGCCGACAGGTAACTGAGGCGCGCTTGCAAGCACTGCAGGCACAGGTCGAACCGCACTTTCTCTACAACACCTTGGCCAACGTGCAGGCATTAAATGAAGTAGACCCCCCTGCGGCCAACCTCATGGTGGGTCACCTCATTGCCTATTTGCGCGCGAGTTTGCCAAAAATGCGGGAAAACACGTCCACTGTGGGCCAGGAACTGGACCTGGTGCGTGCCTACCTCAATATTCTGCAAATGCGCATGGGCTCGCGCCTGGCCTTTGCCATTGCAGCCGGCGACGATGTGCTGCACTGCGCATTTCCTCCGATGATGCTGCCCTCGCTGGTGGAGAACGCCATCAAGCACGGGTTGGAGCCGCAGCGCGAAGGTGGTCGCATCGATGTGGTCGTTGAGCGCCTCTTGGAGACCCACGGGGAGACGCTCCTGGTCGAGGTACGCGACACCGGGCGCGGTTTGTCTGACGCCCCCCTGCAGGCAGGCGGCGGCGTGGGTCTGGGCAACCTGCGTGAGCGCCTGTCCGCCATTTATGGTGCGCAAGGACGTTTTACTATCACCTCGAACAATCCCAAGGGGGTCATTGCCCGAATCGAAGTGCCAGTCAAGTTGCCCAACGCACACCAAAGCAGCCAACCCAGCGACCGGCAACCGATTTCACCCACCGGCACGTCAACTCCAGCCAAAGGCTGGCAACGGATCTGGAATGCCACCAGCAAGACGCACAGCCTGTGGGCACGCTTTTTGGCGCGCACTTTCATGCTTTTGGTCGGTTTACTGGCGGCCTTGCTGATTGCAGGCTTCGTCGCACTGCTGGCGGGGTGGATGCCGGTTCACTTGGGCGACCTGCAACTCGATGGAATCGAGAGTCTGGCCATTGGCTCAGTGGGTTTGCTGATCGGGTTTGGCGCGGCCGCACTGGCGCTCGCCGTTGCGGTCGGCGTGCTCTATGGCATGGGTTTTCTGCTGGCCGGGCTACTGCTGCTCGTCGCTGCGGCATTCCTGATAGGAATGATTCCGGCCGTCGCACCTTTCATTCTGATTGGTCTGGCACTATGGTGGGTAACGACTCGGAAAAAACCATGACCTACACCGCCATCATTGCCGAAGACGAGCCCATCTTGCGTGCCCAACTGAAGGCGAAGCTCAGCCGCATGTGGCCGGCTCTGCAAATCGTGGCCGACGTGGGTGACGGTGAAGCGGCTCTGCAAGCCATTGCCGAGCACCAACCTCAACTGGCCTTTCTGGACATCCAGATGCCTGAAATGACTGGTGTAGAGGTCGCCAAGAGCCTGGCGGCCAACCGCGACATGCGCTGCCACGTGGTGTTTGTGACCGCCTTCGACCACTACGCAGTGCAGGCATTTGAAACCAATGCAGTGGACTATTTGCTCAAGCCCTATTCAGACGAACGCCTCCAGAGTGCGGTGGAGCGCCTCCAGGAGCGGCTGACCACAGTGCCTGCACCTCAGCAGGATCTTGACACCCTGGTCAAGCAGATCTCCGCGCGAATAAAGCCCGCAACCGAGCAACTCAAGTGGATCAAAGCCAGCATTGGCAACCAGTTGCGTCTCATCCCGATTGATGACGTATTGTTTTTTCAATCGGATGAAAAATACACGTTGGTGGCGACCCGCGAAATCGACACGCTGATCCGCACGCCGATCAAGGACATTCTTGAGAGCCTGGACAGCAACACGTTCTGGCAAATCCACCGCTCCACCATCGTGAACGCCACTGCCGTGGAAAGCGTGTCGCGCGACTTCCGAGGCCAGGCCACCGTAAAGATCAAAGGTCGCCCCGAGAATTTAACAGTTAGCCGTCCGTTCTCGCACCTGTTCAAGCAGATGTAGACACCGCTCGCTGGCAAGGCGCAAAGGAGATCGCGCCGTGGTGACTGCAATAAACAATGGGACAATGCCCCGGCAGCAACTTCGCATGCTGTAACGTCACCGAGACTCGTATGAACGCCCAAACAAACCTGCCCCCGGCCTCATTGGCCAATTTGGAGATCACACTGCCCACCGCACTCGAATTGTGCCGTCTGGGCTTGGCCACCCTCATTGACATTCGACAGCTCTTTGAGATCGAACTGAAAGGTGCCATCCCGGGCAGCGTGCATATTCCGATGTTTGAGGTCAAGCTGATGCTCGGCCAAACCCTGACTGAAGACGAGCAGGACATACTGGACGCCGGTCAGCCTAAAGACATGGATGCCCAAACGTTCTTCACCATGATTAACGAGTTACACCACGGGCGCGACCATTTGCTGCTGTGCATTTGCAACAGCGGACGTCGCAGTCTGACCGCTGCGTCCATGTTGCACTCGCTGGGCTACCCAAAGGCATTGTCGGTTGCGGGCGGTTTCCAGGCCTGGAAAAAATGGATGGCCACGACCCCCGCCACGCCATCACCTTAAGTTCTGCTGAGCGCGTCTCAGCTGAAAGCCAGGCCGTGCTCGGCCAGGCCAACCAGACCAATTTGCTGGGTATTCAGGTCCAAATTCGCAGCCAGCACAGTCAGGGCACCCACACTGGGTTTGCCCAGTGCGGCAACGATTGCGCTGGCTGCAGGGGCGTAACCAGCGTGCTAGCAGGAAGAACCGGCAAGATACCTGCCAAGTTAACTGCCCCAAACTGCCGGCCCACCGAAGCACCAGCGATTGGGTCGGCGGTGGCTTGGGCTTCATCAAAAGTTCTCATAGTCAGTCCCGAAAAAAGTTGGAACGTCAAAACGGCGCATTATCAAATCCAACATCACGCTCAACTGAGTCAGGCCAGAAACCCGGTGAGCGGACAGGGATATCGGGGCTGACATGAACTGGAATTCCAAATCTATGCCTAATGCGCAATGCGCAATGCACGATCACGGTGCTGCCACGACTGCAACTCAAATTCCCGGCGTTGGTGAAAACCCTCGCAGGGTCTCACCGTGATCGCCGTAGTATGCAAAAGACTACTTTCCAACAAACAACAGGAGATGCACCATGATTGAATCGAAACCGTCTCGTCGCCGCAACCTTCTCAAGGGTGTCGCGATTGCCGCAGGCGCCATGTCGGCGCCCATGATTGCCAAGGCGCAGTCAGGCCCCATCAATATGCGCTGGCAATCGACCTGGCCCGCCAAAGACATCTTCCACGAATACGCGCTGGATTACGCCAAGAAGGTCAACGACATGACGGGTGGAGACCTCAAGATCGAGGTGCTGCCTGCGGGCTCCGTGGTGCCAGCTTTTGGATTGCTGGAAGCAGTCTCCAAAGGAACACTCGACGGCGGACACGGTGTTTTGGGCTACCACTATGGCAAACAAAACGCCTTGGCGCTTTGGAATTCCGGTCCCGCATTTGGCATGGATGCCAACATGATTCTGGCCTGGCACAAGTACGGCGGAGGAGCAGAGTTGCTGGCCAAACTGTACGCATCCATCGGCGGAAATGTTCAGTCGTTCCTGTATGGCCCCATGGCAACGCAGCCGCTCGGGTGGTTCAAAAAGCCCATCACCAAGACGGCCGACTTCAAGGGTTTGAAGTTCCGCACCAATGGTTTGGCGATCGATCTCTTCACAGCCATGGGTGCTGCAGTGAACGCATTGCCTGGCGGGGAAATTGTGCCCGCCATGGACCGCGGTCTGCTCGACGGGGCGGAGTTCAATAACGCATCGTCCGACCGTCTTTTGGGCTTCCCCGATGTCTCCAAGGTTTGCATGCTGCAAAGCTACCACCAGAGCGCCGAGACCTTTGAGATCATGTTCAACAAGACCAAATATGATGCGCTGCCATCCAAGATGAAGGCCATCATCGCCGGCGCCACCGAGGCAGCCTCGGCCGATATGTCCTGGAAGGCGATAGACCGCTACTCGAAAGACTACATCGAGTTGCAGACCAAAGACAAGGTCAAGTTCTACAAGACGCCCGATGCGGTGCTGCAAGACCAACTCAAGTTGTGGACAGAGATTGTCGAGAAGAAGTCCGCTGAGAACCCGCTCTTCAAAGAAATTGTCGAGTCACAAAGGGCATTCGCGGAGCGCGCTGTCAAGTGGGATCAGGACACCTACGTGAACCGTCGCATGGCTGTTAACCACTTCTTTGGCGCGAAGAAGGCCTAGTCACTTGTATCTCCCCTCAGCCATCCGGATGCCCTCTGGATGGCTGATTCTGTTTCGGCGGCTAGGGGTTTACTTATGCAGAAATTGCTTCTTGCGGTGGACAAGCTCAGCACCGTGGTAGGCCAGGCTTGCTCCTGGCTTATTTTGGCTCTCACCCTGATGATTTCCTGGGAGGTTTTTTCTCGCTACGCGCTGGACAACCCGCATCCCTGGGCATTTGATGTCATGAGCATGATGTATGGGACATTGTTCATGACGGCTGGCGCCTACACCCTGTCCAAGAACGGACATGTCCGCGGTGACGTGCTCTATGGTTTTTTCCCGCCTCGCTTGCAGGCCGGTCTGGATTTGGCGCTTTACATCCTGTTCTTTATTCCCGGAGTCTTTGCGCTGGCCTGGGCGGGCTACAACTTTGCCGCCGAGTCATGGGCTATCAACGAACACTCCAACGTCACAGCCAACGGCCCACCGGTGTATCCCTTCAAGACCGTCATTCCCATTGCGGGCGCCATTCTGCTGGCACAAGGACTGGTTGAAATTGTGCGTTGTATCGTGTGTCTGCAGACCGGGGAGTGGCCTTCGCGTGGCGAGGACGTTGAAGAAGTGGACGTCGCCAAGCTAAAAGAAATGGTCCACGTCAACGACGAGGACATTGCCAAGCTCGACGAGTATGTCATCCACCCCCGGAGCAGTCACCCATGAAGAAGGAAATCTGGTTCGGCCTCGTCATCATGGCCCTGGTCGTGCTGGCGGCGTTTATCCTGTTGCCGCCTGCGGCGGAAATGAAGAACGGTCACATCGGTTTGCTGATGCTGGCACTGGTGGTTGTTGCGATCATGCTCGGATTCCCAACCGCATTTACCCTGATGGGCATGGGCATGGTGTTCGCGTGGATTGCGTACCGAAGTCAAAACCCGCAACTGGCCGTTCAGCAGACCCTGGATTTGATGGTTCAGCGCACCTACTCTGTCATGTCCAACGACGTGCTGATCTCCATTCCGCTGTTCGTTTTCATGGGGTACCTGATCGAGCGCGCCAACCTGATTGAGAAACTGTTCAAAAGCATGCATCTGGCCACCGCGCGTGTGCCGGGTTCGTTGGCGGTCGCCACCATCATCACCTGTGCGATATTCGCCACCGCCACCGGCATCGTGGGTGCAGTCGTGACACTGATGGGCCTGCTTGCGTTGCCGGCCATGCTGCGCGCCGGCTACAGCGTTCAACTCTCGGCCGGTGCCATCACCGCTGGCGGTTGCCTGGGTATTCTTATTCCACCATCGGTCATGCTGATTGTGTACGGTGCCACCGCCGGTGTATCGGTGGTCAAGCTGTATGCGGGTGCCTTTTTCCCGGGCATCATGCTGGCCACTCTGTATGTAGCCTACGTGGTGATTGTGGCCAAGTGGAAGCCGCACCTGGCTCCACCCATGCCCGAAGAGGACCGGCGTGTTCCATTGCCGGCTTTCGCTGAAATTGTGTCCACCAGCATCAGTTCCAAGGTTATCCCCGGATTGATTGGAGCCATCAAGGGTAAGCGCAATGCAGCAATACCGATGCGTGACCTGGTCAACCACCTGGTGATCGCTGCACTGCCTGCGTTGGCAGTGGCGGCCATCATGGGAAGCATCTACCTGAAGGTTACCGCACCGCTGCCACCGGAGGTGGTGGAGGGTGTGGTTGCGATGGGTGGCGGCATCGTCGATTCTGGCGGAACCGAAGAGTCTGCCGGCGGTCTGCAGGAGCCCGAAGGCCTGCAGCCTCCACCGGCTGAAGCGGGCGCGCCTGAAGCCGCACCAAAGGCCACGCAGTTGGAGACCAAACCGGTCACGGCGGAGCCCGTTGCTGCGGTAGGAGAGCGCGTTGAGGCACCCTTGAACTTCTGGATTGCGCTGGCCAGTAGCGCGCTGGCCGTTGTGCTCTTCTACGTTTACTTCAGCTTTGCACGGCTTGAGATTTTCAAGATGCTGCTGGGCTCATTTTTCCCGCTGGCTGTCATGATTCTGGCCGTGCTGGGCACCATCGTGTTTGGGTTGGCCACGCCGACCGAGGCGGCGGCCATGGGTTCCATGGGTGGCATTGTGCTGGCCGCAGCTTACCGTCGGCTCAACATGCAGGTGATGCGCGAATCGGTGTACCTGACCGCCAAAACCAGCGCCATGGTGTGCTGGCTGTTCGTGGGTTCGAGCATCTTCTCGGCGGCCTTTGCGTTGCTGGGTGGGCAGGAGATCATCAACACCTGGGTGCTGTCGATGAACATGACACCTGTGCAGTTCAGGATCCTGGCTCAGGTGGTCATTTTTCTGCTGGGCTGGCCACTGGAGTGGACAGAAATCATCGTCATTTTCATGCCGATTTTCATCCCCCTTTTGCCGCACTTCGGCATTGACCCCTTGTTTTTTGGGTTGCTCGTGGCGTTGAACCTGCAGACTGCATTTTTGAGCCCGCCCGTGGCCATGGCAGCGTTTTACCTGAAAGGTGTGAGCCCGCCACACGTAACACTGAACCAGATCTTTGCAGGCATGTTGCCCTTTATGGGCATTCAGGTATTTGCTATTTTTCTGCTGTACATGTTCCCCGCGATTGGCATGTGGTTGCCACAACTGCTTTACAAATAAGAGAATCAGGCTGATGCCAGGTTGGTCCCGCCACGCGGAGGTGGTCACCCAGCAAGCGCGCGTCTCTTTAACAACGGACAAACCATGAGCACATCCGACACCATCGATTTCCTGGTCCGCAAGGACCAACTGGGCGTCACGACCCTGCGAACTGCGCCCCCGTCCCCATTGTCCGAGGGGCAGATACGAGTAGAAATTGACCGATTTGCGTTGACTTCCAACAATATTACCTACGCAGCCATGGGCGACGCCATGCAGTATTGGCGCTTCTACCCGGTTGACCCATCCGAAACCGATGGCGTGGATTGGGGTCAAATACCGGTTTGGGGATTCGGTACCGTAAGAGAGTCGCGCCACCCCGACATCGCCGTGGGTGAGCGGCTCTACGGTTACTTTCCGATGTCAAATTCAGTCCATCTGGCGCCTGGCAAAGTGTCTGCAGGTTCTTTTTTTGATGCGGCGCCGCACCGCGCCGAACTTCACAGTGTTTACAACCAATACACCCGTTGCGCCGCGGACCCGTTCTACACCATCGAGAGCGAAAATATCCAGGCGCTGCTGCGCCCCTTGTTCATTACCTCGTGGCTGATTGACGATTTTCTGGCAGACAACCACTTTTTTG
>CAIQBN010000126.1 GCA_903870065.1 uncultured beta proteobacterium | reverse complement strand
GCTTCATGCCACCCGTTGCCCTCGAACACCTCCCGCACTGCCTGATTGAGCGATTCCAGGGAGACCCGGCGCATTGTCTGGCGCATCTGCTGGCCTTCCTCTCCCCCTTGAGCGTGCCGCGCTGATCACTTTATTTGCGGGATGTTCGTGTCACGCAGAGGATGCCAATAGTCAAGAAGCTCCGATCTTTTTAGCCTTCATTCCTGAAGCGATACCGCCGGTATTGCAATTCTTGGAGTGAGCTTTGTTACCCATCAAGGACCCCGCCGAGCGTGACGCCTTCGCCCGTCTACGCTTCTCAATTATTGGCTCACTGCTGGCCGCACCACCCAAGCTCGGAGAGCTGCAAAGTGAACTGGCACGCTTGAGTGCGCGCGTCTGGCGACATCCACTGACCGGCTTGGACATTACGTTCGCCGCCGCCACAGTTGAGCGCTGGTACTACGAGGCCAGACGCGCCAACGACCCAGTCGAGGCTCTGAAGAACCGGCTTCGTAAGAACATCAACTTCTTCCCCAGCCTCAACCAGGCTGTCATTGACGCCCTGGTCCAGCAGTACCGTGAGCATCCCGGTTGGACCATGAAGTTGCACTTTGACAACCTATGCGCCGCATTCAAAGACCGCCCCGACACGCTGGCCTCATACCCTACAGTGCGCCGTTACCTCATTGCCCATGGCATGTTGCGTCAGTCCCAGCCCAAACGGGCCACGGCCGGCGCACTGGCTGCGCGTGACCGCCTTGAGCGGCTGGAGGTGCGCAGCTTTGAAGTCGATCATGTGAGCGGCTTATGGCATCTTGATTTCCACCACGGCTCGCGCAAGGTACTCACCCGCCAAGGCCAGTGGGTGACGCCCATGCTGATGGGGGTGCACGATGACCGCTCCCGCCTGGTGTGCCATCTGCAGTGGTATCTGGACGAGACCGCCTACAGCCTCATTCACGCCTTGTGCCAGGCCTTCATGAAGCGCGGCCTTCCCCGCGCACTCATGAGCGACAACGGTGCTGCCATGTTGGCCGAAGAAACAACTTCTGGTCTGGCACGCTTGGGCGTTGTGCATCAAACAACGCTTCCATATAGCCCCTATCAGAATGGGAAGACCGAGTCCTTTTGGGGCCGTGTCGAGGGGCGCCAGATGCCCATGCGCGAAGGCCAGACAGACCTTACGCTTGATGACTTGAACCTGGACACACAGGCCTGGGTGGTGCAGGAATACCACCGCACGGTGCACTCCGAGATCAATGCCACGCCCCTGGAGCGATATCTGGCAGGCCCCAGCGTGGCCCGGCCTTGCCCCAGCAGTGACATCCTGGGTAACGCCTTCCGGGTGGAGGTCGTTCGCCGCCAGCGCCACTCCGATGGCACTGTCAGTCTGGATGGAACGCGCTTTGAGATACCCAGCCGTTACCGCCATCTGCAGTACGTCCATCTTCGATATGCACGCTGGGATCTGTCACATGTGGACCTGGTCGAAGCTCGAACCGGTTCCACCCTCTGCCCGGTGTTGCCCGTGGACAAGTCTGCCAACGCCAGTGGGCAGCGGCGCAAACTGAGCCCGGCCGCGCACGACCTCTCACCTCTGGCTCCCAAGGGGATGCCAGCCCTAATGACCCAACTGCTGGCCGAGTACGCCGCCACCGGCGTCCCACCTGCCTACCTGCCCAGTTCTGAGGAGGGCACCCCATGAACAACAAACTGCTGGCCTTGTACGGGCTTAAATTCAATCCCTTCTCGCCGGAGCTTCCGGTGGACGCCATCTATGTTCCCCCAAAGGTCGAGAGCTTCTGTTGGCGTATTGAGCACGCGCAGATGCGTGAAGGCGGGTTTGCCATGGTGCATGGCGACCCGGGCAGTGGCAAGAGTGTGGCCCTGCGCTTGCTGGCCGAGCGGCTGCGCAAATTGCCCGACGTCACGGTGGGAGCCATCAACCATCCCCAGTGCAACCTGACGGACTTCTACCGTGAGCTCGGTGACATCTTTAATGTGCCCCTGCGACCCAGCAACCGGTGGGGAGGCTTCAAAGCCCTGCGCGAGCGCTGGCTCAATCACATGGAGTCGAGCAACTGCCGCTCGGTGTTGTTGGTCGACGAGGCCCAGGAGATGACCAATCAGGTTCTCTCGGAGCTGCGCCTGATGAACTGCTCGCGGTTTGATTCACAGCCCTTGCTGTGCATTGTGCTGGCGGGCGACGCACGGTTACTGGAGAAACTGCGCCAGGAAGACCTGATTCCGCTGGGCAGTCGAATGCGCACCCGATTGGCCACTGAGTTTGCCAGTCGCGACGAACTGTTAGCTTGTCTGGATCACTTGCTGGCACAGGCCGGCAATGCCAGCCTGATGACCCAGGCCTTGCGCAACACCTTGTGTGACCACGCCGCCGGTAACTACCGCATTCTGACGACGATGGCGGCCGAACTGTTGGCCGCCGGTGCACAGAAAGACTTGGCTGTACTGGACGAGAAGCTCTACCTGGATGTCTTTGCGCCGCCGGCGAAGACAACCCAGCGTCGATCAACAGGAGCACGCTTATGAAATCAAAAAAACGCAATCCATGCCCGATATGTGAGTGCGACAGAACTCACGCCCTGTCGGATGAGTCTGCGGTGGAAATCTACGAGTTCCTGGAAGCCATCTCAGCGAACTTCCAGAGTCGCTACTGGCCTCGGATTGAACGCTATTACGCCATGATGGCCAACCGCAATATCAACGAACAGACGCCATGGCGGCGCAAGGACAATCCGTTCTAGCCCACCGCATACCCTCAAAGCCCAACGGCGCCCGCAGAAATGCCGGCGCCGTTTGCATTGCTGCGACCGCCAGCGCCGCGATCGCGTCCATCACCGTTCGTGAAAATCAGTCCAGCAAATTCGTTGATCGCACTCAAACACTGCGGCAGGATGCTGCGGCACTGGCGATAGGGGCGACTTTGGCTTTCTATTGACAACT
This sequence comes from uncultured beta proteobacterium, assembly GCA_903870065.1. GTDB lineage: Bacteria > Pseudomonadota > Gammaproteobacteria > Burkholderiales > Burkholderiaceae_C > Allorhodoferax. The sequence continues at coordinate 45,010 of CAIQBN010000126.1, read as the reverse complement.
CGTCGCGGAAGATGTTTGGCCTTTTGGCCTCAACATCTTCCGGATTTCACTGGGCTTTTCGCACCGTGTCCGTGGTGGTGTCAGTACGATTCATCGTCACATTTACGATTTCGGCCACTAGCTCAAATGGGACTGAGCCGGTTTGACGGATGAAGTTTGCTGACAGTCGCATGATCAGCGAAGTACGCTCAGCGTTGGCTGCACCCGTCTTGAAGGGCTGGTTGGCATGTCTGACAGGTACTGCCTGCAGCGCAGCATGCACGGCTTGAACAATATGGATGGTGTGTGGTAAATACTGATCAAGGCCCTTGTCCTGAATCTCGGCCTCATAGACTTGATGTTTTAGGGGGTCATCCTCCCAAAGTATGGCGTTGCGCATCATCAGCGGCGTATCAATGCTGATTTTGGGGATCAGGGTTACAGCCTCCCCTAGCAGTGCGTTCAGTCGCTTGTTTGCTTTTGCTGTCGCCGCTTTCTGAGCTTTCAGGTTACGTTGCCAATCAGCGGCTGCGGTAACGGCGTCCATACATACATTGGTTGGGTCAAAAGCAGGAAAGCTGCGTTTGACTTTTGCCATGCGCCGCCAGATCGTAATTTCGCGGATAGGATCGACCAGCCTTTTAATTGCTTCCTGTAGGTCTAGCAGCGCTGCGCTTTTGGTTGATGCTCGAAGTTTATCGATGCACCAATCTCTCGCTTCGTTTGGAACGCTCCGGGCGAATGTTGGGATGGTTGCCAAAGAGTTCAGTGCGTCGTAGGGGGTAGCGAATCTTATCCGGTAGGAGCTGAGCTAATTCGAGACTTGCCTGTTCATCTGTCGCCACTACCGCCTTGCAGGCACAAACGGGTTAAATTTTGTGCCGGGTAGCGCAGCGTTTCGATGGCTAACTTGAGCGACTCCATCGCCACGTGTGTGTAGACGCGGGCACCAACGCTTCCGCCCGATTCATGACCCAAAATCCGATCAATGGTAGTCTCCGGAACACTGGATTCGGTCAACGCCGTTCTAACGGAGTGTCGGAAGCTGTGAAACACCGTGTGAATCGGGATGCCTAGGAATTTGCGCAGCGTACCAAAGTACTGGCTGAAATAGCCGCCCGGTTTGCCTTCTCGCTGTGGCAGGTCGGGCCAAAGGCTCTTGCCTTCAGATGCTCTGACATAGTCGAGGAAGCCCAACCTGAGAAGTTCGCTGTGTATCGGCAAGACGCGGTGTCCAGCGGCTGACTTCACGTGTTGTCCTTCCCCTTCGTCTGTGATATTGATCGTGGGTGTGTTGCCTGCAAGGTCGATGTCGCTCACGTTGAGTTGGCACAGTTCTGAACACCGTGCGCCGGTGTACATGGCCAGCAGCGGTATCCAGTAGGCAGCCCGACCACCGGCCTTCGTATCCTCAGGCAATTTCCCATGCTGCCAAATTTCGTGGGCCAGCAGAGTTTGCAAATGTTCGGTGGACCAAGGCTGTCGCTTTGCCGTTGTCTTGGATTTGATGTCCAGGCCCACCCAAGGACTCTTTGGGATGACCTCCAACTCCTGAGCGGCATACTTGAGCATCGACTTGACCCAATTCATCCGGTCGCGTGCCGTCTTGCTGGTGGTCGGCAAGGTCTGTAACCACGCCCGAAAGGCGTCCCCCTGCGCCCTCGTCAGGTGCTGGAGTGGCGTGTTTTTGGTCTGCTCTTCGAACAGCTTCAGTGCTCTACCGCAGCAGGCGATGGAGTCGGCGGTCAGGGGCTTTGATTTCACCCAGCGGTTGTAGACATCCCTGAGGCGGATCAGTTCTTCAATGACCGGTGCTGGAATCTCTGGCTTCTGTACTGCCAATTGGCATGCCTGCACTACGAAACCCGCCAATATCTGTGCGCGACATACTGTACCTCTGTTCACCGCGTCACGATGCCCGCACGCCCCGAGGGATTGAATTACTCTGCCGCTACGGTATTTTGCATGGAGAGGGTGACCTTCGGGTAGAACGATGCGGATGTAATACGAGCCGCCGCGCCGGAATAGACCTGTCAAATTTGCCATGAAGTGCGCCACGTTTAAGGGTTACGTGACACATCCAGGTGATACAAAACGCGATTTGCTCATGTTTTCATAGCAAGAAAACAAGTAGCAGAGCGGTTCTTAATGAATAGGTTGACGAGCCTTGACCCCAGCACTGGCTCCACAGTTAGGGCTGCTTGGTTCCCCACCTGACCCGGTTGGCCGCTTCACCATGTGGGAAGGCCCGTCAAGATGGATTGTACCCACTTGAATAAGGTGTCAAAGTGCAGAAGGTAGGGTTGGTTGCGCTTTTTCTGAGGAAAAGCGGAATCCGTTGCGCCCGGCGGCTTTGATCTCATACATCGCCTGATCGGCGCGGGCCATCAAGGACTCTGCAGTGGTGCCATCGTCCGGGTATTGGCTGATTCCCATGCTAAAGCCCACATGCAACTCCTGACCTCCATGAAGTATGGGCGAGCGCACGCTGTCGAGCAACTTTTCGGCAATAGTGGCGATATCGCTGCGGTGCGCTGGGTTGTTGAGTAACACTACAAATTCGTCACCCCCCATGCGCGCCACTGAATCTGCCTTGCGGGTGGTGGCATCCAGCCGCAGCGCCACGATTTTCAGAACCACGTCGCCACCTTCGTGTCCCCATCGGTCGTTAATGCTTTTAAAATTGTCCACATCAATAAATAGCAACGCAAAACGTTCCCCGCTCCGCTGGGCACGGGCCAACGCGTGGTCTAGCCGTTCCTGAAACGCCCGTCTGTTGGGCAGGCCGGTCAGTGGATCACGTCGGGCCAATTGTTCGAGTTCCTCACGACTGGCCTTGAGGGCGTCAAGCTGCTGAAGAATTGCCGACTGCATGTGGTTGAAGCTGCGCGCCAGAACACCAATTTCGTCCTCCCTGGTACTTGTCAGGTTGGACGGTTGATTTTCGAAAGCAAAGCGCTGGACGGCTGAGCTCATGGAGTTGATCGGTCGCGTCACTGCGCGAGCGACTATAGTGGCAAGCACAATACAGACCGCACACAAACCGGCGACCAATTGGAGCACGACGCTGCCGAGTTTGTCGGCCTGTCCCAGTACGTTAGCCAGGGGCTGGGCAAGTCCCAGAATCAAGCGGTCCTCGTCGCTGCTCACCTTTGCCGCCCGACCGACAAAGGCAGCCACTACCGGGGCACCCGCGTAACGCCCCTTGTGAGCCTCCATCAAGGCGGTGCTGTCAGTGCCCTGAATCAGGCTCGCGATACCAGCAAATTCGTCTTGTACCAGAATGCGCCGACCCCGGTCAAAGCCAAATGTCATGTCTGGGTCAGGGTGGACCAGGTAGTCGCCATCATGGTTGGCCAAAAACAGTTGGTAATCGCTTGGCAAGTCAGCTGCCAAGCTTGTGAACACGCTATTGAGGTCAACATTAATCACTACCACCCCAATCGCCTGCCCTGAACTGTCCATGACCGGATTGGCCAAGATGACCGAGGGCCGGTCAAGCCCCGCATGCGCGCCGCGTTCGTGGTTGATGACGATGCGAGACAAGTAGGTGGCTCCAGCAGCAAGCTTCAACGTCGCGGAAACATAGGAAAAATGTCCTTTTTCCTGCAAGTCATCGCCTTGAACGCGCACCACATGATCTTCTGTGCGATCAATACGCACGCGCTCCAACCCGTTTTCGCTGGCCGATATCAGTCGGATTTGCAAATAATTTGGGTTGACCGCCATCATGCGTTCGAAGAGTTGCCCCAGTTGATCTTCGTCCGGCGCAGAGGTGGCGGAAGCGACCTTTGCTGCCGCCGGGTGGGTGGTCAAAATCCGCAGATTGCGCGAAATTTCCTCCCGGCTGAGTGTGATGCGCCGGGCCAGCACGGTTGCGGTAGTCAACAACTCCGCTTTGGCAGATTGCACAAGCATGGTGCGGCTGGCACGGTAGGCATAAAACCCTGTCAACCCGGAGGCAAGAATACTTACACATGCCAGCAGCATCCCGAGCTTGACGGCAATGCCAAACTTCATGGTGCAAGAACCTTGCTGGCGCGGTCGCCAGCAATAATGCGCTCCCACAGGCGGTTTCTGCGATCCACGTCTTCAACCGGTTCCAGCCACTTCAGTCGGTCTTGAGGGCGCAAATAGGGTGATTCAGAAGTCGTGTTAGCAAGACCCTGGCGGGTAAGCAGGGCGACCCCAGCTTGGGGTCCCAGAAAAAAATTGATCCAGGCCAGGGCAAGTTTGATGTTTTTGGCGTTGCTGGTAATTGCCCAGCAATCCAGCCATGCAAGGGCACCTTCCACTGGAACGGTATAGCCGACTTCGATCCCGGCAATGGTGAGCATTTTCATTTGCTGAGACCCATAGTTGGCAAACATCAGCGCCGTTCGTCCTTTTTTGAACAAATTGACGGATTCATCAGGCTGGCTATAAAAGCCCTGAGCGTTACGGCGTAACGAGATCAACTTGTCAACCGTTGCCGGCCATTCCTTATCGCCGATGCGAAACGGCGTGGCGGTTCCTAATGTTTGTGCAGCAAGCGAAAAATTATGGGAACCTCCGTTGTAAAGCAAAACTTTGCCTCGGTAACGTGGGTCCCACAGCACGTCGATGGAGGTGGGCGGCTCTTTTATTTGCTGGCGATCGTAAATCAACCCCATCTCTGCGTAGGTGTAGGGAATGCCATACACGCTGTTGCCGTGCACTAGTCCGGAAATGTTTTTCAAATCGCGAAATCGCGGTAGCTGGCGAGAAACATTGGGTATCTCAGCAATGTCGACCGGCACGGCCACGCCGCTGCGGACATAACGTTGCAGTTCAGCGGTATTGACAGCAAACACATCAAACTGCTCAGAGCTCGCTTTGCCCAGCTTTTGCCACATCACATCATCCGAATCGATGACGGTGACTTGAACCTTGCTTCCTGTTCGTTGTTCGAACAACTTCACCAGATCGGCGTCTGCATAGCCAGGCCAGGCGAGTACCCGAAGTGTTTCCTGTGCATGGATTTTTGTCGACAGCACAACTGTAAGTGCGGCTGCCAGTAAACCGAGCATTTTGAAGCAACGGTACAAGTAGATTGCCATAGCAGCTATATCGGCATGAAATGGGTGTTAGCGGCAGTGTATCGCACACAAAGTTGCGCAGCTGCTGTTTGTACCTCCAGCACGGCGCATTGGAGACCAAGCACGCCAATTAGAATGACTCCATGTCCTACATTGTGCTCGCTCGAAAGTACCGCTCCCGCAATTTTTCGGAAATGGTGGGGCAGGACCACGTGGTGCAGGCGTTGACCAATGCGCTAACAACCCGGCGACTGCATCATGCATACCTGTTCACCGGCACCCGGGGGGTCGGAAAGACTACAGTTTCACGTATTTTGGCGAAATCGCTCAATTGCCAAGGTCCAGACGGGCAGGGCGGTATTACTGCCAACCCCTGTGGCGTCTGTCAGGCTTGTACCGACATTGACAGTGGCAGGTTCGTTGATTACACCGAACTTGATGCAGCCAGCAATCGCGGAGTCGATGAGGTTCAGTCCCTTTTGGAGCAGGCGGTTTACAAGCCGGTTCAGGGTCGCTTCAAAGTCTTCATGATCGACGAGGTTCACATGCTGACCAACACCGCCTTTAACGCGATGTTGAAGACGCTGGAGGAACCACCCGAGTATTTGAAATTTGTGCTAGCCACCACAGACCCGCAAAAGGTGCCAGTGACGGTGCTCTCGCGCTGCTTGCAGTTCAACTTGCGCCCCATGGCGCCAGAGACGATTCGAGAGCATTTGGCGCACGTGCTGGCAATGGAAGGCGTGCCCGCTGAGTTGCAGGCTTTGCGATTGCTCGCCCGCTCTGCCCGTGGTTCCATGCGTGATGCCCTGAGCCTGACTGACCAAGCCATAGCGTTTGGTTCGGGGCAAGTGCAGGAGGTCACTGTGCGGCAAATGTTGGGCAGCGTGGATCGGTCGTATGTTTTTCGATTGATAGAGGCCCTGGCCCAGGGCGATGGCAAGACCGTCATTGAGATATCGGAAACATTGCGTCTCAACGGGTTAAGTGCGGGTTCGACACTGGAGGAAATGTCAACGGTTTTGCAGCGCATGGCAGTGGTCCAGACTGTTGGGTCTGCAATGGAAGACGACTCTGACCCGGAAGCTACCGATACGGCACGCCTTGCTGCGCTCATGCCGCGCGATGAGACACACCTGCTCTATAGCATCTGCCTGCATGGCAGAGCAGATTTGGGTTTAGCGCCTGATGAATACGCAGCCCTGACGATGGTCTTGCTGCGTCTTTTGGCGTTCAAGCCCGAGGGCGCGCCGCACCCCGCGGAAAAAAAAACTCTAAATAGTCCTGTCGAGCAGAATCTTGGGTTAGCCCGCCCGCAAGCGCCAACACCGATCAGCTCCGGTTCCAGCAAACCTGCACCAACTGGACCATTAACGGTAGCGGTAGACGGCCCCGCGCCAGCACCAGTAAAGCTGCACGTCGTGCAACCGTGGGAAGACACGCCGTCGATTGCGCCCGCAATTGACGCCGCTCCCCCTGGTCAGATGCTGCCAGTTCGACACAACCCGCGACCCCTTGTGTCAGCCAGTTCCAGCGATGTCGATCAGGCAGACTCAATTGACGAATTTAAAGAAAATAGTGTTGTAGCCCTCGTAAAATCTACACAAGATGCTACAAAGGTTGTAGCAATACCGGTGCGATTTCAAGTTGAGTCCCGTGCCGACATGGCTGCGCAGCAGTCCACGCCGGATCTGGTAACAACTGAAGAGGGTGATTTTTGGCATTCAACGGTGCAGCAACTTATCAAGGTGGACGCAATCAATGCCATGGTGCGCGAACTGGCATTGCAGTCGCAACTGGTGGCCCGCGATATTGATCAATGGATATTGCGTGTCGAGCGTGAGTCGCTCAATCAAACCGGCAGCCGCGAGCGCCTGACCACTGCCTTGCAGCGAGCCGGGTTTGACGTGAAACTAGTTGTGGAAATTGGCCGTGTTACGGACTGTCCGGCACGGCGTAACAGCGCCGCCTCCGCAGAAAGGCAGTTGGCGGCAGAAAAGATTATTTTTGAAGACCCATTCGTCCAGAGCATGATGCGGGACTTTGGCGCGAAAATCGTGCCGGGTTCCATCAAACCCCTGTGACTGGCAGAAGCAGCGAATTTTTAATGAAACCCAAAAAGGAAACCCATGTTCAATAAAGGACAACTCGCCGGCCTGATGAAACAAGCCCAGGCGATGCAGGAAAACATGAAGAAAGCCCAGGACGAGTTGGGTGCAATTGAGGTCAACGGTGAGTCTGGAGCGGGATTGGTCAAGGTCACAATGACGTGCAAACACGATGTTCGGCGCGTAACGATTGACCCCAGCTTGCTAGCGGAAGACAAGGATATGCTGGAAGACTTGGTTGCGGCTGCTTTTAATGCAGCTGTGCGCAAAGCGGCCGATACTGAGTCCGAGAAAATGAGCAAGTTCAGCGCTGGTATGCCTGGGTTGCCGGGTGGAATGAAGTTTCCGTTCTGATGATGATCCGACTTGGTGGCTGATTCCAACTCCCTCGACGCGCTAATTCACGCCTTAAAGCGATTGCCCGGCGTTGGCATCAAGTCAGCCCAGCGTATGGCATTTCACTTGCTTCAGCACGACCGCGCTGGGGCCGAAACTTTGGCTCGTGCACTACAGGAAGCGGCTCATGGCGTGCGCCACTGTGAGCGTTGCCACACATTTACCGAACACCCGGTATGTGGGACTTGCCAGGATAGTCGGCGCGACGCCAGTAAGCTGTGCGTGGTGGAAACGCCTGCAGACCAATCAGCGTTGGAGCGAACGGGTGTTTACCGTGGCTTGTACTTTGTCCTCATGGGTAAACTCAGTCCACTTGACGGTATTGGCCCCCATGAAATCGGTTTAAAAAAGCTGTTTGACCGTGCGCAGGACGGTATGGTGGAGGAAGTGATTCTTGCAACCAACTTTACCGCTGAGGGGGAAGCAACGGCACATGTCATCAGTGAGGCGCTCAAGGCGCGCGGGCTGGGTGTAACGCGACTGGCGCGTGGGGTTCCTGCAGGAAGCGAGTTGGAATATGTCGACTTGGGAACTATTGCGCACGCCTTGGTGGACCGACGTTGACCCCCTTTGCACACTATAAACTGGCGGTTGGGTCGTATCAGCCTGCGTAATCACCCCGAGTAAATGCAATGCAAACTGTCCACTTCACAGCCGCCTATTGGTGTCTTCTGATCGCAGCAATATTGCCAATTGCGTGTGCCGGTGTTGCCAAGGGTGGCATGTTCGGGAAACCCAGGCGTGACGTTGGTTACGACAACGACAACCCGAGAGCGTGGCTGGCGCGCCAGAAAGACTGGCGTGCACGGGCCAATGCAGCACAAGCCAATATATTTGAGGCGCTGCCATTTTTTATGGCTGCGGTGGTCATTGCCCACCAACTGGGCGCCAATCAGGGGCGGCTTGATGTCTTGGCTTTCTTGTTTGTTGTGCTGCGTATTTTGTACGTGATGATGTACGTTGGCGGCATGTCAAATGCCCGTAGCGTGGTCTGGACTGCGGCGTTTGTGGTTAATGTCGCGATTCTGTTTTTGGGCTACCGTTAGGCGCCAGTCTGACTGCTGTTTTGCAGCTATCAGCGCTTGGCGACCCGTGTAGCACGTTGCGCGGTGGTAGGTCTGCGTTGCGGAGCGGTTTGCTTCACAGGCGTCAAGAACATAATAATCTGATGACCTGGTTTGAAGCTCGTTGACATTCCCACCTTGTTCCATTGGGCAACTTGATCGGCATTGACTCGGTATTTACGAGCAATACTGCTGACTGTGTCGCCTTTTACTGCGCGGACCACGGTCCGTTTGCTTACCACTTCAGGCGCAAGCGAGAGCTGTCCATTGTCGGCCACTTTGATTGCGACATCCTGGCTCATCGAATGGGTGCGGGGCACCAGCAAAGATGAACCGGCCTTGATCACCACGCGTGGAGGTATGGCATTGACGCTGCGAAACTCAGCCTCGGTCATGCCAACTCGCTTGGCTGCATCCGCTGGGCGCATGGTGGTTGGCGCAACCCAGACAGTCCAACTGGCCAACCTACCGCCGCCGTAAGACTCCAAATTGCTTTGGAACACTTCGGCGTTGTCCCAGGGAAGTAAAACCTGCGGGGTACCTGCAGCCATGATGACAGGCCGGTTGATGGAGGGGTTGAGCGCCTTGAAATCTTCGAGCGGCACTTCCGCCAGCCGGGCAGCCAAAGCAACGTCAATGTCGCGGTGGATAGTGACCGTCTGAAAGTAGGGATGGTTCTCTATTAACGGCAGTTTGGAGTTAAATGCCTCAGGTCGCGCAACGATGTTCTTGACCGCCTGGAGTTTGGGCACATACAGCCGGGTCTCCATGGGCATATTCAAGTCCGTGTATCCCATGGCCAGGCCTGACTTTTGATTTTTTGCGATGGAGCGGCCCACGCTGCCCTCTCCCCAGTTGTAGGCTGCCAACGCAAGATGCCAGTCTCCAAACATGCCATAGAGCTTTTGAAGGTAGTCCAGCGCCGCACGGGTGGATGCCAGTACGTCGCGGCGGTCATCCCTGAATGCGTTTTGCTTCAGCTCAAAATATTTCCCTGTTGCTGGCATGAACTGCCACATGCCGGCAGCCTTGGCAGTGGAGACTGCCTGCGGATTAAACGCACTCTCGATGAATGGTAACAACGCCAATTCAGTCGGCATGTTGCGGAGTTCAAGTTCCTCAACTATGTGAAAGAGATACTTTTTTGAGCGCTCAGTCATGCGAAATATATAGTCCGGTCGACCCGCATACCATTGCTCGCGGTCTCGCACCAGGTCACTGTCCAGGTTTGGCATCGCGTAACCCCTTCGAATGCGATCCCAAAGGTCTGCCGGAGGGGCAAGTGATGCAACGGAACGGGATGTGGTTTGCTGCGGGTCGATCGGACTCAACTCGCCTGACCCACCATGCACGGAATTCCCATTGGACCGACTGATAATCGGCGAACTGGGCCGGTGCCCGATCTCCGGTGCAGACTGCAAAACAATGCCCGGACCGTCTTCACCGTAAGTCGGACTCTGTGGAGGCAATGACGTCGCGCAACCTGTCAGGGTGACTAATCCAGCGACACACCAAGATTTCAAACGGTTCATCGGTATTGGTTTTTCCATTGACGCAATGTTGCAAATGCTCCGTTTTGTAGGCAGCCCGTTGGATCAAAACGGCCAATGGATTGAACAATCGACGTTTTCTCAAGTCGCAAGAAAGGATTGATTTGTCGCTCTAACGCGATGTTTGAAGGCAGAGTGGGGAGTCCCCGCATGCGCAGTTCCTGACAATCTCGGTGGTAGCTGATAAGTCGGTCGTTGTCGGGTTCAACTTCCATTGCAAATTGTAAGTTCGCCATAGTGTATTCGTGGGCACAGCACACGCGGGTTGATCCTGGTAGTTGCGCGAGAAGTTGCAGTGATGTCTGCATTTGCGATGCAGTGCCTTCAAACAGCCTGCCGCAACCTGCGCTAAACAGCGTATCACCACAAAAAAGGATTGGATTGCCCTCAGCTGTCGGGCAATAGAAGGCAATGTGCCCCGCAGTGTGGCCCGGGACATCAAGGACATTGAAATTCAAATTCAGTATACGCACGCAATCCCCATTGACCATGCGGTTGATGGGTTCTGGCATGCTCTCCCTCGCAGGACCAAATACTGGCGCGCCGCTTGCCTCACGCAAAGCGTCAATCCCTTCGGTGTGGTCGGCATGGTGGTGCGTGACTAAAATACCCTGCAGTTGCAAACCCTCCATTTGCAGCGCGTCGAAAACGGGTTGCGCTTCTCCCGGGTCCACTACCAGGGCATTTTTTCCATCGTGGAGCATCCAGATGTAGTTGTCAGCAAATGCGGGCAGCGGTATTAACTTCATGAGCGATCAAATTATAGGTTTGCACGAATGGCTTGAAACACCCGCAGGGCGTTACCTGCTGGAGTGGGAGCGCGCGCGCGTGGATTCTGCGGTGGTTGATATCTTTGGTTACCACGCGCTGCAATTGGGCGTTCCCCAATTGGATGGATTGAAGGCCAATCGCATGCCTCACCATTGGCTGGCCACTGAAGAAATACCGGTGGGCGCTGAAAGTGAACTTGTAAGACCGGCATTACTTTGCAGTTTTTCCGCACTCCCGTTTCCGCCAAACAGTCTGGATCTGGTGGTATTGCCACATACCCTGGAATTTAGTGCAGATCCGCATGCGACCCTGCGCGAGGTGGAGCGTGTTTTGGTACCTGAGGGTAAGGTTGTGATCTGCGGCCTCAATCCAGCGAGTTTGTGGGGGTTGCAGCAACGCCGAGGGCATCTATATCGAAAAATGGGTTTTGGCCAGTTGCTGTTGCCCGATGGTGGTGAATTCATTGGATATTGGCGTTTGCGCGACTGGCTTCGATTGCTCGGCTTTGAGGTTGAGGTGGGCGAGTTTGGTTGTTATAGGCCCGGCGTAACCAGTAGCAGATGGTTGCAGCGCTTCGAATGGATGGATAAGGCGGGATCCAGATGGTGGTCAATTTTTGGGGCAGCTTATTTCTTGGTTGCGGTTAAGCGCGTGCGTGCCGTACGGTTATTGGGACCCGCCTGGAAGACCGGTCCAAGTGCAGCTCGCAATCCGGTGTCTGTTGCCAACCGATCACATGATTGATGAGTAGGGAGACATTCGTTTGAACGCAGTGGTGATTTATACAGACGGGGCCTGCAAAGGAAATCCGGGACCCGGTGGATGGGGGGCGTTGCTGCGCTCACCCGATGGCACTGAGAAGGAAATGTTTGGCGGCGAACTGGGTACAACCAACAATCGGATGGAGATGACAGCAGTGATTCAGGCATTGGGTGCGCTCAAGCGCCCCTGCACTGTTACCTTGCATCTGGATAGCCAGTATGTATTAAAAGGTATCACCGAATGGCTTGCCGGCTGGAAAGCGAAGGACTGGAAGACGGCGGCAAAACAGCCGGTTAAGAATGTTGATTTATGGCAGCAACTCGATTTGCTAGTGTCTCAAAGGGGTCATCGAATTCAATGGTGTTGGGTTAAAGGCCATGCGGGCGACCCTGGTAATGAGCGAGCCGATGCGCTCGCAAACCTCGGCGTGGAAGCTGTGTTGCAGCGTTAGGGTTTTGCCAGCGCCAATACCCCATTGTTTGCACTGGTTTAAAGTTGTGCAAAGTTGGCATCCGCTTTATCGATTGCACGGGTGTGACCTTGATAATCGCCTTCCCTATGAAAATTAAATCTGTTTATCTGTTATGCCTGCCAATAATAGCTACGGCTTCTTTGTTATTGACCGGCTGTGGCAATCCGACCGACGCTGCGCCGTCTGCCGCTGCCAGTATGCCTTCGACCGCTGCTCCTGCTATTAGCCCACCTGCCAGCGCCGCACGTGGTCCCGGAGGTCCGATTTCGGTAACCGTCACGACCGCGAAGAAGCGTGATTTCGACATCACGATTGACGCGATCGGTACCGTTACCGCAGTGTCCAGTGTCGAGGTCAGGCCCCAGATCAGCAGTGTGGTGACAAAGGTTCACATCAAGGAAGGGCAATTCGTAAGAGCGGGTGAATTGCTGTTCACATTGGACCCACGTCCCGACGAAGCCAATGTCGCGAAGGTTAGAGCGCAGATAGCCAAGGATGAAGCGGTCTTGGCGGATGTGCAGCGGCAGCTGGCGCGCGGTCGCGATCTGCTGGCTAAGGGTTTTGTTTCACAAGGTTCATTGGACTCGACCCAATCCCAAGTGGAGGCGCAGTTGGCTAACTTGGTCGCTGACCGGGCTGCGCTGGATGCTGCGCAACTCGGACTTTCTTATCACACGATACGTGCGCCCGGGGCCGGGCGTTTGGGTGCCGTAGGCGTCTTTCCAGGCACAGCGGTCCAAGCAAACCAAACAGCACTCGTGACAATCACCCAGTTGGACCCAGTCAATATTACTTTTAACCTTCCGCAACGCAATTTGGATACCGTGCTGGAGGGCGTGAAGTCGGGTCGCGTGACCGTTAATGCCACGCTGCCAGAGTCCAATCAAGGTATCGTTGGCAATCTGCAGTTTGTCGACAACACAGTGGACGCAGCGACCGGAACGATCAAGGTCAAGGCCCGGTTCAATAATGCTGATTTCAAATTGTGGCCGGGTGGATTTGTCAAGACATCTATGGTTTCCCGTACGCTCACGGATACGGTGGTAATTCCAACCACTGCCATCATCCAAAGCAGCAAAGGCGCAATTGTCTACTTGGCAGAAAACGGCAAGGCAGCACTACGCCCAGTCAAGTTGATCGCGGCACAAGGGGATGAGTCGGCAGTGTCGGGCATCAATGCGGGCGACCAAGTCGTGGTGGAGGGGCGGCAAAATTTGCGCCCTGAGACGCCACTTCTTGTGCGTAAGGCGGGTCCAGCGGTGCCAACCAAGTCACCCGCGCCTGCAGTCTCTAGTTCAGCTGCATCATGAATCTCTCGGAACTCTTCATTCGCCGTCCCGTGATGACGGTGTTGCTGAATCTGGCGATCGTGATGGCAGGGGTGATCGGCTACCGTAGCATACCTGTGGCTGCCTTGCCGAGCTACGATACGCCGGTCATCAATGTGTTCGCGGGTTTGCCGGGAGCGAGTCCAGAAACAATGGCAACGTCGGTCGCGTTGCCGCTCGAAAAGCAGTTTCAGACTATTCCCGGTCTGTCAGTTATCAGTTCGACCAGTACCTTGGGAAGTACGTCGCTGACGTTGGAATTTGAGGAAGGGCGCAATATTGATGGGGCGGCGCTCGATGTTCAGGCTGCACTATTGAGGGCGCAGCGGGCGCTGCCGCAGGACATGACACAGTTGCCGGCGTATCGGAAGGTCAATCCTGCCGATGCGCCAATCCTTCTGGTGGCATTGACATCGCCGTCCATGCCTTTATCGGACCTGCAGGATTACGCCGAACATTTGATTTCCCCCACGTTGTCAACCCTGGATGGAGTCGCACAAGTCAATATTTTTGGCTCCAAGCGCTTTGCGGTTCGTGTTCGCGTTTTGCCCGAAGCACTGGCCGCGCGTAATATCGGACTCGACGAACTTTCGGCCGCACTGCGCGCATCGAACGTAAACACACCGGTTGGTACTTTGGAAGGACCAAAGCAAATGCTGGTGTTGCAGGCGAACAAGCAACTGCGAAATGCGTTGGAGTTTGCTGACTTGATTATTGCCAATCGCAACGGTGTACCGGTGCGCTTGAGAGACGTGGCGACGGTTGAAGACAGCATCGAGTCAGTTCGGTCTTACGCCAATTTGAATGGAGAGGCTTCAATTACGCTCGCCATTTTGCGTCAACCGGGGGCCAATACAGTGCGGGTGGTGGATGCCGTTAAGGCGGCGCTGCCCCGGCTGAAGGAGCAAATGCCCCAGTCGGTCAATATGACTTCAGTAAATGATCGTTCAGTCTCCGTGCGTGAGGCGCTTCATGATGTGACATTGACATTGATGGGCACCATTGCACTGGTGGTGATGGTAATTTTTCTTTTCTTGCGCCGTTTTGTCGCCACGGCCATCCCGACGCTGTCACTGCCGGTATCTCTGATTGGTGCAGTCGCGTTGCTGTGGGGCATGAAGTACAGCCTGGACAATATATCCCTTCTTGGCTTGACGCTTGCAGTGGGGCTAGTCGTTGATGACGCTATCGTCATGCTCGAAAACATCATGCGCCATGTTGAAAATGGCGAGGATCCATTCAATGCGGCTTTGCGAGGTTCTCGCGAGGTGGGCTTTACGATTATCTCAATCTCGACATCGCTGATAGCGGTTTTTATTCCTATCTTCTTTATGCCGGGTGTGATCGGTCTTCTCTTTCATGAGTTTGCCGTCGTCGTCGGATTGTCGATTGTTGTCTCGGCCTTTGTTTCTTTGACCCTGGTGCCTATGCTGGCAAGCCGCTTTTTGCGGCAGGAGGAGCACGGAAAGAAGCATGGTTTCATTATCAATTTTTTTGAGCGTGGATTTACTGTCACGCTGGGTCTCTATTCAAGATCGCTGGACCTTGCACTTGGCCATCGCAAAGTCGTCCTGACTGTTGCATTGGTGACTTTCGTGTTGACGGGCTGGCTTTTTAACGTCATACCCAAGGGGTTCTTTCCGGAAGAAGACATCGGCCAAATCACCGCCACCACTGAAGCGGCTGAAGATACATCGTTTCCTGAGATGGTCAGATTGCAGGAGCGTGCAGCTGCGGCCATTCGCACTGACCCGAACGTTTTTGCGGTAAGTTCGTTTAATGGCGGTGGGGGAGCACAGAACTCCGGGCGAATGTTTATCACGCTTAAACCCCGTGACCAGCGCCTGCCTATGAAACAAGTCGTAGAGGGGCTGCGCAAAAAACTGCGTGATGTCACCGGCATCAATGTGTTCATGCGACCGATACAAAATTTGCAGCTGGGCGGCCGGCAGAGCAAGGCACAGTTTCAATATATTTTGCAAAGTGTGCGAGCGGACGAATTACATGATTGGGCCGGCAAACTTCAGGAAAAGTTGCGAGGCGACCCACTTTTTCGTGATGTAACCAGTGATGCACAGTTGCGCGGATTGCAAGCCCAACTTAATATCGATCGTGACCGTGCAAATGCCCTCGGAGTGTCCATTGATGCCATTCGCACCGCATTGTTTGGCGCATTTGGTGAGCGCCAGGTTTCAACCATTTATTTGCCAACTGACAGCTATCAGGTCATCTTGGAAGTGGCGCCTGAGGCAAAACTCGATGAGGGCGCGATCAATGGCATTTATGTGCGCTCATCGACAGGTGCTCTTGTGCCATTGGTTGCATTTACACGCATTGAGCGCGGCGTTGGCCCTACGTCAATCAACCATGTAGGGCAATTGCAGGCCGTTACGGTTTCGTTTAATTTGGCTCCAGGGGCTGCTCTGGGCGAAGCTACTGCGCGTATTGACAGGGCACGGGACGCGATCAATTTACCTGCGTCAATCATCACAAGTTATGGCGGTGAAGCGGCTGTTTTCAAGAACTCTCAGGGCAAACAGGCTGTGCTGATTGTTTCCGCTTTGCTAGTGATTTATGTTCTGCTCGGTGTGTTGTACGAGAGCTATATTCATCCGTTGACCATTCTCGCTGGCTTGCCTTCGGCTGCAGTGGGCGCGCTGGCCACTTTGATGTTGTTTGGTCAGGATTTGACCGTGATTGCCACCATTGGCATTTTGCTGCTGATAGGAATTGTTAAGAAAAATGCCATCATGATGATCGACTTTGCGCTCGATGCGCAACGGCATCACGGTATGGCACCTCAACAGGCCATCCGGGAGGCTTGCATCTTGCGGTTTCGCCCCATTATGATGACGACGCTGGCAGCTCTGATGGGCGCGCTCCCGATCGCAATAGGAGTTGGGGCTGGTTCTGAATTGCGGCAACCGCTAGGGCTTGCAGTTGTAGGTGGCTTGTTGTTTTCCCAAGCGGTCACGCTCTACATTACGCCGGTTATTTACGTTGCATTGGAACGATTTAGCGGACGCGGACCGGTCACAACAGCGGAATCAGAAGATCTCTGAAATGGGACAGAATCAACCGCCGATATAACTCATTTCAACTCGACGCGCACCAGCCCGTTTGTCCGGTGTGATGGTGGAGCGTAGTTCCGAGTAACGGTCCGTGCGTTGGCGCCAGATGTTGCCAATAGCCAAGGCCATTTCTTCATCGGTCACGTTTCCCCGCAACAAGCTGCGAAGGTCGTATCCCCTGTTTGCGAAAAGGCATAAATACAACTGCCCTTCAGTTGTGAGGCGTGCGCGATTACAGTCACCGCAAAACGCTTTGGTAACACTGCTAATGACGCCGATCTCACCGGCCGAAATATCGTGGGCGCCGGACTCGTCAGCGAATCCCCAACGCTGTGCGGTTTCACCGGAACTTGTAGGTTCTAGCGATACAAGTGGCAATTCCGACGCGATCCGTTTTATCACTTCTTCGGACGGCATGACATCGTCCATTCGCCAGCCGTTGGTAACACCTACATCCATATACTCAATGAAACGCAGCACGATTCCGCGTCCTTTGAAGTGACGTGCCATAGGAAGAATCTCCTGGTCGTTGGTCCCACGCTTGACAACCATGTTGACCTTGATCGGCCCGAGACCTGCCTCCTGCGCGGCGTAAATGCCATCCAACACGGCTGCCACCGGAAAGTCAACGTCATTCATGCGTCGAAAGACGGTATCGTCCAATCCGTCCAGACTAACGGTGACTCGATGCAAACCCGCGGCCTGCAAAGCCTTGGCCTTCTTTGCAAGCAATGCGCCATTAGTTGTCAACGTGAGATCCAGCGGCGATCCATCCATGGTCCGTAACTTTGACAACTGTTCAACCAGACGCTCGAGGTTCTTTCTCAGCAATGGCTCGCCACCTGTCAATCTGATTTTTTGAACACCAAGGTTTACAAACTGTCGGGCGATGCGCACGATTTCTTCAAAAGATAACAACGAAGTATGTGGCAGGTAGGTATGGTCCTTGTCAAATATTTCTTTGGGCATGCAGTAGCTGCATCGAAAATTGCAACGATCTGTCACGCTGATGCGCAAATCTCGCAAATTGCGTCCCAGAGTGTCGATTGGAAGTCCTTTGGGAGCAAGCTCAGCGCCGTCTCCGGGCTCAGGCGGCGGCATTGTTGTGTGCCGCAAATCGACCAGTGGAATGACGGGGGGGGCAAATCGTTCAGACATGTGAGCTATTGTCTATGGTTCGTGAATTTGTGGTGATCCGGCGCGCGTAAAAAAACCCGCTTGCGCGGGTTTTATGCATGCACACGAACAATGTCACCCACCGTGGATTTTCATCATCACCGGTACGATCAGAAGAGCAACAATGTTGATGATTTTGATCAGTGGATTGACCGCCGGACCAGCAGTGTCTTTGTAGGGGTCGCCAACTGTGTCACCCGTTACTGCAGCCTTGTGTGTTTCGGAGCCTTTGCCTCCAAAGTGACCGTCCTCGATGTATTTTTTTGCGTTGTCCCAAGCGCCACCGCCAGTGCACATTGAAATTGCAACAAACAGACCGGTGACGATGGTACCCATCAGCAATCCACCTAAGGCAGCCGGGCCTAGCACCAACCCGACCAAAATCGGCACAACAACGGGCAGCAGTGACGGAATCATCATTTCTTTGATGGCGGCCGTAGTCAGCATATCAACCGCTTTACCGTATTCTGGCTTGGCAGTGCCTTCCATGATGCCCTTGATTTCGCGGAACTGACGGCGAACCTCGACCACAACAGAACCTGCTGCGCGACCGACCGCTTCCATAGCCATGGCGCCAAACAGGTAGGGAATCAGCCCGCCGATGAACAGGCCAATGATGACCATGGGATTGCTGAGGTCAAAGGTGATGTGTTTGCCGTAGGCGTCAAGCTTGTGGGTGTAATCAGCGAACAAGACCAAGGCAGCCAAGCCCGCCGAACCAATTGCGTACCCCTTGGTCACGGCTTTGGTCGTGTTACCAACTGCATCCAGCGGATCGGTGATGTCACGCACACTCTTGGGCATCTCGGACATTTCGGCTATACCGCCTGCGTTGTCAGTGATCGGTCCGTAGGCGTCAAGTGCAACCACAATGCCTGCCATGCTTAGCATGGAGGTGGCGGCGATGGCTATGCCATACAGCCCGGCCAAGGCATATGCGGTATAAATCGCGACACAAACGAACATCACTGGCCAGGCGGTAGAACGCATCGATACACCCAGGCCAGCAATAATGTTTGTTCCGTGACCCGTGGTGGAAGCTTCGGCAATGTGTTGAACCGGACGATATTGGGTGCCTGTGTAGTACTCGGTGATCCATACCAAGGCAGCAGTCAGAATCAGTCCAACGGCACATGCTCCGAATAATTTCATCTGGCTACCTGTGGCCGTGATGGCGTTGTCAGGGATGAGCCATTGGGTCACAAAGAAAAACGCAACCAGCGACAAAACTCCGGCGACTGCTAAGCCTTTATAGAGTGCCGGCATCACGTTGGTCATGCCTGGCGACGCTTTCACGAAGAAGCACCCGATGATCGACGCAACAATGGATACGGCGCCTAACGCGAGCGGATACACGACGGCCGCGGTGCCAGCGCCAGTCGCAAGCAGCGCGCCTAGAACCATGGTGGCAATCAGGGTGACAGCGTATGTTTCAAACAAGTCAGCGGCCATACCTGCGCAATCGCCCACGTTGTCGCCCACATTGTCAGCAATAACTGCTGGATTGCGGGGGTCGTCTTCTGGAATGCCGGCTTCGACTTTGCCCACCAAGTCAGCGCCTACGTCGGCCCCTTTGGTAAAGATACCGCCACCCAAGCGAGCAAAAATCGAAATAAGCGAGGAGCCAAAGGCGAAACCGATCAACGGGTTGAGCATTTGTGCCAGATTCTTGTCAGGAGTGAGGTTTCCATTTCCGACCAAGAACCAGTAAAAACCAGTAACTCCCAGTAATCCCAGTCCGACTACCAGCATTCCGGTTATCGCACCGCCACGGAAAGCAACGTCCAGCGCTGGGCCAATACCCTTGGTTGCGGCCTGTGCAGTGCGGACATTTGCACGCACCGAGACATTCATTCCGATGAAGCCGCAAGCGCCCGAAAGTACTGCGCCAACGACAAAGCCAACAGCACTCATGCTGTCGAGAAAAACGCCAATCAGGACTGCCAAAACCACACCTACGATGGAAATGGTTTTGTATTGCCGAGCCAGATAGGCTGCAGCACCGGTTTGAATGGCAGCAGCAATTTCTTGCATGCGCGCATTTCCTGCATCCTGTGAAAGAATCCAACTGCGTGCCCAAAAACCGTAAGCTACGGCAATGAAGCCGCAAATAAGCGCTAGATAGAGCGCTGAGTTGCCCGTCATAAGTATCTCCTCTACTGTTGTTTCGCGAAGGAAGAAGCAACGCTAGAGATGCTTCCACTGCGTTGCTTCCTCTAAGCTCCAGCTCAGCAATGCGTTGTGGAGATGATTGGCCAACGCGCGGACTGTAACTGGAAATAACGTCGTTTTTCGTCCACGCAAGAGTCGAGTCAGTAAAATGAGGGTAAATACTGATCTGAGACAACATTTCCACCCAGCATAGAGAGTTTATATGTCCCTCGACAACGTTACCCCTGGCAAGAACGCACCCGACTCATTTAACGTGATCATTGAAATTCCAATGAATGCTGATCCTGTTAAATATGAAGTCGACAAGGCCAGTGGCGCGATTTTTGTGGATCGATTCATGAGTACGTCCATGCACTATCCATCGAATTATGGATATGTGCCAAAGACAATTTCTGGCGATGGCGACCCCGTCGACGTACTTGTGATTACGCCGGTACCACTTATTCCGGGTGTCGTCGTGACCTGTCGCGCCATTGGAATTTTGAAGATGGAAGATGAGGCAGGTCAAGATGGCAAAGTGTTGGCCGTGCCGACCGATAAAATTTTGTCGCTATACAGTCGCTGGCAGAAGCCCGATGACTTGAGTCCTGCCCGGTTAAAGACGATTGCGCACTTTTTTGAGCATTACAAGGATCTTGAAGAAGGTAAGTGGGTCAAGATTCTCGGTTGGGAAGGACCGGAATCTGCGCGTCAGGAAATTATGGACGGTATTGCCAATTACAACAAAGAACACGGGTAGCACTGGCTGCATCGTTCAGGTTGTTGATTGCAGATACACGAAGTGTATGATTCCTCGTGTGTCCCTCTTTGAGGCAAATGGGGGAACTGCGATGCCAAGGAAACAACCATGCGAACTGAACAATCCACTTCCAATGTTGATCAACCGACCCAACGCAGTAATGCGGTCGGTGCCTACTCTGGGCAATACCTCACCTTACGACTTGGAGACGAGGATTACGCGATAGATATCATGCGTGTTCAGGAGATTCGATCCTACGAAGAACCTACCAAAATGGCAAATTCCCCGAGTTTTATAAAGGGGGTTATAAATTTGCGGGGCGTGATCGTTCCTATTGTCGATCTACGCATGAAACTCAATATTTCCAAGGTGGATTACAACGATTTCACTGTTGTAATCATTCTGAAGCTCAAAGGTACTGTGATCGGGGCAGTAGTTGACGCCGTCTCGGATGTCGTGAATTTGGACGCCACAATGATCAAGGATGCTCCGCAGTTTGAATCTGCTATTGATGGGCGATTTATTCTTGGGCTTGCGAACGTTGCTGAACGCATGCTGATCGTCATGAATATGGAGGCTTTGCTAAGCAATGCCGAATTGGGAATGGTTGCACCTCACTGACCTTGGAAGTCAGGGCAGTCACATGCCCGCGTAGTTTGGCCCGCCACCGCCCTCGGGAGTGACCCAAACGATGTTCTGTGTGGGGTCCTTGATATCGCAAGTTTTGCAATGAACGCAATTTTGCGCATTGATTTGAAGACGATCTGTACCATCTTCGTTTTTCATAAATTCATACACACCTGCCGGACAATAGCGCGCCTCCGGACCCGCAAACTTTGCCAAGTTAATGCTGACGGGGACCGAAGTGTCCTTGAGAGTCAAGTGGACAGGTTGTTGCTCTTCATGGTTAACGTTCCCTATGAACACGCTGGACAAGCGATCAAAGCTTAGCTTGCCGTCTGGTTTTGGATAGTCTATAGGCTTGCATTCGGATGCCGGTCTGAGATATTCGTGGTCTGCCTTGTCGCGGCGGATGGTCCATGGCATACGTCCACGCAGTGTAAATTGTTCAAGCCCGTTCATCAATGTTGCAATGGTTAGACCCCACTTGAACCATGCTTTGAAATTGCGTGATTTGTTAAGCTCTGTGAACACCCAACTTGCTTCAAATGCAATGGGGTAGGCCAATAATTCGTCGTGTTTGCGATTTGCGACGATGGCGTCATAGGCTGCCTCGGCCGCCAACATGCCAGTTTTGATGGCGGTGTGGCTACCCTTGATGCGACTGACATTGAGGAAACCCGCCTCGCAACCGACCAGCGCGCCACCGGGGAAGACCGTCTTGGGCAGTGACATCAGTCCGCCCGCAGTAATGGCGCGTGCGCCGTAGGACAGGCGCTTGGCAGTGACCTCACCCTTCCCATTTTCCAGGTAATAGCGGATGTTGGGGTGGGTCTTCCAGCGCTGGAATTCCTCGAACGGACTCAAATAGGGATTGCTGTAGTTCAAACCAGTGACAAAGCCCAGAACAATTTTGTTGTCTTCCATGTGGTACATGAAAGAACCACCATAGGTATGTTCGTCCATGGGCCAGCCAGCAGTGTGCATTGCAAAGCCCGGTTCATGCCGCGCAGGGTCAACCTCCCACAATTCTTTGATACCAATGCCATACGATTGAGGATCACGTCCTTCATCAAGCTTGAACTTAGCAATAACTTGCTTGCCCAAATGGCCACGAGCGCCTTCAGCAAAAACGGTGTATTTGCCGAGCAGTTCCATGCCGATTTGGAAGTTCTCTCCAGGGTTGCCCTCTTTGTCTACCCCCATGTTGCCGGTGGCAACCCCTTTGACAGAGCCGTCATCGTTGTACAGAACTTCTGCGGCCGCAAACCCAGGGAAAATTTCGACACCCAGGTTTTCTGCTTGTTGAGCCAGCCATCGCGTCAATGCGCCAAGGCTAATAATGTAGTTACCATGGTTTTGCGAGCACTCGGGTAGAAGGAAGTTGGGCATGCGAAATGCCGATTTCTCACCCATGAAAAGGATTGCGTCATCAGTTACAGGCTGATTCAAGGGGGCTCCGAGTTCTTTCCAATTGGGAAGTAGTTCGTTGAGTGCAATTGGATCCATGATCGCACCGGAAAGAATATGAGCGCCAGGCTCAGACCCCTTTTCGAGCACGACCACTGAAACATCGGAACCTTTTTCTGCGGCTAATTGTTTTAGACGAATGGCTGCAGATAAACCAGCCGGTCCTCCACCTACCACGACAACGTCGTATTCCATTGCTTCACGGGGGCCGAATTGGGCAAGAATTTCCTCGTTGGTCATGGTGTGTCTCGTTCAATAATGGGGGTAGTTTGAATCAGCCCAACTGTCTAAGGTCGGTTGGGCCTTCGGCGATTTTAAGCCCTGATTGGACTGAATAGCACGGTCGTTCTTTTTTATTCGTAGAGGTTCTCTAAATGCCATACACCATTGATCTATCGGGCCGGGTGGCCTTCATTACAGGTGCCTCCAGTGGCCTCGGCGCGCAGTTTGCCAGAACCCTTGCTTCAGCAGGTGCCGCCGTTGTTTTAGCGGCGAGGCGTGTCGAAAAACTCAAGGAGCTACGCGCGACAATTGACGCAGAAGGTGGCGATGCCCATGTGATCGAATTGGATGTCACGGACCATGATTCGATTAAGTCGGCAGTAGCCCATGCTGAAACCGAAGTGGGCTCCATTGACATTTTGGTCAACAATTCAGGCGTTAGCACTACGCAGCGACTTCAGGATGTATCGCCCGAAGATTTTGACTATATCTTTGATACTAATGTAAAGGGGGCTTTTTTTGTTGCGCAGGAGGTTGGCAAACGAATGCTTGCCAGGGCGACCGGGTCAGCTCCCGGAAACTACACTGGCGGGCGAATCATCAATGTTGCCTCAATGGCCGGTTTGCGGGTTTTGCCAAAAATCGGAGCCTATTGCATGAGTAAATCTGCAGTGATTCAGATGACGAAAGCCATGGCGTTGGAGTGGGGGCGCTTTGGGATCAACGTCAATGCGATTTGTCCGGGCTACATTGATACTGAAATTAACCATCGCCATTGGCAGACCGAAGCTGGACAAAAATTGGTCCAAATGCTGCCGCGAAAACGCGTTGGCCAGCCAAAAGACTTAGACGCTCTGCTCGTAACTCTGTGCTCAGATCAGAGCCACTTCATCAACGGCGCAGTGATCGCCGCAGACGATGGGTTTGGGGTGTAGTGACCAGTGTGTCGTGCTGCATCAACGCGGCGCCAGGCGGATCGCGCCATCTAAACGAATCACTTCACCGTTGAGCATGTCATTTTCAAAAATGTGGAGCGCCAGCTTGGCATAGTCTTGCGGTGTCCCCAGGCGCGACGGAAAGGGCACTGCAGCGGCGAGTGAATCCTGAACCTCCTTGGGCATACCAAACATCATGGGTGTCCCAAAGATGCCAGGAGCAATCGTCATATTGCGAATGCCGTTTCGTGCCAGGTCGCGTGCAATGGGTAGGGTCATACCGACTACACCGCCCTTAGATGCGCTGTATGCTGCCTGTCCCATCTGGCCATCGTATGCAGCCACCGAAGCTGTCGAGATGATTGCGCCCCGCTCGCCGGTCGTTTCGGGTTCATTTTTTGCCATTGCATCTGCGGCAAGACGGATCATGTTGAAGCTGCCTACCAGATTGACGGTGATAGTCTTGGTGAATACCGACAGGCTATGGGCGCCGTTTTTTCCGATTGTTCGCTCGGCGGGCGCAATGCCGGCGCAATTGACCAGGCCCATCAGCTTGCCCATTGACGTAGCTTTTTCGACCACGGCTTGCCCATCCAGTTCCTGGCTTACATCACACTTCACAAATGCGCCACCGATCTCTTTGGCAATCGCTTCGCCCTTTTCAACTTGCATATCAGCGATAACGACTGTGCCGCCCTTTGCAGCCAACATACGGGCTGTGCCCTCTCCGAGTCCCGAAGCACCGCCGGTTACGATGAATACTTTGCCTGCAACTTCCATGTTGATTTACTCCTGATGATTGGAACTGGTTGACGTTTACGTTACGTCAATTATGCGATACACATGATGGCTAACTTTGCACATTCGCCCCAACATTCAATTTTGTGAGTTGGCCCAAATACAACATCTCCATAGCATCAACGCATCCGAGATTCCAAAAACGGTAGCGACCAACGCAATGAATATGCGGGGGGCGATGGATATTTTGTGATGTGGAATTATGCGCAATTGCTGGAAGCATGCGCGCTGTAACTTTCTTTGGAGTGTTAGATGGATTTCGAGGCCACTCTTGGTACGATCAGCAGGGAGTGAAACGCGTCATTGATGCATAAGAATGAAATTCCACGCTGCTTTGAAGCATCCGGCAGCGTAGTCCAGTCAGGCCAATATTTGCAGGCACTGACGGCGTCTATGGAGCGCGATGACGAATTTCATTCCCATTTACCAGACCGATTCACAGACGAAGCTGGCGCAGCAACGCCATCAGGCGATTACGCTGATGCCAAATGCAAAAACAGATTCCAGAGGAAACAAGACCATGAAACGTGACCCGATTGCTTTGCCACAGGGCAACATCGCAGTGCAACCTATCAGTGACGATGTGCTGGCTGAAAAGTACCTCAAACCGGGGGAAACCGGAATTGAAGATCTTTTTGCACGCGTTGCTCGTGCACTTGCGTCCGTAGAAGCTGAGGTTGATCAACCCAAGTACGAAGCGATATTTCTTGAGAACTTGTATGCGGGAGCGATTGGCGCCGGTCGCATCATGAGTGCCGCGGGCACAGCAATTCAGGCAACCCTGATCAACTGTTTTGTGCAGCCAGTCGGTGATTGCATTCAGGGTATGGATGACGATGGCTACCCAGGTATTTACGAGGCCCTGCGAGAAGCGGCAGAAACCATGCGCCGCGGTGGCGGTGTGGGTTATGACTTCTCGCGGATCCGTCCTCGTGGCGCCGCAGTCAAAGGTACTGCTTCCATGGCGTCCGGGCCGTGTAGTTACATCAACGTCTTTGACCAATCGTGCTCGACCGTAGAAAGTGCGGGCGCGCGTCGCGGTGCTCAAATGGGTGTTCTTCGCATCGATCATCCGGATGTGTTGGAATTTATTACGGCCAAGCGCACGCCCGGGCGTTGGAATAATTTCAATGTTTCGGTTGGCATGACCGACCAATTCATGCAGGCTTTAAATGACAACCAGGCGTGGGAGCTTGTGCATCCTGCCAAGCCGGGTGCGACTGTGATGGCGCAGGGAGCCTATCAACGTGTTGATGGCAAGTGGGTGTACCAAACCTTGCCTGCCCGGCAGTTGTGGGAGACGGTGATGCGCTCGACCTACGATTTTGCTGAGCCCGGCATATTGTTTTTGGACCATATCAATCGCGACAACAACCTGAATTACTGCGAGGCAATCGCTGCGACTAACCCGTGCGGTGAGCAGCCCCTGCCGTCCTATGGCTGCTGTGATCTCGGGCCAATTATTCTGCCGCGGTTTGTGCGATACCCGTTTGGATTTTCAGGGGTGCCCTCTTTCGACTTTGCGGCGTTTGAAAAGTCAGTAGCGATTCAGGTGCGCGCTCTTGACAATGTGTTGGATGTGACCTATTGGCCATTACCGCAGCAGCGAGAAGAGTCGGCCGCCAAGCGCCGAATTGGTGTTGGTTTTACAGGCATGGGAAATGTGTTGGCAATGTTGTGCCTGCGCTACGATGCGCCTGAAGGACGCGAGATGGCAGCGCGAATTGCAATTAGCATGCGCGACGCTGCCTACACCGCATCAGTTGCTTTGGCGCAGGAAAAAGGTGCTTTCCCCAAATTCAACGCCGAAGGCTATCTGGCAGCGGGTACGTTTGCGAGTCGATTACCAGCTGCCTTGCAGCAAACCATTCGCACACATGGGATTCGGAACAGCCATTTATTGTCAATCGCGCCGACAGGCACTGTCAGTCTGGCGTTCGCCGACAATGCCTCCAATGGAATAGAGCCCGCGTTTTCGTGGATGTACCGCCGCAAAAAGCGTGAGGCCGATGGCAGTACCAAAGACTATGCAGTGGAAGACCATGCTTGGCGCTTGTACCGTGAACTCGGCGGCAACGTCGACAAGCTTCCAGACTACTTCGTATCCGCGTTGGAGATGTCTGCTGCCGATCATATTGCGATGATGGAAGCGGTGCAGCCATTTGTTGACACTGCAATTTCAAAGACCGTCAATGTTCCGGCTGACTATCCATACGAAGATTTTCAGGGACTGTATTTGCAGGCATGGAAGGCGCGTCTAAAAGGTCTTGCAACTTACCGGCCCAACGCTATTTTGGGGTCGGTCCTCGATACCGGTGCTGCAAAGCCAGAGGCTACTCCCAAGGTGGTAGCGCCTGTTGTTGATCCCATGCGCACCGTGATTGAGCGGCGTCCCAAGGGTGCGCTTTCCGCCGTCGCTGAAAAAATCGATTATTGGACCCAGGAAGGCCACAAAACTCTGTATCTTCTGGTTTCATTTCTGCCAGTCCCTGCGGCCAATGGGGTCGGAACGGTTGAGCGTGCGATTGAGTTTTTCATGCCCGTCGGGCAAAGTGGTGAGTCGCAGCAATGGATAACATCCAGTATGCGTCTGCTTTCGCTAGCCGCACGAGGTGGTTTTTTGGAGCGCGCCCTGAGCGA
The DNA here is from genome assembly GCA_903870065.1 of uncultured beta proteobacterium. GTDB lineage: Bacteria > Pseudomonadota > Gammaproteobacteria > Burkholderiales > Burkholderiaceae_C > Allorhodoferax. Next base: position 17,679 of record CAIQBN010000126.1, on the reverse strand, counting down.
CATGCGAAAGGTTGCATGGGACAGGGGTCCTGTGCGTTTGGGAACGCATCAAAAAGAGGACGGTACGCAGGTTCCCATGTGGCATGACTCTGAGGTCGCAGCGGTGGCCTACGCGATACAAAACATCCAGGCCCAGCGTATCAGTTCGTTGACCCAGGACTACAACCGCCGGGTCGCCGACAGTCAGAATGAGTCCGATGGCCTGCTGCCACGCCAGGAAAGCGCGTTAGCAACGGCACCGTTGCCCGTGATGGCTGGCAAGAAGTGCAGCGAATGCGGAGCACATGCTGTGATCCGTAAAGATGGTTGCGACTATTGCACCCAGTGCGGTCACACGGGAAGTTGTGGATGATTTTTTCAGCCGCCCTTATGCCGAGATTTTCAAAACATGATCTTCGCACAGGGTCGCTGCCGTCTGAAAATCCAGCTTGGCAATTGCCTCTCCGATAGGCCCTAGTGCCGTACCCATTTCAGCACCATGTTGCGCTCGAAGGCGATCAAACGCGTCCAGCGCCTGCATGTTGGAGTTCTTGAGTAAACCCAGCAGGGTTGACAGATCAGAGTAGTGTTGGCTGCTTCCTTTTTGAGTTTCTGCGCCGGTGCTGCGGGCCGTTGGTGCCGACGTCGTCTGAATGGAAGAAAGACGTTGGACTATCGGTTCGAGCGCCAACGTGGTAGCCACAATTGCATCGCGCAAGCGGTCAACCAGGCCCGCATGCTCGGATGCGTTCACGCCACTCTTGACCTGGGTCTCCAAAGCTTCAGCGATTTTTGAAAGACCGCGTGCACCTGCAGTGGCGGCCAGTCCCTTGGTTGTGTGTAAGGTTCGCGCGGCGTCAGTGAATTGCCCATCAGCCAGTTGCATTGCCAATTGCTCAGGAACCAGAACACAGTCGTGGGTAAAGGTACGCAAGACTGAGGCCAGCATTGTCAAGTTGCCCCCCATGCGTGACAACGCCGCGTCCACGTCCACGTCCACGTCCAGGTCATTGTGAGAAATTTTTGTCTCTTGTTTTGCCGGAATATCTTCTCGGTCCAGATTTGGGGCACTGGAGGATTGCACTAGTCTCCCTGTATGCCGCAATAGCACATCAACCAAATAGTCAAGGTCGAATGGCTTTCCAACATGGTCGTTCATACCGGCTTCCAGGCAGGCCGCACGGTCGGATGCCATCGCATTGGCCGTCATTGCAATGATGGGTAGCGTGTCTAGAGCCAATTCATGGCGAATGGTTCGGGTGGCCGTGTAGCCGTCCATCACGGGCATTTGTATGTCCATTAGCACGACATCAAAGTGCGGTTGTGTGTCAGCAACGGTCTGTACGCCGATTTGCCCGTTGTCAGCCAGTGTGACGTTCGCACCTTCCTGGCTGAGCAATCCTTGCGCCACCAGTTGATTGATCTTATTGTCTTCCACCACCAGAATACGCATACCGTGAAGGCGCTGCGTCTGGCCTTTTTTGGTCGAGGCAAGTGGGAATTTTTCCAACAAGGACGGGACTTTTGCAGGTGCCAGTGCAAATGGAATTTCGAAGTGGAATGTGCTGCCCAGGCCCAACTTGCTGTCCACCTTGAGTTCCCCTCCCATGAGATGAACCAAGCGTTTGGAGATGGACAAGCCGAGGCCAGTTCCGCCGAAGCGTCGGGTGGTGTTGGATTCGGCCTGCGAGAAGCCGCTAAAAATATGTACCTGCTTTTCCGGCGCAATCCCAATGCCGCTGTCCTGAACTGAGAATTCGAGTCTTGTCGTTTTTTCCGTGCTCTCTACCCCACGCACCCGCACCACGACTTCCCCTTGGCTAGTGAACTTAATCGCATTGCCACCTAAATTGATCAACACTTGCTGCAGACGCATATCGTCGCCAATCAGGTCACGCGGTACCTCTGTTTGAAGGTCAAAGCGGACGTCGATCTTTTTATCGGCCAAATTGGCTGATAGCACCACGCCCAGGTTGTGCAGCATCCGGTCAAGATTGAAAGGCCGGGGGTCAAGCGTCATTTTTCCCGCTTCAACCTTAGAGAAGTCAAGGATGTCATTCAGCAGCCCAAGGAGTGAGCGTGCTGCGCCCTCAGTATTGGAAACATAGTCTCGTTGGCGTGTACTGAGGTCTGTGCCTTGCAGTAGTTTCAGCATGCCAAGAATTGCGTTCATCGGTGTGCGAATTTCATGGCTCATATTGGCAAGAAACTCGCTCTTGGCCTGACTAGCTGCCTCTGCAGACTCCTGTGCCTTTTTTAGCTCGGTAATGTCAAACCGAAACCCCACAATTTGCCCGATTGTGGTGCGCCGTTCCACAATTCGCATCCATCGTCCGCTGTCAAGTTTTTGCTCCAGCAGCGAATCACCGGCCCGGTGGAGGGCAACCCGCTCGGTGACCCACTCATCGACCCGGCCATTGGCCGCCGGATACTGCCCGGCTTCGGCTCCAAACCGAACAATGCTCTCAAAGGTGTTGCCCGGTACGATGACTTCTGCCGATGCACGGTACACGTCACGGTATTTTTCGTTGCAAAATAAAAGACGATCGTTGTCATCAAAAATGACAAATGCTTCATCGAGCGCTTCCATGGCGGTGACCATCATATTTTCTGTGGCACGACGAGCGACTTCCGCCTCGCGCAGTTCACTGGCCGACTGGCTCTGGGCATTGAGTGCCTGCAGATGCCGGTTAAAGCCGTCGACCAGTTGCCCGATCTCGTCATCTGTCTGGGTTGCAGGCAATGGTCTGTGGATGATGCCTGGGTCCCTTTGCAGACGATTGAATCCGCTGGAGACGGCACGAATCGGCGCAACGACTGCTCGCGCATATCGCCAGGTCAGCGCCAAGACTCCGAGCAGTCCCAGCGCCAGCAACAAACCGGTCGCCAGGGTAAGTTGAGCTACTTTGCCAGTCACTAGCTGGCGTGGCGTCAACATGACAAGATAACCGTGTTCCCTGTCAGACGCATTCACATCGAGCAGCACCGGTTGGCCATTCAGATTAAATTGTTGTGTGCCCTGGTCCAGGCGCAACAGATCGATTAGTTCCGATGCCAATGATTGCCCTATCAAATCGGACAAGGAATGCAGTGCGATCCTCCCATGGGTGTCAACTTGCATAAGTTGTTGGCCAGCTGGTAAGGGTACACGCCGCAAATACTCCTTCATGATGTCATCGGTCAGGCTAATAACCAATACCCCCACGGTGTCGGATTTGCCGGATTGGGGGGAGAAATGCCGTATTGCGCGCAGAACACTGACAACCTGTTTATGGCGCGAACTGCTATTGATATTGGGGCCGATTCCACGCCACACACTTGGTGAAAGAGACTGGCTGGCTTCATTAATCAGTGCTTGGGCTGTTTCAGGGGCAACGGTGCTCACATTGAGTGTTTCCCCCACATGAAAATGGGCGCCCTTTGCTGAAAACAAGTCCAGCGAAACCAGTCCCTTGACCCGAACATAGTTATTCAGTGTGTAACCAATTTGAGCGCGGATATTTAAGGCGTCAAAGCCACTACTGTCGGGATCATCTGCGCTGCGCAGAGCGCCGCCAACAGCCTCATTGCCCGCAATATTGGTCGCCAGATCGTCAATTTGGTCGTGGTAAAGCGACAGATAGGACGCAAAACCACCCAGCACGCGCACGTTCTCCGTTTGCGCCTGTTCCAGCACAATGCGTTTCGAGATTTCGAGCGCACTGATTCCCAATACAGTCAGCGGAACAAGACCTGCAATCAGCAGGTATCCCAAAAGCTTGACAGTGATGTTGAAGCGCAGTTTCACAGCGCGACTGACGGTAGTGGCTACTGCAAATCGGATGCTGTTACGAGACGTGTCTCGATCGTCGTGACAGGGGCAACCGCTTCACCTTTGATTAGTCGCAGCGCCAAAACAACCCCCTGATACCCCTGCTCGGCCGCCTGTTGGTCCACCGTGGCGGCAAGATGACCCGCCTTGATTTCAGTTAACGCCTCGGACAATGCATCAAATCCCACGACTTTGACATTCTTCTTGCCTGATTCTTGCAAGTACTTGCTGGCGCCCATTGCCATCATGTCGTTGGCAGCAAATAACAAACGCACGTCTGGATATTTCGCAAACAAAACCTTGCTCACGGTATACGCCTCATCAATTTTCCAATTTGCTGTTTCTGTCGCTACCAACTTGATATGCTTATTTTCAGACAGTGCACGACGCGCACCCTCCAAACGCTGATGGGCGTTGTCAGCGCTACGAATGCCTTCCAGAATTGCCGCCTTTGTCGGGGCATTGACTTTGTCTGCCAAAAACTGTCCGGCCTTGTAGGCGCCTGCCTCATTGTTCACCCCAACGAATGGAATATCGTTCAAAGACGCCTGCTTTAGCGCTTGCGGGTCAAGGCGGTTGTCGATGTTGATGATTTTGATGCCTGCATCGGCGGCCTTTTTGAGTGTTGGAATCAAACTTTGGGAATCCCCTGGCGCAATGACGATGGCCTCGACCTTGGCGACGATCAGATCATTAACCAGTTGAATCTGCTGTTCGATCGACGTTTCCTGCGCTGCGGTCTTAACAATCAGTGCAACCCCCAATTCCTTCTCGGCGCGGCGCGCTCCCTTTTCCATTTCGATGAAGAAGGGATTGGTCAAAGTCTTCATTACCAGACCAATTGGATGGCTCATCACGGCGGTGGTGGCTGGAGCTGAAGCGGGCCGATTGGTCGTCACCGTGGCTACGCTCGGGTTGCTTGATTGGCCGCAACCCAATAGACCGGCTGAAAAAACAACATAGGACAGCAGAACGGCGAACTTCATTTTTTGGCCCTTTTGATGCGATCGCGCAATCGAATGCGCCATCGTAACGCATGGGCATTGGCAATAACCAAATTTCCCTTCCCCTTGGCCCACCCGGATCAGGGCGTGGTCCAATAGCTGCATGAACCCCGACGCGCACAAACTCTGGCAGGCTCCGCAGTGGGCCTTCTCGGTATTGCTGGCATTACTGGGCATGCTTGGCCCATTCTCGATTGATACGTACCTTCCGGCCTTCTCAGGGATTGCCGCATCGTTGGACGCAAGCCCTGTCCAGATGCAGCAAACACTTTCTGCCTACTTGTTTGGCTTTGCCTTCATGAGCCTCTTTCACGGTGCCATATCCGACAGCTTTGGACGTCGACCGGTTGTGTTGTGCGGCCTGGCCGCCTTTACGGTGGCATCGGTAGGGTGTGCGCTGTCCCAGAGTATTGGGCCACTGATCTTTTTTCGGGCCATGCAAGGGCTATCTACGGGGGCAGGAATTGTCGTGTCCAGGGCAGTAATTCGGGACATGTTTGCACCGTCCCAGGCGCAAAAGGTAATGAGCCAGGTCACCATCTTTTTTGGTGTGGCGCCGGCGATTGCGCCCATGGTCGGCGGTTGGATGTTGGTGCATGTCAGCTGGCATGGCATTTTTTGGTTTCTGGCCGGCGTCGGCTTTGTACTTTGGGTTGCAATATTTCGGTTGCTGCCTGAGACGCTGCACACCACACAACGCCAGCACTTTCATCCAAGAAACTTGATGGCGGGTTACTGGCAGCTGGGTTCCGATCCCCGCTTTTTGTTGTTGGCGCTGGCCAGTGGGGTGCCATTTAACGGCATGTTTCTTTATATTCTCAGCGCACCGGTCTTTTTGGGAGAGCATCTGCAACTGGCGCCACAACAATTCTTCTGGTGCTTTCTGGTGACTATCGGCGGCATCATGGGCGGGGCCATGTTGAGCGGCAGACTGGCGGGGAAATATTTGCCCAAGCGCCAGATACGCATTGGCTTTCTCATTATGCTGGCCATCGGGGTGATCAACCTGTTCGCCAACCTCTTGTTCAAGGCGCATGTCAGTTGGGCTTTGTTGCCATTGGGTATTTTTTCATTCGGATGGGCCCTGATGGTCCCTGTCGTAACCTTGCTGGCGCTGGACATGCATCCTCAGCGGCGCGGCATGGCGTCGAGTCTTCAGATGTTTGTAGGCTCCAGCGCGAACGGTCTGGTGGCCGGAGTTATTTCACCTTTGGTGATGCATTCCACTGTCGGATTGGCCATTGCATCCCTGCTGATGCTGTGTGTGGGCCTGCTAGCCTGGGCCTACATTCGCTACCGGTGGCCTGAAATTGGACATACCATTGCGCATGGCTAAGGTAGCTCGGTTGATCGTCGGCTTTTTTTTGGTGCTCCTGGGGTGGCAAGTTAATGCCCTGGCGCAACCAAGTGAGCGTGAGCGGATTGAGGCGCTGTACCTACTTTCCGAACAAAACAATTCCGAGGCGCTCAAGCAACTGCTGGCTATGCGACCTGATTTGGGGAACGATACGCCCTATGAAGTGAAGCGCGACTACCTTATTGCTTTGATGGACCTGCAGGTGGATTCGGCCAAGATGGATGCGGTTGGCGCAACCATTGCAGAACTATTGAAGCTCGCGAACAGTCACAAAGACGAAGTTGGCATAGTTATAGCCACTGCCAAAGAGGCATCGGTCATGGACTTGTCTGGCAAAACCAATGAAGCCATTGTCAAGCTGATTGAGATCGAATCTGTGGCTCAGCAAACGGCCAACCCCGAAGCGCTGTGGCGCTTTTATTCGTCGCTGGGCAATGCGCAACTCACTGTCGGGCGCTTTGAGGCAAGCCTGGAAAGCGCGTTCAAGAGTCTACGGTACGCCAAGGAGCGACCGAAGCATGCCAGTACGTCGTACCTGAGGGCACTCAATCAGATGGCCAAGGTGTATATGGCCATGACCAACTGGGACAAGGCGCTGCAGGTCATTCAGGAAGCTTTGTCTCTTGCTGATGAGGCGGGCTCCAGCAAGATCAATGGAGGCCTGTACTTGAATCAAGGTGCCATTTTTACTAGTTTGGGGCGCACCAAAGCTGCTGTGGATTCGTATGAACGAGCCTTGAAAATCGGCCGTAAGGCTGGATTGGTTGGTCTGGAAGCGACTTCACTCAACAACCTGGGCGATATCTACTTGATTGCCAAAAACTACCCGAAAGCCGAGATTTTTGCCCAGCAAGCGAAAGTCAAATTCAAGGAGGCGGGGGAACTCGGTGGCGTGGCTACAGCCCAGAGCAATCTCGGTTTCGCTCTGATTGGCCAGGGACGGGTTAAGGAGGGAGTGGCTGAGGTTCGCTCCGCTTTGAAGTACAACCATGATGCTGGTGCAAAGGCAGATGAGGAAGCGATCCTGGGTGAGCTCGGGCAAATGTATGAGCAGGCGGGGATGTTTCGCGAGGCAGTTGCGACTATTCGTGAGCAACAGGCATTGACGGTGCAGCTTTTTCGGGCCGATCGGGAAAAATCGGTGGCCACGCTCCAAGAACAATTTGACTCCGTGCAGCGCCAAAAGCAGATTGAGCTGCTGGCACGTGAAAACAGCCTAAAAGATGCCGAAATCAGCAACCAGCGCCTGCAAATGATCGTCACCCTGCTGGCGGCCATAGTGACCGTCATGGGAGGAGTTTTTGTTTTTTTGTTGTACCAGCGGGTCAGAAGAACGAACCTCAGACTGCGAGAGGCCAACCAGAAACTTGAGTTCCATTCGGTGCGCGATCCCCTGACAGGTTTGTTCAACCGACGATCATTTTTGGAGTTGATGGGTCGCCGCTCTATTGATTCAACGACTGATCGGCGTGATGACAACAACCCTGATGGGCTGATGATTCTGGATGTTGATCACTTCAAGAGCATCAATGACACCCTGGGTCACGCTGGAGGAGATATTGTTTTAGTCGAGATTGCCAAGCGACTGCGTAGTGCAGTGCGTGACACTGACATGGTCATGCGTTGGGGGGGGGAGGAGTTTTTGGTCTTTTCTCCCAAAGCCAATGCAACTCGCCTGAAAAATCTGGCGCATCGGGTCCTGGTTGCCATAGGAGCAACGCCTATGGAAGTGGGAGACAAGACCATGACCGTCACGGTGACCGGCGGATTCCTGTCACTGCCGTTTTCTGGTCTGTCCGAGACCGACTGCAACTGGGAAAAGGCGATGCAGATTGCCGACATGGCGCTCTACCTGGGCAAGGTGAATGGCCGCAACCGTGCCTATGGTTTAAATCGTTTGCTGGTTCCGTTCGAACAAGCCATGCCGGTTCTTGAGCATGATATTTCCGCAGCGCTCAAGGCGGGTATGGTGGAGTTGGTTGAAGTGATTGGCCCCGACGTCAACAGCGGCGCGCAATAAGTGACTTGCCACGGCGGCTGAAGCCACAACCTGGGCTTTAGTTGCAGCCATTCTCTGCCATGGCATATACTGTATAAAAATACAGTTTTCAAGATGCCTTCTATTACCGACCCGATTTTCTGGACGGGCGTTCACCCCGCGGTCTGGCAGGCGGACGCGCTGGCCGGCACGTCGGGACGTGTTTTGGCTACGGGTGATCAACGTCTGGATGCCGAGCTGCCCGGCGGTGGTTGGCCATTGGGGGCACTGAGCGAAATTTTGCAGCCCACCGGAGTGCACAGTGAGTGGCGCTTGCTGTTGCCGGCGTTGGCACGCAGCGGCACTGGCGCCGTGGTACTGGTGGGTGCGCCACAAGTACCCTTTGGACCGGCGCTGTTTGCGCAGGGATTGACTCCCGGGCGTTTGCTGTGGATCACTGCGCAGCTTGGTGCGCAGCGCTTGTGGGCGGCTGAGCAGGCACTGCGCTGTGCTGATGTGGACGCCGTTCTGGCTTGGCTGGTGCAGGTGCGCCCAGAGCAGTTGCGACGTCTGCAAATTGCCGCTGCCGAGTACGCCAAGCTGCTGTTTGTGGTGCGGCCCGAGCAGGCGCAACATGAGTCGTCGCCGGCAGCGCTTCGGCTGTGGATCGGGCCTGTCAATGATCCGCCTGATGCACTGGAGGTGAGACCCTTTAAGCGCCGTGGCCCACCACTGGATCAGCCCTTGCACCTGTCGGCCCGTTCGGCGCAGTTGCGGCGTTTGCTGGCGGCCAGCCAGCCAGGATTTGGTCATGCACTGGATTGCACTGCAGCCCACGCTTGACGTGGAGGCGCAAGCGCCGCTGGCAGACGCTTTTACCGCCTGGGCCTGGTGGGCATTGCAGTTCACACCGTTGGTGGCGCGTCTGGAAACGGCTCTGGTGCTTGAAATTTCCACTAGCGAGCGTTTGTTTGGCGGACGAGCCACCTTGCTTGGAAAACTTCTAAACCCCGATTTCCTTGAACAAAATCAGCCTTCAGCCCTCATGAAATATGCGCAAGGCGCTACATCTTTAATAGCATTTGGGCGATTGCTCTGTGACACTGAATTGACTGTGGATGTTTTGCCGCTGCGTACTCTGGTGGCTGCACGCCCCCATTTGCCCACCTTGGCGCGTTTGGGTTTGCGCAATTGGGGGCAATTGCGTGCCATGCCGCGTGGCGGGTTGGTGCGACGCTTTGGTACTGGGCTAGTGGATGCCATGGACCGTGCATATGGATCGTCGCCCGAGGTCTACCCGTGGTTGAGCCTGCCTGAGGTATTTGATGCACCGCTGGAGCTCACATCCAGTGTGGAAACGGCCGCCGCCATGCTGTTTGGCGCGCGGCGTCTATTGACGCAGTTACAGGTTTGGCTGCGTGCACGCCAGCAGGGTGTGCTGGCCTTGGAGTTGGTGTGGGAACTCGATGCACGTCGCTCCAATGCACTGCATGTGGATGCCCATCACCGTGGCGGTGGGCAGGGCAGGCTCGAACTGCGCACCGCGCAAGCCACGCAGGACGTGGCCCACCTGGCACGGCTATTGGCGGAGCAGTTGGCCCAGGTGAGTCTGCCTGCGCCCGTGTTGAATTTGCGGTTACGCAGTCTGCAAACCTTGCCCGTGGCGGGGGAGAGCGGTAGCCTGCTACCGGATGATGTGCGACAAGGCGACAGCCTGCACCAATTGATCGAGCGCCTGGGCGCGCGCCTGGGACCAGCGCAAGTACGCTGCGTCACCCACCATGCCGATCATCGACCCGAGCGAATGCAGAGCTGGTGCGCGGCAGCAGGACCCTTGCAAACTGCACCTAGCCCGGGGTCAAAAAATGCTATAAAAAATAGAGCAATTAACGCTTATTTCACGAGGGCTACAGGCCAATTTTACTCACAAGGATCTCCGGATTGGGCTCTCTATCCCAGCTGGCTGTTAGCCACTCCCTTGCGCCTGAAAGTGGTCCAGGGCACCCCCTTCTATCAAGGGCGTTTGACCCTGTTAACTGGCCCGCAAAGACTGGAGGCTGGCTGGCTCGAAGGTGATACCGGCTGCGCAATGCGCGACTACTACATGGCGCGCAGTGCGTCAGTGGGGCTGGTGTGGGTGTATCGTGAGCGCTTGGGCCACCAGGCCTGCTGGTATCTGCATGGTTTGTATGGTTAGTGCAAATGATCGGCAAAAGCGTTCATTTCATTTGCATGTTTATTACACAACTGACTTTGGACTCACTAAACTCTTGTTGGTAGGAGACGCACTTAAATTACGCCACTGTGCTGCTGTTGAACATTTCATGGTGACCCATCGCAATATTTTTACCGCGCTGTGCGCCGGAGTCTTTTTGCTTGGCGTCCACACAACGCCTGCGGCTGCTGATATTGAAGTCAGCGGATTTCTCTCCATTGTGGGTGGCAAGGTACTCAATGGGTCTTTGTATGGCCCCATGCCGGACAATCCGGGTGTCATTTGCCCCTGCTACATCGCCGACTATGCCAATTTTGGAACCTACGATGGCGCATGGTCATTTGGCGCCGAGAGTCGTATTGGCATGCAGGCACTTGCCAAGTTGAGCGACGATTTCAGTGTTACCGCTCAGGTGACGGCGCGCGGCACCGATGCCAGGGCGCAACTCCAATGGGCTTATGCCAGTTACGTCCTCAGTCCGACCTGGGACTTGCAGATTGGCAGAAAACGTATTCCCTTGTATTTTTATTCAGATTTCCAGGATGTTGGCGTGACCTATCCCTGGGTCGGGCTGCCACCTGAGGTTTACGGCTGGGAAGCCGCCAACTACAACGGAGTCAGCCTGCGCAACCGAACTGCAGTGGGTGATGTCTATCTCAATTCCAGCGTGTTTGGCGGCAGCGAAGAGGTAAGGGACAGCCGCTACATGCAGTCCTATGGACAGCACCGAACCGATGTGAGATGGAACAACATATTGGGTGTGGATTTGGAGTTGTCCAAAGGTTCGTGGACTTTGCGCGGTGTTGCCATTCAGGCCGACACCGAATTCAACGACAAGGATACCCCGGCCAACGACTCGGCTGAGCGCATGAAAGCCTACGCAATCGCTGCCAATATTGACTTCAACAACTGGTTCGTCCTGTCCGAGATTGCGACCAATGCCCGCACCACCAAGTATGGTGCTTTGCAAGGACTGACCATTACGGTGCCGGCAGTTTCGATTGGCGTGGGCTACCGACGCGCAGCTTGGACCGGTTTCCTCAACTATTCACATTACCAGGAACTCAGCAGCGACACATCGATACTGCCCAATTTCGATTACCGCCACGCATCCTTGACGGTGAAGTATGACTTGTCTCCCCGCAGTGTTATCAAAACCCAAATTGACCATTACTGGGAGCCGGGGTTGACCTATTCCGGGGCGGCCAATGTCTTGCGTATTTCCTATGACAGGACGTTTTGAGCATGGTTAAGCCCAAAGCGATCGCCACGATACCCAGTGGGCGCGGTCTCTGTAGCTTCGTCGTATTCGGTGCGCTGTTGTCAGTTCATTCGGTTCAGGCTGACATTGCCGTCATTGTGAATGCCAGCAACCCGGTTCAAAGCCTGACAGCAAAACAGGTTGCCGAGCTGTACCTTGGGCGCACCCGAACCTTTGAATCCGGACAGCATGCTATCGTCATTGACCAGGGGCTTGATGATCCAGTTCGCCGGCGCTTCTTCAAAGACATTAGCGGCCTGTCTATTGGGCAAGTTAACGCTTTTTGGTCGCGCCTGAAGTTTACCGGCCAGATGCAAGCGCCAAAAAGTGTCGACGGTGACAGCGCAGTACTGGAATGGGTGCGCAGCACTCCGACTGCGATTGGCTATGTCAGCGCAATCGCATCCTCCGACCCCAAAGTCAAGACCGTTTTGGTCCTGCATGAACAGGTTGCTGCAAATTGATGCCCGATAGCCCGAAACAATTTGGCGCACATCTCAAACACAAACTGGCCGTGCGGGTGACGCTAGGTGCATTTGTGTTCGCTTTGATTGCTGGGGCTATCAATTTCTGGTTCGTGTTCGATCTTCAGCATACCGCAGCCAGGACTTTGCAGGATCAGTTGGCAGCCACCGTGAAATCGTCTGCGGCGGTGGCCGCATTTGTCAAAAGTGAGGAGATTGCCCGCGATGTGGTTACCGGACTGTTGTCGCATCCGATGGTGGCCTCAGCCGACATCACGGGTGATAGCGGCTCCAGCGTGTTGGGCCGTCGGGACATGCCTGTCAGTGCCGACAGTGAGGCCAGCATGGTTCGATACCCATTGCCTTCGCCCGTCAATCCGGATGAAACCATTGGTCATCTGGTGATCGGGCGCGATGCCGCTTACATCAATTCACGCGCACTGGAATCGGGGATTCGACAGTCGGCGGTGTTGGTGTTTCAAATTGGCATTACGACCATATTGCTGATCGTCCTGTTTGACTTTGTCGTGGCCCGTCCGCTCAACAAAGTCACGCGGCGGGTGGAAGCCGTGGTGCCTGGAAGTGGCGCCCGCCTGGAAACGCCTAGGGGCCATACCGATGACGAAATTGGCTCCCTGGTGCATCGCAGCAACGTTTTGCTGGCCACCGTCGAGCGCACTTTGCAGGAGGAGCGTGAACTGCGCGCCAAGGTCGAAGCCATGGAGCAGCACTACCGGCGTATTTTTGAAACTACCAACGTCGGAATCATGGTGCTGAACCAACAGGGTGAATTGATCAACAGTAACCCGGCGTTGCTGTTGCGCATTGTTGGAATTCGGTTTGATGGTGTCCAAGAGGCACAGGGACTCCAATTCATTGACCGGATTTTCACGGAGCCTGCGGCGGTTTGGGGATTGATTGCTGAAGCATCGGCGAACCGGCGATCAGCCTCCGCCGACTGCCAATTGCGCACAACCGACGGGCGCGAGCGCTGGGTCCACTGCATCATTTCGGTTGTAGTCGGGCAGATGGATCAAATTGAGTTAATTGAAGGTGTGCTGTACGACGTAACTGAGCGTAAAGCCGAAGAAGAACTCTCGCGGCGCGAGGCGGACCATGACGCACTTACCGGCTTGCGTAATCGCCGTGGCATGGAGTTCATTCTGGAGCGCAGTTTGCGACGCGCGGCTGACGATGGTGAGGTCGTTGCCTTGCTCCTGATCGATCTGGATGGTTTTAAGGCGGTCAATGATACCTATGGGCATGATGCCGGCGATCAGGTTCTTAAAGGGGCTGCTGCCCGGATGCTGGCTCGCATTCGGCGTTCATCCGACCTGGTGGCCCGCTACGGTGGAGATGAGTTTGTTGTGATCGTGACCCATTGCGGTACCGACATCGGACCCTTGAAAGCATTGGCGGCTGACCTTGTTGACATGTTGCACCAACCGTTCCCGATCGCGGGTCGTGGTTTTGCCCAAATTGGTGCAAGCATTGGCATCGCGCGTTACCCGGATAACGGGCACAGCCGGATGGGCCTGATTGCAGCCGCTGATGCGGCGATGTACCAGGCAAAACAGGCGGGCAAAAATCAGTACACGCTGGCGGCTTTGGCCGATCAGACGCCCGTTTAACCTGACGGTGCGCTTGCGCCGAGTTGTGTGCCGTTGTCAGTGCACCGCCATCCCAACACCAGGCCGCCATTGCGAACAGATTTTGACGTTGATCAATATTTGTGGTCGATATCGGCACGTTCAGGCATCCGTCCCGCAGTGAAAGTGACACACTGGCACTCAGGCGATGGACCCGTCGCCGTATTGATATTTTCGGAAAGCGTGTATGACCAGCTGGATGATGAACGTAGCGTTTGGATTGTTTTTTCTATTGGCATTTACTGGACTATTCTTTTTTGTGCTGACCCGAGGCGCCCTGCTGATGCGTGGATTCTCATCTACGCAGAACAGTGCAAAGTCCCACGTCTACCCGCTCTACTCCGAAATGGGGCTGATCAAGCTGGTCGATTTTCAACCCATCATTTCGGCTATCTTGTTGTTCCAGTATCACGCCCTGGTGTCCAAAATTGTGACAGGCCTGAGCACGTCGAGTTTGAAGAACAAAAAGGTACTCATTACGTCCTGTGCCTTTGGTAATGTGATTCCCCGGGTGGTTGATGCCGCGGTCCACTCGGGAGCCAAACAGGTTCTGATTGCCGACATCATTCGCAATGAATTGGTTCATGCAAAGAGCAAACTGGGGCAATATGCGGGAAAGGTTGCTTATGTAGAGGACAACGCGACGGCCATGACCCAAGAGCCGGGCTGCGCCGATGCCAACGTCATCTTCTTCCTGCTGCACGAATTGCCACATGACCTCAAGGAGAAAGCCTTACAGGAGGCCGGACGTATGCTGGCTCCCGGAGGCAAGTTGTATTTGGCCGAGTTTCACCGACCCGAGGTAGCTGTTCTGCGGGGCTTGAGCTGGTTGTATTTCAAGATTTTTGAGCCTTTTGGCCTGGCTTTATGGGATACCCATGACCCAGTCAAATGCCTAAATGCCATGGGGGGGTGGAGTTGCGAACGAAGTACCTATTTCTTTGGCAACTTTCAGGTCGTCACAGCAACCAAGCAATAACTCTGACCGCAAGCTCTTTTGAGCCCGCTCCACTTTTGACTTGATAGCAATATAATGAAACGTAGTTTTAAAAAAATTGCGGGAATTTATTGTGGAAATATTCAAAAGGGTCGCGCTTATTGGTGAGTGCATGCTCGAGTTGCACGGCGCCGCCTTTGGTGCAATGCAACAAAGCTACGGCGGTGACACCTTCAATACGGCCGTGTACCTGGCCCGGTGCGGTGGCGACTCCCTGGCGGTCCATTACGCGACGGCGCTGGGAGACGACACTCTGAGTCAGGAATTGTTGCGTCGCTGGGCGCTGGACGGGTTGGAGCTCGGGCTGGTGCGCTCAATCCCGGGTCGTTTGCCAGGCCTCTACCAGATTGAGGTGGATGCACATGGGGAGCGCCGCTTCAGCTTCTGGCGCGATGTTAGCGCCGCCAAGGCCTACTTTGACATACCCAGCACTCCTCTGGAGGAGCGCGCCAGTGAGTGGGACGCGTTTTATTTCTCTGGTATCAGCCTGGCCATATTGCCGGTGGAAGGGCGAAGCCGCCTGTTCGCGTTGGCGCAGGCGATGCGCGCGCGCGGGGCCAGTGTGGTGTTTGACAACAACTACCGCCCCAGACTGTGGCCTGATGCGGATGTCGCGCGCGAGAATTTTCGCCAGGCCTTTGCGGTGGCCAGCGTTGCGCTGATTACGGCGGACGACCATCAGGCACTCTTTGGATTTGCCGGTCTGGAGGCGGCCGTCGCCGATGCACAAGCGTTGCCGTCGCCAGAGACCGTGATCAAGCGTGGCGCGGCCCCAACTCTGGTTCGTGACTGGGGCAGCTCGGGTAGTTCGGGTAGCGCGGACTGGCAGGCGGTTGCTACGGAGCCGGTGCAAACCGTGGTGGATACGACCGCGGCAGGAGACTCCTTTGCGGCAGGCTACCTGAGCCGGCGCTTGCGCGGCGAGTCCACAGTGGAAGCAGCCCGGTTTGGCAATCGCCTGGCCGCCCGTGTCATCCAGCACCCCGGCGCGGTGATACCGCGCAATGCCATGGCGGATTTATTGCAGGCCTGAGGGTTTGAGCCACTGTGCCAGCGCGCGCAGTTCCGGCGTTTCGCGCAGGCCGTCTGCCACCATAGCGGCCATGGCACGGGCGCCCGCTTCCTGAAAATGGGTGGTATCCGGCGCAGCGGGCGTGCCAGCGGTTTGCGTTGCGTACCAGGGGTATTTCACTGTGTCGCTCACGACCAGCCAATAGTTTTTCCAGTCGTGCCAATGGGCGTTGGCAAAGGCAATGGTTTTTAACTCTAGGTCGATCAGCGACAGGTGATTGGCGCGTGCCGTGTCCTGGATGGTCTGGCTGTAGTTGCCGACATACGCGTACCCACCGACTGTGTTTTGGCGCGTCAGGTGTTGGGACACTACCGGGCGTGTGTCGCCGTTGACGTAGGCCGTCTTGCGCTCAGCATTCAAGAAGCGCGTGGTGGGTGTCATCAGTATGGGGTGGGCACCACGGGCACGTGCATCGGCGATGTAGGTTTCCAGGCTGGCCTGGAACGACATCTGAGGTTGTCCCGGCGGATGCTGACGCTGACCACTCGCATCGTTGGGGTAGGTGCACAGGTTGGTCACGTCGGCCACACCGCGCGCAGGGCGCAAACCATTGCAGTTCTGGTCGTTGTGGCCGTGGGCAATGAAGACGTAGTCACCCGGCTGCATCAAGCGCGCCATCTGAAGGTACCAGCCACCGTTATAGAAATCACGTGAGCTGCGCCCGGCACGCGCGCCATTAACCACCGCGATCCCGCTGTCGCGTTGAAACTGGTCGGCAAACACCTGGCCCCAGCCCATGCGCGGCAGGCGCTGGCGCTCGTAGGTAGCGGCCGTCGAGTCGCCCACAATAAAGATGCGCAGTCTGGCCGAGCGAATGCGCTCCCGCTCCATGCTGGCGCGTTCGAATTGCAGTGGTTCGTTGGCCGCCGGTCCAAACGGTTGGATGATCGGGCGCCAGCCCATGTCGGTGATAACCGTGGTGGATGCTTCCCCGGTTTCGTTGTCGTAGCCGCGCGTGTGGTTGATGACGCCCAGCACCGCATCAACGCCGCTGCCATCGGCCTGCATGGGTAGTGTGACGGGGTCGAAGTGTTGGACATCGTTCACACCGGCGCTGGTAAGTGCAGCGCCGAATCCCGTGCGGAGTCGGCGATGTGACTCGGCATGTGCCTGAAAGGGTAGGGCGGGAATTTGGGGCGCATCTGCCAATTGTTGAGGCCCGAGGAAGTGCAGCGCGTTTGCCACGTCGGACACCACCTGATCGGTCAACGCATTGATGTTGACCCGGTTACTCCCAGGAAAAAGCCTGGCGACCAGTGCTGTCAAACAGACAGCACGCGGCTTGTGGTTGTATCTGCAGTTGCCGTTCTGCTCACTGGAGGCGCTCAGCACCAGCGGGGCGACAAGACCCGCGGCCGTGAGCGTGTACTGGCCACGGGCATCTGTCTGGGTCGCCTCACCCGTGCCCTGACTATCGCGCACCGCAATATAGGCACCTGCCATGGCGCCGCCGATGGACACGACGCCGTGGATGGTGGTGGCTGCAGGCGCATGCACGCAGGCAGCCAGAAACGGCGCGAGGAGCAGGCCGCACAGGCAAGCCCGGGTGTGATTCAGGGAGGCCATGGTGTCGTCGGATCCGTATTGCCTGGTACATAAAAAAAGGGGCAACTCGCGCCGCCCCCAGTTACCTCTTTTTGCCCCCGCAATCAGAACTTGTAGCGTGCGCCGATCAGGTACTCGCGCCCGGTTACGTTGTAGACCACCGAGCTATTACGAGCTCGGCTGATGAACTGGTCGTTGGGTGTGTTGAGCAGGTTAACCGCCTCAAAGGTTACGTCCAGGTTCTTGTTGACCTTGTACGACACGGACAGGTCCACATTCACGGTGGATGCCTTGCCTTCCACATCGTTGTTGTTCTGGCCTGGTACGCGGGTCAGGTAGTCGCTACG
>CAIQBN010000125.1 GCA_903870065.1 uncultured beta proteobacterium | reverse complement strand
TTCCGAGTGCCAAACCAGTAGCGGCGTGATCACCCACAAGGCCAGTGCACGCAGCACCAGCTACGGCAAGGTAGCTCAGGCTGCAGGCAAATTGCCAGTGCCAACGGACATCAAGCTCAAGGCAACCGGTGACTGGAAGCTTGCGGGCAGGCGCCTGGCGCGGCTGGACACCGTGGACAAGACCACCGGCAAACAAATTTACGGCATGGATCTGGTGCTGCCCGGAATGCTCAACGCCGCCATCCTGGACTGCCCCGTTTTTGGCGGCACTCTGGTGAGTTTTGACGATAAAGCAGTGATGTCGCGCCGCGGCGTAAAAAAAGTCGTTCGCGTGGGTACCAGTGCCGTGGCGGTGATTGCTGACACCTGGTGGCGCGCCAATGCCGCCCTCAAAGCACTGCCGGTTCAGTGGGACGAGGGACCCAACGCCAAGGCGTCGAGCGCCGCATTCGCCAGTGTGCTCAAAACCGGCCTCACCCAGGAGCAGGCAGCAGTGGGCAATGAAGCCGGCAATGCCAAAGAAGCGCTGAGCAAAGCCGCGCGCACGGTTGAGGCGGTTTACTCGTATCCGCACCAGAATCACGCCACCATGGAGACCATGAACGCCACTGCGCTGTGGACCCCCTCGCGGTGCGAGGTCTGGGTGCCCACACAAAATGGCGAGGCGGCGTTCAACGCCCAGGTGGAGGCATCGGGCTTGCGAGCGGACCAATGCGAGCTGTACAAACTGCATCTGGGCGGCGGTTTTGGTCGCCGTGGGTTCAGCGACTTTGTGGTGCAAGCGGTACAGATTGCCCGAACCATGCCCGGCACCCCGATCAAGCTGATCTGGTCGCGCGAGGAGGACATGGCCCATGGCCGCTACCACCCGGTTACGCAGTGCAAGCTTCGCGCGGGGCTGGATGAAAAGGGCGAGCTTGTGGCTCTGCACATGCGCCTGTCGGGTCAATCCATCATGGCCACGGTGGCGCCGCAGAACATCAAAAACGGCAAGGACCCGGTGGCCTTTCAAGGCCTGAATCCGCCCGGGCCGGAGAACTCGTTTGGCTATGCCATACCGAACCTTTTGATTGACCATGCCATCCATAACCCGCATGTGCCGGCCGGTTTTTGGCGTGGCGTGAACCTGAACCAGAACACGCTGTATCTGGAGTGCTTCATTGACGAGTTGGCACACGCTACCGGGCAAGACCCGCTGGCGTTGCGGCGCAAACTGCTGGCCAATAACCCCAAACCGCTGGCCGTGCTCAATGCTGTGGCCGAACGTGCCGGTTGGGGCACACCGGCCCCCAAGGGCATTTATCGTGGTCTGGCGCAAACCATGGGCTTTGGCAGCTTTGTTGCGGCCTGCGCCGAAGTCTCGTTCCGTGAATCCGCCGGCCTCAAAGTGCACCGGATCGTTGCCGCCACCGACCCCGGCCATGCCGTCAACCCGCAACAGATCGAGGCGCAGATTGAAGGCTCCTTCGCCTACGGTCTTTCTGCAGCACTATATGGTGAATGCACGGTGAAAGACGGGCGCATTCAACAGACCAACTTCCATGATTACCCGGTAGTCAGACTCGCCGAAATGCCGCGTGTGGAGTCCATCGTGATGCCCAGTGGCGGATTTTGGGGCGGCGTTGGCGAACCCACCATCGCGGTTGCGGCGCCCGCGGTATTGAATGCACTGTTTGCTGCGACCGGCAAGCGGATTCGCGATATGCCGTTAAAGAACCACAATCTGAAGTCGGCCTGAAGCAGGGCCAAAAACGCCGTCCTAAACTCCCAACCCTTACACTTCTTTTGGCCTGGCCAAAGGCCCACAACTTACCTTCAGGAGCGTTTTTCATGTCCAACATTTCCGACTTTAACCATGCTGCCAATGTCGCAACCGATAGCGAGCATGGCGTACAACTCGGACTGCTACACGCCTTGTGCCAGGCCGTTCGCGAAGGTCGGGAAGTGGATGCCATCCTGCTGAGTCTGCAGCAACTGCGAAGCTATAGCCAGGCGCACTTTGCCTCGGAAGAGCTGCTCATGCGGATGAAGAGTTATGACGAATACGCTGCGCACGTGGCAGACCATCAAAACATGCTCGATGCGCTAGAGGAAATAGCGACCAATCTTGCACAGGGCAAAGCCAATCTGAACGCCGGCAACGTTGAGGATGTGCTGGGATTTGTCGAAAAACACATCGCCACCCGGGATCGCCATTTTGCAGAGTTGGTGCGCGTCGGACAGTAAGCTTTTCCAGGCGACGCGAAGACTCCGGCGACAACGCCCCAAGTGGATGTTGATCCGTGAGTAGGAAGCACTGAATGGGCTGGGAGACGTTTTTATATTTGCGAGATCCCAGGCTTTGCAATTGAATATCCGGCGGCAACTGGGTCCGAAGCTGTTCATTAATGACCACCTCGCCCGCAGACGCAGCGTCAACGAGGCGTGCGGTGATACCCAAAACTCCCACTGCTTTAACTTTTGATATTCAACTAGCGCTTCGGTTGATGCAGCCGGCCTTGCCATATGGATGGCCTGCACCGATAGTCCGTATTGCCTATACTTTCCCCGCGCGGTCGAGTTGTTCGGTCGCCACCACCCATCAAGGAAATGTTCAATGCGTCAACAATCACGTGTTCTTGTTCT
>CAIQBN010000124.1 GCA_903870065.1 uncultured beta proteobacterium | reverse complement strand
CGCGCCCATGGCAAGAATGCAGGCCTGCTCATTGAAATTCTGTACTGCAATGGAGCGCCCCGCGCCCATCAGGTTATGACCGCGGTGCTGCAACAGCGCATTCATGGGAACCACCAGGAAGCCACCCAACGCACCGAGAAAGACAAAAAACGGGGCTGCCAGCCAAACATTGGTAATGACATTAAGCAGCAGCACCAGCAAACCCATGGCAATGCCCAGGGGAATCACGGTGACTGCGCGGTCCAGCTTCATCCGCAGTGAAGCAACCAGGGCGCCCAAGGCAGTGCCAATGGCAACCACACCCACCAGGGCCGATGCCTGCGTGACGTCGTAATTCAGCGCGGCCGCGGCCCACACCAGCACAATGGCCTTCAGGTTGCCCAGTGCGCCCCAAAACAGGGTTGTGGTGGCCAAAGAAATCTGGCCCAACCGATCGCGCCACAACCGCAAATTACAGGTCCAGAAGTCAGGCAACAGCGAAACCAGATTTTTTGGCAGCGGCCGCATCGGCGCGCCGGTCAGCGGAATGCGGGTGTTGAACCAGGCAGCCAGCACGTAAATAAAAATCAGCATCCCGATAGCCGCCTCGGGCGCTGTATCGATGCCGGTGTTGACGACCGGAAAATCAAACGACAGCAAATACGTGGATACAACTGGCCCTACCAATTGCCCGCCCAGCAAAACACCCAAAATGATGGAGGCGATCGTCAAGCCCTCAATCCATCCGTTGGCTTTGACCAATTGTGACGCCGGTAGCAATTCGGTCAGGATGCCGTACTTGGCTGGCGAATAGGCGGCAGCGCCTAGCCCCACAATGGCGTACGCCATCAGTGGATGGGTGCCAAACAGCATCATCAAGCAACCAACAACCTTGATTGCATTGCTGTAGAGCATGACCTTTCCCTTGGGCAGGGAGTCAGAATAGGCGCCCACGAACGGCGCCAAAATGACATAGAACAAGGCGAACATGGGTACCAGCGCGGCTTGTTGCCACTGCGGGGCACCGCCTGTGCGAAGCAATTGAATGGCACCGACAAACAGCGCGTTGTCGGCCAGCGAGCTGAAGAACTGCGCCGACATGATGGTGTAAAAGCCGCGTTTCATTCGTGGGGTGCACGCGCAAGGACCGAAGTCGCTGCGTTTGATATTTGTGAAGTGTCTCCAAACCTGACGCGGTTATAGCACGCCCGGGGATGTCAAAATCCCCACACCCGATTGCACCAGCCATTTGCCATGCCCCGTCCCATACTTGCAACCATCGATACCAACGCGCTGCGTCACAACCTGGAACAGGCCCGTCGCGCGGCCGGGGATGCCCGGGTTTGGGCGGTTGTGAAGGCAAACGCCTATGGACATGGCATTGAACGGGTGTTTGATGGGCTGCGTGCGGCAGACGGCTTTGCCTTGCTCGATCTCAACGAGGCGCAGCGTGTACGGGATCTGGGCTGGCGTGGCCCGGTGCTGTTGCTCGAAGGCGTGTTTGAACAGCGAGACCTGGAGCTTTGTTCCCGGCTTGACCTCTGGCACACCATCCATTGCGATGCCCAAATTGACATGCTGGCGGCCCACAAAACCAATGTGCCGCATAGGGTCTTCCTGAAAATGAACTCTGGCATGAACCGGCTGGGTTTTACACCGCAGCGTTACCGCTCGGCGTGGGCACGGTTGAATGCGCTGCCGCAAGTCGATGAAATATCCCTGATGACGCATTTCAGTGATGCCGATGGTCCGCTGGGCATTGCCGGGCAAGTCGCAGTATTTGCAGAGGTCACGCACGACCTGCCAGGTGAGCGCAGCCTGAGCAACAGCGCCGCCACACTGCGCCACACGGCGGTCGCGGGGATTGGCACAGCACACGGCACAGAATCAGCTGTGGTGCCGCGGTCGCCCGCCACGGTGGTGTCCGATTGGGTCCGCCCGGGCATCGCCTTGTACGGGAGTGCCCCCGATTTTCCACAACACACCGCCGCCCAGTGGGGTTTGCAACCGACGATGACACTCGCTGCGAAAATCATAGCGGTCCAGGCAATATCTGCGGGGGCTGGAGTCGGATATGGCTTAAGCTTTGTGGCAAGCCAGGAAATCCGGGTCGGCATCGTGGCCTGTGGTTATGCCGACGGCTACCCGCGGATCTGTCCTACCGGCACGCCGGTTTTGGTGGACGGCGTGCGCACCCGAACCTTGGGTCGGGTCAGCATGGACATGATTGCGGTGGATCTGACGCCCGTGCCGCTGTCTGGAGCGTCGAGCACGGTGACTTTGTGGGGGCGCGGACCCAGGGGCGCGGTGCTATCCATCGACGAGGTGGCCGCCTGCGCACAAACCGTGGGTTACGAGTTAATGTGTGGTCTGGCTAACCGGGTCCCGGTGGAGGTTGCAGCATGATGAAATACGTTCCGATACCCGTGGCCATGCTCGGCGTGGGCAAACCGTTGCCAGTGGATGTGTGGAGCGCCTCGGGCCAGCTGCTGCTGCGCAAGGGTCAACCTGTAGTCTCCGAAGAGCACCGCGACAAGCTGCATGCGCACAACGCATCCTCCACCCCTGCCGACGCCATGGCCTGGCAGCGCAGCTACGAGCGCATGGTGCACGCCATGCTCCGGGAAGGCGTGGACGTGCAGGAAGTCAGCCGTGCGCCCATGCCGAGCGAAATCCGTGACAGTGACTATGTTGTGGGGCAGCAGCTCAGCGGGGGCTGGCTTGATTTGCAGGAAATTCTGCGCGGAATTTTGTACCAGGGGGGGCTGGCGATCAACCCGCGGGAACGCATCGCTGGTATTGAAAAGAAGGCACTTGACCTGATGCAGGCCGATGTAGATGACAGCCTGTATTGCCTGTTCCAGGCGCTGGCAGACACCGAGCAGGGGTATTGCGCAACCCACGCGCTGCTGTGCGCAGTGGTGTGTGAGCTGACGGCGCAAAAACTTGCCGTTCCGGCGCATCAGCGTGCAGTGCTGCTGACGTCGGCGCTGGTGATGAACATCGGCATGGCGCGCGATCAGGACAGCCTGGCACGCCAGCAGTCGGCACCCACCGACTGGCAGCGCAACCTGATTCGCGATCACCCGCAAAAAAGTGTGGAAACCCTGCAGGGTTTTGCATTGGATGACCCAGAGGTGCTCGATGTCGTGCGTTACCACCATGATCCGGAATCGACCCTGGCCATGCCCAGCACGGCCATGGCTCGGCGCATTCTGGCCATGGCAGACAGTTTTATTGCCAAGATGGCAGGGCGTAAAACCAGAGCATCCCTGTCGCCGGTGAAGGCCGTCAAGTCCATGGTGATGGGGGCCGAGGGGGTGGGCCTGGGTGTCGGTTCGGCCATGGCACAGGCGGCTGGTTTCTATCCACCAGGCACCTATGTGCGACTGGCCAATGGTGAGACTGCCCTGTCTGTGCAGCGTGGTGAACGCGCCAATACACCGTGGGTGATCCCGATTTTGGACAAGGACGGTGTGGCGCTGGGCAAAATCCAATGCAAGGAAACCACCACGCCGGCGTGCACCATTGCAGCAGCCGTGACACCAGAAAACGTGCATGTGACGCTCAGCGTCGATAAAGTGCGCAAAGCCAGGCAAAGAATCCGAGTCCTGTGATTATGTACAGTATGATGGCTGCATGGCCAAAGATAAAACTGTTTACACCTGCACCGAGTGTGGTGGCGTCAGCCCCAAGTGGTTGGGCAAATGCCCCAGCTGTGCGGCCTGGAATACGCTGATCGAGTCGGTCGCCGAATCGGCTGCTTCCAACAAAAATCGCTACACCTCGCAGTTCCAGTCGCTGGCCAAAACCGCTGAAGTAGCGGTGCTGGCCGACATTGAAGCCACCGATGTCCAGCGCACACCCACCGGCCAGGATGAGCTGGACCGGGTGCTGGGTGGCGGCATGGTGGAAGGCGCGGTGGTTCTCATTGGAGGCGACCCCGGCATCGGCAAATCCACCTTGCTGCTGCAGGCGCTGGATTCTTTGCAGCGCAGCGGGCAGTCGACCCTTTACGTGACTGGCGAAGAAAGCGGTGCACAGGTTGCGCTGCGATCACGCCGGCTGGGTCTGGATGCATCCCAGGTCAAGGTGCTGGCCGAAATTCAGCTCGACAAAATTCTGTCCACCATCGACGCCGTGCAGCCTGATGTGGCGGTGATTGACTCCATCCAAACCGTATATTCCGACCAACTGAGTTCAGCGCCGGGTTCGGTGGCGCAGGTGCGTGAATGCGCAGCCCACCTGACGCGCTGCGCCAAATCCAGTGGCACGGCCATTGTGTTGGTTGGGCATGTCACCAAAGAAGGTGCGCTGGCCGGACCGCGGGTACTGGAGCATATGGTAGACACGGTGCTGTATTTCGAGGGTGACACGCACAGCAGTTTTCGGCTGGTGCGCGCGATCAAGAACCGGTTTGGGGCGGTCAATGAAATCGGGGTGTTTGCCATGACCGAGAAAGGACTCAAAGGGGTTTCCAATCCGAGCGCGATTTTTCTGAGCCAGCATACCGAGCCGGTGCCGGGCAGTTGCGTGATGGTGACCCTGGAGGGCACGCGGCCGCTGCTGGTTGAGATTCAGGCCCTGGTGGATAGCGGTGGCCCGAGTCCCCGCCGTCTGAGCGTGGGTTTGGACCGTGACCGGCTGGCAATGTTGCTGGCCGTTTTGCACCGCCATGCCGGCGTTGCCTGCATGGATCAGGATGTGTTTGTCAACGCCGTGGGTGGCGTGCGCATCAGTGAGCCGGCGGCGGACCTTGCGGTGTTGCTGGCGATCACATCGAGCTTGCGGGGTAAACCATTGCCCAAGGGCTTTTTTGCCTTTGGTGAAGTCGGCTTGGCCGGCGAAGTGCGCCCAGCCCCGCGTGGGCAGGAACGGCTGAAGGAGGCCGCCAAACTGGGATTCAGCGTGGCCGTGGTGCCCCGGGCCAACGTGCCCAAGAAATTCAACGCCAAGGAATTTGAGGGGTTGACCATCCATGCGGTGGAGCGGGTGGAAGAGGCAATGCAAGTGGTGCGCGCCCTGTAGCCAGTAATTGAGGGTTTCCCCTTATCGGAAATGCCGTTTCCAGCCTCTCAGAGTTGGCGCAGAACGGGCGATGCTGGTTAATATGAAAGACCCTTCAGCCAGCAGAAAAAATATGAAACTCAGCAACTTGTCCTTGGGTGCCAAACTGTGGTGGGCCATGGCGTGTGTGGTCAGCCTCTTGGTGTTTACCCTGGTGGCTGCAACCAGTCGCAGCACTGCCCTGGTCGAGCGGCAAGAAAATATTCTTTCCGCCCATATCGTTAAAGTGGGTGATGTGACGCGTTGGGCCGGGCTGACCAAAACCAATGGCGCGCGCGTGGTGGCCGGGCTACTCAGTGCCGACCCTGCAGTGGGTGACTTCTACAAGGACTCGATTGCAGCCACCAGCGCTGAGATTTCGGAGTTGCAGAAGAAGATTGACGCGATGGAGTTTTCTGTCGAATCGAAAAACCTGATCGCACGCATCGGCGAAGAACGCAAGCGTGTCCTGGCGTCGCGCGCCAAGGCGTTGGAGGCCAAGAAAGCCGGGGACCAGCAACTGGTGTTGAAGGAAATCCACGCCGAATACCTCCCGGCGACCAACCAATACCTCCAAAGCCTGGACGCGCTGGCGGCATTGCAGCTCAGCAGCCTGGCGGCGCTGAAAGCGGATTTTGCTGAACAGCGCGCGGGCAGTGCGATATTTGCCCGTTCCCTGGTGGGCGCGCTGATTGCTCTCCTGCTGGCGGGAACCTGGTTTCTCATCGGCCAGATTCGTCAGCCTTTGCGCGATGCCATCGCGGTGGCAGAGACCATCGCCAGTGGCGACCTGAGCGCCAAGGTCAATACCGACCGGGGCGATGAATTCGGCGAGATGATGAAGGCCATCGCCCACATGCAATCCCAGCTGGTTCATTTGGTGTCCGATGTGCGTTTGGGTACCGACGGCATGGCCAATGTCAGCGAGGAAATTGCTGCCGGCAATAACGATCTGTCGCAACGCACCGAACAAACCGCCGCCAACCTGGAAGAAACGGCGTCCAGCATGCAGGAGCTCACCGCCAACGTCAAACAGTCCGCCGATGCGGCCCGCCAGGCCAACCAGTTGGCTGCGTCGGCCGCCCAGGTGGCGCGCCGGGGTGGCGAAGTGGTGGGTCAGGTGGTCTCCACCATGGATGAGATCAATGCCAGCTCGCGCAAGATTTCCGACATCATCAGCGTGATTGACGGCATCGCGTTTCAGACCAACATTCTGGCGCTCAATGCCGCAGTCGAGGCTGCCCGCGCAGGTGAGCAGGGGCGGGGTTTTGCGGTGGTTGCCAGTGAAGTACGCAGTCTGGCGGGTCGTTCTGCTGATGCGGCCAAGGAAATTAAGGCGCTGATCAACACCAGCGTTGAAAAGGTGAGCGACGGCTCGGAGTTGGTCGCACAGGCCGGGCAAACCATGACCGAGATCGTCGGCTCGGTGCAACGCGTGACCGACATCATGGGGGAAATCACCGCGGCGGCCTCCGAGCAGGCAGATGGCATTGCCCAGGTCAATTCGGCAGTGGCACAGCTCGACCAGATGACGCAACAAAATGCCGCTCTGGTGGAGCAGTCCGCAGCGGCGGCCAGCAGTATGAAAGACCAGGCCCATCGGTTGGCCGGCGTGGTGGCAGCATTCAAGCTTGATGGACAGGTGGCGTTGGGCGCGGCAATTGCCAGGCCTATGTCCACGCGCCAGGCACCCCGTGCGCCCTTTGCCGCAGCCAAAAAGCCCATGGTCGCAAGCGCAGCCAAGCCAGCCTTGGCGCACAAAAAGTCGGCGCCCGCCGCGCCCCAGGCCAAATTGGCGGCGCCTGCTGCATCCGCCAAGGCCAGCGGCAGCAAGGATGATGATGACTGGGAAACGTTTTAGCCTGTGGCAGTGCAGGTTCTTCGCACAAGGCAGTTGCTGACCCGCATCGCTCTGTCGGCGGGTGCCGTGGGCGCGGCGTTTCTCATCTGGCGCGCCTATGGCATGGGCGGCCTGTTGTTTGCAGGTGCAGGCGTTGTGATGTGGGCCTTGCTGCATATGACGCGGTTGCTGCTGGTGTTGCGACGAACTTCCGGGCGCCCGATCGGAACGGTTGGCAGCGCCGTCATGTTGCATGCCCGTCTGGGGCGCGGCATGGCACTGCTCGATGTGCTGGCGCTGACACGGGCCCTGGGTGAGCGAATCGACACGCCGCAAAGCGAAACCGAAGACTACCGGTGGACCGACGCCTCCAATGCCGCGGTGCATTGCAGTTTTAACCATGGCAAGCTGGTTCAGTGGGAATTGTTGCGCGGCTGACGCAGTACTTCAATCGGGCGTCGCCCCGGCTGTCACCCGGGTCGTAAAATCAGCGGTTCCAAGCCCACAATTCCAAGGAAACCTGCCATGAGCCCAATACCTCCCTCAATGTCCGACCGCGATGGAAAAATCTGGATGGATGGCCAGATGGTCGATTGGCGCGACGCCAAAATCCATGTGCTGAGCCACACCCTGCATTACGGCTGCGGCGCGTTTGAGGGGGTGCGCGCTTACAACACGGTCAACGGCACCGCCATCTTCCGTCTGGAAGAGCACACCGAGCGTCTGTTTAACAGCGCCAAGATCCTGCGCATGAAGATTCCCTTCACCAAGGAGCAGGTCAATGAAGCGCAAAAGGCGGTGGTGCGGGAAAACAAGTTGGAGAGCTGCTACTTGCGCCCACTCACCTGGATTGGTGACAAAAAGCTGGGCGTGTCCCCCAAGGGCAACACCATCCACTTGATGGTCGCCGCATGGCCCTGGGGCGCCTACTTGGGTGAAGAGGGGATGAAGCGCGGTATCCGCGTAAAAATTTCAAGCTATACCCGTCACCATGTGAATATCACCATGACCCAGGCCAAGGCGGTCAGTAACTACACCAACTCGATTTTAGCCAACATGGAGGCCACGGACGATGGTTACGACGAGGCCATGCTGCTCGATGCAAATGGCTTTGTCTCCGAAGGCGCAGGTGAAAATCTGTTTGTTATCAAGAACGGAGTGGTCTATACACCTGACCTGTCGGCCGGTGCGCTCAACGGTATAACCCGCAACACGGTGTTTCATATTTGCAAAGACCTGGGCCTGGAAGTGGTGCAAAAGCGTATCACCCGCGATGAGGTCTATATTTGCGATGAAGCGTTCTTCACTGGAACGGCCGCTGAAGTGACACCGATTCGCGAACTTGACCGCATTGAGCTCGGCGCGGGCAGCCGGGGTCCGATCACCGAGAAAATCCAGAGCGCGTTCTTTGACATCGTCAACGGCCGCAACTCCCAATACGCCCACTGGTTAACCAACGTGGAATAACGTGCTTGAACCCGAGCGCGTGCAACAACAAGCGCGGCACAAGCTGTTGCCCAGCGACTGGCTTGGTCGCCAACTGATGAGGAATCACCTATGACAATCGAACTCCTGGCCAAAGACCTGAACCACCAAGGCGGTGTTTTTTGCCCTAGCCCCCTGGCGAAAATGGAAACCTGGAGCACCCATCCCAAGGTGTACCTGGATGTGGGCAAGACCGGCGAAGCCAAATGCCCTTATTGCGGCACGGTCTACAAACTCAAGGACGGTGAGCATTTCCACGGGCACTAGCCAGTGCCTTGTTGCAGTGGGTGGGAGCCGGTGCGGCACGTGCTGAGCCAGCCATGCCGCTGTCGCTAGTTATTGCTCCCCAGTGGATTGGGGATGCGGTCATGACCGAACCCCTCTTGCGGCGGCTCGCCGCGCGTGGCGAAACACTAACCGTGGGTGCTCTGCCCTGGGTCGCGCCGGTTTACCGGGCCATGCCCCAAGTTGCATCGGTGATCGAATTGCCGTTTGCCCATGGTGGCTTGCAGTGGCGCGCGCGCCGTCAGCTTTCACGCCAACTGCGCGACCAGTTTGACCTTGCCTACGTGTGCCCCAATTCGCTCAAAAGCGCCTTGCTGCCCTGGTGGGCCGCCATTCCGAGGCGCGTGGGGTACCACGGCGAGGGCCGATGGGGCCTACTGACGCAGCGCCTGCCCAATCCGCAGTCGGGCCAGCGCCCACCGATGGTCGTGTTTTATTCGGCCCTTAGCGGCGAGCCTGACCTGGGCGATGACAGACCGCAACTGACGCTGGAACAGCCTACACGGGACGACGCCCTGGCTGCCCTGCAGTTGCAGCCGCAGGGCTACTATGTGTTTGCACCCGGTGCCGAATTCGGGCCGGCCAAGCGCTGGCCGGCCACGCATTTTGCGGTGCTGGCCGAACAGTTGAACCTGCCGGTGGTGTTGCTGGGCTCGGCCAAGGAGGATGCGCTGTGTGCCGAGATTACCGCCAGGGTTGACGCGGTCAAACCCGGTCACTGCCAGAACTGGGCCGGGCGCACCTCACTCGATCAGGCCATCGCAGTGATTGCCTGTGCACGCTCAATGGTCAGCAATGACTCTGGCCTGATGCATGTGGCCGCTGCGCTGGACGTGCCCCAGGTGGCGGTGTTCGGGTCGTCGAGTCCGCGGCACACACCGCCCTTGAACCCGCTGGCGCGAATCATCTGGTTGAAGGAAGAACCGGCTTACCAGCCAGCCCTGGACTGTGCGCCGTGTTATGAGCGTAAGTGCCCGTTGGGACACACACGCTGCCTAGTTGATATTCAGCCGGCGGATGTGCTGGATTTGATGACGCATCTGCCCGGCAGCAGGCACTGAGGCGCGGCGATCACAGCACGATCATCATAGTGCTATATAAGATATAGCAACGTAAGTAGAATCCACGAGGGCTAGGTGCAATTTTCCTTCCCGCATACTGGCTGCGCCAATATTGGTATCATTTTGCTTCCGACCAGGAATGCTGGTACCGATTTCCCCCACACCATGACCCAAAGGACTCATTGCAATGGACCAAACTACCACTAAGCGCTGTATCGGCGTCATGCTGTTGACCGCCGCGGGGCTGTGGTCTGGCAGCGCGCTGGCGGCCGAACCCAAAGTGCTCAACGTCTACAACTGGTCGGACTACATTGCCGAAGATACGATCCGCAATTTTGAAAAAGAGACCGGCATCAAGGTCCGTTATGACAACTACGACAACAACGAAATCCTGCACGCCAAACTGGTCGCCGGGCGTTCGGGCTACGACGTGGTGGTGCCGGGTTCACATTTTGCCAAGACCCAGATCGAGGGCGGGTTGCTGCAAAAGCTTGACCGCAGCAAACTGAGCAATTGGGGCAACCTGGACAAGGCTTTGCTGGAGCAACTCGCCAAGGTGGATCCGGGCAATGCGTACTTGGTGGACTGGCTCTGGGGTTATGTGACCATTGGCATCAACGTAGACAAGGTCAAGGCCGCACTGGGTGACATGCCCATGCCTGACAACGCATGGCGTCTGCTGTTTGATACCCAGTATGTGAGCAAGCTCAAGGGCTGTGGCGTGAGTGTGCTGGACTCGGCATCCGAAGTGGTGCCGGCGGCGCTGCTGTATGCCGGCAAACCCGCCTTCAGCAAGGATGTCGCGGACTATGACGCCGCGGTCAAGGTACTCACTGCGATTCGCCCTTATGTCACGCGGTTTTCGTCATCGGGCTACATCGAAGAAATGGCCAGTGGCGCCACGTGTCTGGTAATGGGTTATTCGGGCGACATCAACATTGCCCGCAACCGCGCCGCGTCCGCCAAGGGCAAGACACCGGTGGTCATTGAGGCCTTGATACCCAAAACCGGTGCCACACTGTTTTTCGACACCATGGCCATTCCCAAGGACGCCAAGAATGTCGACAACGCGCACCTGTTCATTAACTACATTTTGCGGCCCGAAGTGCATGCCGCGCTGACCAACAAGGTGTTTTATGCCAATCCCAATGCGGCCTCGGTGAAGTTTGTGCGCAAGGATGTGGCCGAGAACAAGAGTATTTTTCTGGATGCGGCCGCAACCAAAACCATGATCGCGCCTGACGCGTTGCCACAGGCCGCGCGCAAAGTGCAGACCCGCACTTTTACCAATTTCAAGGCTGGTAGGTAGCCCATCGCCAAACGCATGCAAGTTGCGGACGTCGATGGCTGATCAGTCGGCCCATTTTTGTTTTTCGTCCGTGGAAGTTGCCATGCACAATTGCCGTCGATATGCCAGCGCAGTGCTGCTGGGGTTGAGTGGATTGGGCGTCAACGCGGATTTGGTCTGGAAACCCCTGAGCACGCCATTGCCGCACGTCGACGCTATCGCCGTTGGCGTAGCCAGTCCACAGGCACTCTATGCCACTGGTGGCGATACGGTTATCCGTAGTGACGACCAGGGGGTTAGCTGGAGCACTTTGGGGAAGTCCGACTCCGGCGCGAGTATTCTGACCGTTGCAGTAACGCCCACCGTACCCACGGTCGCCTATGTTGGCACGGTCGGTTGTGCAGTTCAGAAAAAATCCGAAGTAGATACACAATTCAGGTGCGTCGCCGGATATCCTGGCTTTCATGTATCCGGTGATGTCCATGCAATCGCTGTGGACCCGCGCAGTCCCAACACCTTGTATGGCGCCAAAGGCCGCAACGCCGACTCGGTCTTTTTTTTTGACCCCACGCTCGGCATCGTCAAGAGTACCGATGGGGCCGCTACCTGGAGCGCGGCAGGGCTGGCGGAGCGGTACGTTGTTGCACTGGCGATTGATCCGGCAACTACAAGTACGGTTTATGCCGTATACGCTGATACGGCACTGTGTTCCTTTACTACTTGCGCAGCTTCTATTGGAACGGGCATCGCCAGAAGTACTGATTCGGGTGTGACATGGTCCAACATCAACGCTGGCCTCAACAGCACGGAGGTTCGAGCGCTGGCGATTGACCCGGTCGCGCCTGCTACTTTGTATGCCGGCACAGTGTCTGGGGTATTCAAGAGCCATGACGCTGGCACGACGTGGCATCTTGCCGGCGGGGGCCTCGGGCCAACGGATGTTCGTACTTTGGCAATCAATCCGG
>CAIQBN010000123.1 GCA_903870065.1 uncultured beta proteobacterium | reverse complement strand
CCCCCGCAAAACTGGGGCAAATAGCGCAATGCCGGCAGGCGCTAGATGACAAGGTTTCGCAAAGTGTTTGATTTGATTGGAGATTTTCCAGTTCTCTCAAGTTGGCACGGAAAAAGCAGAGTATGTCGGTCACGTTCACAAGAGTGACACATTTTCAGTACCGAACCACAAGGAAAACACCATGCGTAAATCCATCACTTCTGCAGCCGTCATTGCCGCAACCGTCATAGCCACCATCAGCATGCTGAGCCCTCTGACTGCATCAGCCCGCGAAGGCGGCAGCTCACGCAGCATTGGCAATGGCGTCAAATGTTATGCCACCTATGTACTGCAGGCCAACGGAACCTACAAGGTTGAACAGATTTGCCGCAAAGGTGTCTAACTGGACTACAGTGGATCTTGGCCTCAGGGCTTGAATGCTGAGACCGGGAACATTGGTGCAGTGAAGGAGTCCGCCATGCACCTGACCCAGGCACTTTCGGCGCTGACCGGGATCTACCACCGCGACTGGCAGTTGCAGGACGAGGCCGGAAAGGATCGAACTAAATCTGAAATGCTGCGTCTTCTGGCTTGATGCCAGTCTGCAGTTAATCGGGCATTCGGAGGCCGGTCAAGAACAGCCGGACGATGCGAATAGGTTGGCAATCGGGCCGACATCAACCAGGCTGTTGCCGACACTTGGCCCTAGCACCCAAATGTGACTATCGGTCGATGAAAAGACCAGATAGTTGCCGGTGCCTGCGTAGTAGCGGTAGGTGAAGGGAGCAGCCTTTGACGACGTGGCAACGGGTGGTGAAAAGTAGGGCGCAAGGCTTCGCTCTGCCCAACTGAATACGCAATCGGCACTGGCGGCGGTGGGGGCCGCTACCACCAGGCTGGTCACGCGCACCGGTACTGCGCTACTCTTGCCAGCCCCGTCGCCCAGTTGCCCATTGTTGCCATAGCCCCAGGCCCATACGGTTCCATCTGCCGTGAGTCCGAGGGTGTGCCAATGCCCTATGACAACAGAACTCCAGGCGGTCCCGGATCCCACCTGGGTTGGAAGGCTCCTGCCTACATTCGTACCGTCACCGAGTTGGGAGTATTCATTGTTTCCCCACGCCCACAACGTGCCGTCAGACTTCACTGCAAACGAGGGGTGATAGCTTCCTGATGTTGTTGCACTCCAGCTGGTCAGCGTCCCGATCTTGGTGGGAGTCCGGTACTGGTCAAATTGGCCGCTGCCATCGCCGAGTTGCCCATAGACCCCCGACCCCCAGGCCCACAGTGTGCCGTCTGTCTTGGTGGCCAGGGTGTGATTGGATCCTGCAGAGACAACGCTCCAGTTGGTAGCCGTTCCGATCTGAACCGGGGCGCTTCGGTCGGTCTGGGTTCCATCACCGAGATGACCATCGTAGCCGTTGAAACCCCATGCCCACACCGTGCCGTCCGTCTTGGTGGCCATGGTGTAGTCGTCACCCACAGCAATAGTGCGCCAGTTGCTTGCATTGCCAATCTGGGTCGGTGTCTTTCGGTCTATGCCCGTACCATCCCCGAGTTTGCCGTACCAGTTGGCTCCCCAGCCCCAAAGCGTGCCATCCGTTTTGAGGGCAAACGTACGCTGGTTTCCAGCAAAAACTGCGCTCCAGTTCGTGGCGCTGCCGATTTGCACGGGTGTGTTGCGGTTGGTTGTTGTGCCATCTCCTAACTGGCCGTACCCGTTTGACCCCCAGGCCCACAAGGTTCCGTCGGTCTTGAGTGCCACAGTATGGTGGTCGCCCGCTGCAACCGTACGCCAGTTTGTGCCCGTTCCTAACCGTGTCGGAACGAGTCGAGCGGTGTAGGTGCCGTCTCCAAACTGGCCGTCCGAGTTGTCGCCCCACGCCCACAGGGTTCCGTCAGTCTTGACCACAACGTTGTGCCACATGCCAGCCGTTACCACCGGGTCAACTGCCCAACATGCAGGGCTGAAAAGTACCGAGAAGGCCATCGTGATGGTGGCCAAGAAGCATTTGTTGCGCATGACTTTCTCTTAAGCGAGGCACTCGCACTTGGCAAAACCACCCTGCAGCGATAGTGCCGCTTCGGGTTTTCCATTCTCTTGCGTGCGTTATCAAAGTGAGTTTGATAAACGGACTCGTGTACTCATTAGAGTCCTCTGCAAGGGGCAGTGTTTGCGCCAGATCAAATGTTCGAGGGAAGGCTGCAGTAGAGGGTGGTGCTGCACGCGGGCGCGGTGGTTGCGCGGGGCCACAGGCGTTGCAGGTTAATCTGGGTGACAGATTCGCTCCGGTTTTCTATCAAACTTTCTTTGCCTTTAGCGGTAGCAACTCTTGAGTCACAGGCAAAGGCGTGAATTCCGGATCCTTGTGCAGCAGGACTGCACCTTGCTCTGACGCACAGGCCGCGATCCAGGCATCTGCGATGGAAAGCGGATAAACGGCCTTGTATTCAGCGGCTTTGACCAGCAAGGCGTCACTGTTTGAAAGCCACTCTATCGGCAACGCCATGCATTGCTGGTAAGCCAGTTGACCGGCCGCCTTGTCTTCGTCACGCCATACGCGGTAGAAAACCTCCATGAGTGTGATGAAGCAGCCGTAACACCGGGCCTTTCCTCTTGTGGCAAGGTCCAGCACTTCGGCCACTCGGTCGGCACCCGGCTCATCGTCGCGCAATGTCAGGATGGCCGAGGTATCAAGCAAGAACCGCTTCATTCCCGCGCCGAGTCCTGTTTGCGCGCGGCTAGCAGGCGGGCTGTTGCGCCGCCTTTGCCTTGACCTCTGAGGGCTTCAATCGGATTGGCTCGAACCGGCACGACACGGATACTGCCGTTGTCCAATATCCATTCCAATCGGTCGGCCGGGCCAAGGTGAAACTTGTTTCGTATGGCGGCCGGAACAACCGTTTGTCCTCTTGCGGTGATGGTGCTCTGCATTGCGTATCCATTCAAAAGAATTACCAATTCAATGAAATTGTAATTCAGCGCCCGAATAGTCTCTGGCGCGAAATACAGCAGCTGGTGCCTGCACGATTGATGCGGGACCCGTCCTCGACGTGCGCGCGCTCAAGAACACGCACAATCAGCGTTTTTGAACTCCAGGCACAAACAAGCTGACCATGAGTACCCCCATTGACCTCCGCTCCGACACCGTAACCCGCCCTACTGATTCCATGCGGGCCGCGATGGCTGCGGCTGAAGTGGGTGACGACCAGTATGGCGAAGACCCCAGCACCAATCGCCTGCAGGCGCGCATGGCCGACATGCTGGGCAAGGAGGCTGCACTATGGCTGCCAAGCGGCACCATGGCCAATCAGGTGGCTTTGCGCACCTTGACACGGCCGGGAGATGAGGTGGTGACGTCAGTTGAATCGCATGCGGCATGGCATGAAGCGGGCGGCGCCGCTGCAAACGCCGGTGTGCAGATTCATGAGATTGGGCAGCGCGGGGTGTTCACCGCCGATGAATTGCGAGCGGCGACCAAGCCGCGCAATTTTGCGATCTTCCCGGCCACCACGCTGGTCGAGGTCGAGAACACGCACAACCGGGCCGGTGGCGTGGTCGTGCCGCAGGATGAAGTGCTGCGCATCTGCACCGTGGCGCGGGAGTTGGGGCTGGCGACCTTTCTGGACGGCGCGCGACTTTGGAACGCCAGTGCCGCCACGGGTGTGCTTCTGGCCACACTGGCCGCGCCATTTGATCTGGTGGCGGTGGCGTTCAGCAAGGGGCTGGGCGCACCGGGTGGGTCCCTGCTGGCCGGGTCAAAGGCGTTGATAGCTGCCGCTCACCGGCACCGCTTGCGCATGGGTGGGGCCATGCGCCAGAACGGCATCTTCAGTGCCGCTGCCCTGCATG
>CAIQBN010000122.1 GCA_903870065.1 uncultured beta proteobacterium | reverse complement strand
TGCCGGGCAATGTCGTTGATGCCAGCCAGCAGTTCTGGCTCCGAACTGTACCCGGTGATACGCACCAAAGCCGCGTTGGCGCGCAGCACAACACCGTCGGGCGAAGTACGGTACGCCCCAATCGGCAAAAACTCAAATAACGTTGACATGCCCTCGCGGTCCAGCTTCGTGCAATCTGTTGAATTGCGAGTATCGCAGTTTGCCACCACCCCGTTCCAACCACCATTTTGAGTCTGTTGGGTTGGCGGGCTTACCAGTCTTCCTTCACTGCTAACACCGCGTCGCGTCCCGCTGCGGCTTGCCCAGACAACCATGCCGTTGTGGTGCCGGCGACGATAACTGCCATGCCCAGCGCAGCCAGGCGTCGCACCGGCACGGTCAATTCCATGGTCCAGTGAAAACTCTGCGGATTGACAACGTGAACCAAAATAACGGACACCACCAGTCCGAGTCCGACGCCGGCGATCGCTCCCAGTGTGGTCCACGCCAGTCCTTCGGCTGCAACAACGCGCAGGATTTGTCCGCGCGTCAGACCCAAGTGCACCAGCAATCCAAATTCTTTGCGCCGTGCGAGCACTTGCGCACTGAAAGAAGCAGCCACGCCAAAAAGTCCAATACCTATCGCCACGGCCTGCAACCAATAGGTGACAGCAAAACTGCGATCAAATATTCGCAGCGAGGTTGCGCGGATGGTCCGCGCGGACCCCAACTCTAAAAGCCCGGCGGCCTCACCCGTGGGGGTGTTGGCCAGTCGGTTTGCCAGGCCCCTGATAGACTGCTCCACCTGTTCGGCATTGGCCTCTGGACTTAGCCATATGGCCAAGTCGTTGACGCGCTCATCGCCGCTGATGCGCTGAAAGTCCGCTTGATCCATGGCAATGGTTCCAAACTGACGAGAATAATCGCGCCACACACCTGCTATGAAAAACGTAGCTGCTGGCGTAGATTTTACGAGGGCTAGAGCACTAAAATGCTTGGAAAGCGGCAGAAATAGCGTGCCTGGAGTCGCCTGGTGCAGGTCCACCATTGCCTCGCTGACATAAATCCCGATTTGGCCCTCGGGCACTGGCAGCGGGTCGGTAATCAGTGGCAAATCACGCCTGGGGCCGGTTAGTGACAGAAGGGGGCGTGCAATCAGTGTTACGGCAGGCCGAGCGGGATCGGGGAAAAACTGCTGGTTGCGCTGTGTAGTGAGTCGTTGCACGCCGGGCAACTGTGCAGCGTCACGCACAAAACTTGGCTCAAAGTAGGCTGTGTCGAGGGTGCCCGCGCTGGTGGCGGTGCGAACATACAGGTCAGCGGGCAGGACCGTATCAAGCCACTGGGTGACTGACGTTCTGAAACTTGCAACCATAACGGTCAGTGCCACAGCCAGACTCAACGACGCTACGACGCCACTCACCGCAATCGCAGCGCTACCGCGCACGCGCCGTGCGCGCTCAACGGCGAGCAGGGGCAGCGCCTGCCTTGCAAAAAGCGGGGCCACCCAATTCAGCACGGTGCCAACTAGCCACGGCAGCCCGGAAATTCCACCGACCAGAATCATCCCCACACTGATGTACGCCGCCAGAGCCATACCCCAGACCGGTGGCACCAAAGCCAGCATGGCACCACACAGCAATAGGGCGACCGAGATCCGTGCATGATTGGATGTGCCCATTGCCGTTCCCAAACCCTTTAAAGTTTGCGCCGCAGGAAGACCTCTGGCCCAGCGTGCCGGCCACCATGCACCCACGATTGCGGCGGTCAGTCCCAGGCCCAGAAAAACCAGCGCTGCTGCAGCGCTCCATTGCAAATGCGGCGTGCCGCCCGAGAAGAAGCCGCCTCCCAGGTCGCCACCCAACAGGCGCAGCGCAATTCCCGCCAGCGCACTGCCTAATGCGATGCCCATCGCACTGCCTACCAGGCCCAGCACGCTTGCTTCGAGCAGCACCAATTGCAAGCGCTGGCTGCCGGTGAGGCCCAACACGCCAAGCAGGGCAAACTGGGGCGCCCTGCGGCTCACACTCAATGCGAGCACGGAAAATACCAAAAATCCACCCGTAAACAGGGCGACCAGCGCCAGCACGGTCAAATTGACCCGGTATGCC
>CAIQBN010000121.1 GCA_903870065.1 uncultured beta proteobacterium | reverse complement strand
GCCTTATGAATGCGTTGGCTGGCGAGGTGCAAGATGGGTTGGTACACCACTTCGAACTGTTGATCGTGCAATGCAGTGCGCAGTTCCGCCGACAAACGCACACGCAATTGGGCGGCCTCTTGCAATGCGGGTGTGTAGAAAGAAAAACCATTGCGCCCCGCCCCTTTGGCCACGTACAGTGCCTGGTCAGCGTGCTTAAGCAGTTCCTCGGCAAGGGTTGCGTGCTCAGGAAACATGGCCACCCCGATGCTGGCAGATACAAAGACCTGCTCCGAGCCAATCTGAAACGGTGCTGACAGGTGTTTCAAAACGGCCTGCAGTGTTCTCTCGACCTGTTGGGGATTCTGCACGTCACAAAGCAAGGCAGTGAACTCGTCGCCCCCCATGCGTGCCACGGTGTCGTCATCGTGGAAGCACTGCAATATACGCTGAGCGGCCTGCACCAGAAGCAAGTCGCCGCTGTCATGACCCAAGGTGTCGTTGACCTCTTTGAAGTGGTCCAGATCAATGAATAACATGGCGATGGATTGACCCTGACGCCTACTGCGCTCGATGGCCTGGTCGAGCCGCTGGCGCAGCATTCTGCGGTTTGGCAGGTCGGTCAGCGAATCAAAATGGGCCTGTTTCCAGACCAGCGCCTCTGCGTTCTTGCGCGCGGAGATGTCGGTGTGTGTCCCAATCATGCGTAGCGGTTGACCCTGCGCATCGCGACGAATAACCATGCCGCGGGTCAACACCCATTTCCAGCTGCCGTTCTTGCAAAGAATGCGGTGCTCATTGTTGTATGACGGAGTTTCACCCTTGAAATGTGCATCCCGGTCACGTTGCATCTGTGGCAGATCATCCGGGTGGGTACGGCCGTCAAGCGCTTCTGACCGATTGGGGATTTCGTCTTCGGCAAAACCGTAAATTTCTTTGCAGCGCCGGGAGAAAAATTCATCGCCAGTTTGCACATACCAGTCCCAAACGCCATCGCCAGTGCTTTCCAATGCAAGTTTCCAGCGTTCTTCGCTTTGCTCAAGTTCAACTTGAGCTTGGTGGCTGACAGTAATGTCTTCCACCGTGCCCTCGTAGTACAACAGTTCACCCACGGCGTCGCGCACGGCGTGGGCTGCTTCACGAATCCAGATTCGCTCGCTCAGGGGATGGCGATACACCTCGGATTCAAAATTCGTAACAAAATTGCTGTGGTCAAGCAGCTGTCTAAATTCGGCGCGTCGCATCGGATCGACATACCACTGCCGGGCAATGTCGTTGATGCCAGCCAGCAGTTCTGGCTCCGAACTGTACCCGGTGATACGCACCAAAGCCGCGTTGGCGCGCAGCACAACACCGTCGGGCGAAGTACGGTACGCCCCAATCGGCAAAAATTCAAATAACGTTGACATGCCCTCGCGGTCCAGCTTCATGCAATCTGTTGAATTACGAGTATCGCAGTTTGCCACCACCCCGTTCTAACCACCATTTTGAGTCTGTTGGGTTGGCGGGCTTACCAGTCTTCCTTCACTGCTAACACCGCGTCGCGTCCCGCTGCGGCTTGCCCAGACAACCATGCCGTTGTGGTGCCGGCGACAATAACTGCCATGCCCAGCGCAGCCAGGCGTCGCACCGGCACGGTCAATTCCATGGTCCAGTGAAAACTCTGCGGATTGACAACGTGAACCAAAATAACGGACACCACCAGTCCGAGTCCGACGCCGGCGATCGCTCCCAG
>CAIQBN010000120.1 GCA_903870065.1 uncultured beta proteobacterium | reverse complement strand
TAGCCAGCAATCATGCCGCACACCGCAATGCGCCCAAAAGCGTTCATGCGCGGCAGCACCGCGTCGAGCACCATGCCGCCAACATTTTCAAAATAGCCGTCGATGCCATTGGGGCAGGCTTGCGCAATTTCCTTGGATAGCGTGCCAGCGGTGCTGTGCTGCTTGTAATCAATACACGCATCAAAGCCGAGCTCATCGACCGCATAGCGGCACTTTTCGGGTCCGCCGGCAATACCGACCGTGCGGCATCCGCGCGCCTTGGACAGAGCGGCAAAGGCACTTCCCACCGCGCCGGTGGCCGCACTCACCACCATGGTCTGGCCAGCCTGCGGCTCAATAATCTTGACCAGCCCATACCACGCAGTAACACCGGGCATGCCGACTGCGCCTAGGTAGGCACTCAGCGGCACATGGGTGGTGTCGACTTTGCGCAGCATCCCCACCTGGGTGGCGTCGACCACGCTGTACTCCTGCCACCCGCCCATACCAACCACTTTGTCGCCAACCGCGAATTTGGGACTGCGCGACTCAACAACTTCACCGGCGGTACCCCCTTGCATGGTCTGACCCAGAGCCTGGGGCTGCGCATAACTCTTGGCGTCATTCATGCGGCCACGCATGTACGGGTCCAGACTCAGGTAATGGTGGCGTACCAGCACCTGTCCGTCATGCAGCGCCGAAGTCTCACCGGTGACAAGTCGGAAGTTGCTGACGACGGCCTCTCCTTTGGGGCGGTTGTCGAGATGGATTTGGTGATTGATTGGCATGGTGTAGTTCAAAAAAAAGAAAATTAAACACTATCGAATGAATAGCAGAAAGCCCAATAAACCAGAGGGCTAGATGCCAATTTGGCTTAATCGGTTGCAATGCCAGCACGGTCGGGTGCAGCGGTCGTGTTGAGGGCCTGGACGCTTTTGCCACCAATTGGCAGGCGCTTGACGAACTTGAATGTTCCGGTGGCGTGCGCGCACTTGCGACCCTGTGCATCAAACACCGTCGACTGGGTGAATGCCATGGTTGCGGTGCGGTGCATCAGTTCGCCCCGGGCGCTCAAGGGTCCAACGGCCGGTTGCATGAAGCTGGTCTTCATTTCAATGGTCACCACACCCATCTCCGGCACTTGGCTGCGTGCCGCTGTGGCCATAGATACATCGAGCAGTGTCATCAGCGCGCCGCCGTGGGTGACAGAGAACGAGTTGAGGTGCTCGGGTTTGGCGGTGTAGGCAATTTCGGAGTGGCCGCCGGCAAACTGCGTCAGCTCAAAACCCAAGTGCTGTACAAAGGGTATTTCCACCCCGAAACCCACGGCTTTATCCCACGAACTGCTGCTCATCAAAATGCTCCGGCGATGCAAGGCTTAGGGAAAATTCTAGCCACCGGTCACAACGCTGACGCCGCCGTCTACCGCGAGCCACTGTCCGGTGATGTGCTTGCCGGCATCGGAAGCGTAGAGAACACACAAGCCCTTGAGGTCTTCGTCATCTCCCAGACGTTTCAAAGGCGCACCGGCGGCCAGCTTCTCTTCGCCAAAGGCCTTGAGCGTGCCAGCCGTCATATTGCTGGGAAAAAAGCCCGGGCAAATGGCGTTGACCGTGATGTTGTACTTGCCCCATTCCGCACCGAGGGCGCGGGTGAAGTTGATCACGGCACCTTTGGAGGTGTTGTAGGCAATGGTGTTCATGCCTTCGGGGTTGCCGTTCAGGCCGGCGATGGACGCGATATTGATGATGCGCCCCGAGCGGCGAGCAATCATGCTCCGCTTGGCG
>CAIQBN010000119.1 GCA_903870065.1 uncultured beta proteobacterium | reverse complement strand
GGCGAGGTGGTCAATATCGGCCATGCACCCGAGCTGAACGAACCGGTCTACCTGGTGCAGTTTGACGGTTGCGTAGTAGGCTGCCTGGAGATCGAACTGGTTCCCGCCCCACGCGGCCTGCTGCCTGAGACCGGGGAATTGGTGTGAACATGCCCGCCGCTGTCATGGCCCCGGCAAGCGCCCTTGTGGTGGACCTGATGGTGCGCCGCCTGGAGCGG
Source organism: uncultured beta proteobacterium (assembly GCA_903870065.1). GTDB lineage: Bacteria > Pseudomonadota > Gammaproteobacteria > Burkholderiales > Burkholderiaceae_C > Allorhodoferax. The sequence continues at coordinate 1,811 of CAIQBN010000119.1, read as the reverse complement.
GCCCTGCGCGAGCGCGTGCGCTACCGCTATGTGCAGCCCCAGGTGCTGCGCGAGGACGACAGCTATCGCATCCAGAGCCCCTGCTGTTCGCGCAAGGTGGACCCGACCGGCGGCATGATTGATATTGCCTTGCTGGTTCCGCATGACGGGGGCCACTGGTGCCTGTGTTCGCGTGACCACGCCAACAGTACCTGGGAGCCACGGCACCAGGATGCATCGCTGGACGTGTTGCTGGACCTGCTGTGCGTCGATAGCGAACGCCAGTTCTGGGCCTAAGACGCCTGGCACCACAGCCCGTTACACACCATGATTTACCTGGACCACAACGCCACCACGCCGCCCGCACCCGCGGTCATCGCGGCCATGCTGCCGGTGCTGTCTGGCGTGTGGGCCAACTCCTCGTCCCAGCACGGCCCGGGGCAAGACGCCAAGCGCGCCCTGGGTGCTGCGCGCGCCACTGTCGCCCGGGTGCTGGGCTGCAAGCCGGTGGAAGTGATCTTTACCAGCGGTGCCACCGAGGCCAACCACCTGGCGGTGCGTGGCTTGCTGGCATCTGCTGCGCCGGGTCGCAATCGGGTCATCTTCAGCAGTGTCGAGCACGCAGGCCATCTGCGGCTGGCGCGTTCGCTGGCGCAGGCGGGCATCCAGGTCGACTTTATTCCGGTCCGGGCCGATGGCACACTGGATATGGCGGCAGCAAAGGCATTGATCACGGCGGACGTGGCACTGGTCTCTTTGATGGCTGCCAACAATGAAACCGGGGCGCTGATGCCGGTGACCGAGGTGGCCGCTCTCACGCATGCTGCCGGCGCCGCGCTGCATGTCGACGCCACACAGTTCATTGGCAAGCAGCCGTTCAACTTTGCCAGCTGCGGTGCAGACGCGGTGTCCTTGTCAGCCCATAAATTTCAAGGTCCCAAGGGTGTGGGTGCACTGTTGTTGCGTCAAGGAGTGGCCTTGATGACGCAGACCTTGGGCAGCCAGGAACGCGGCCGTCGCGGTGGCACAGAAAACCTGGCAGGCATTGTGGGCATGGCTGCTGCACTTGAACTCCTGGATGACGTCGGCACACAGGCTGCGCGCCTCACCACGCTTCGCAACACACTGGAAGCCGGTCTGATACGGGCGATTCCCGAAACCCATGTCTGGTGCCAGACTGCGCCGCGCTTGCCGGGCACCTGCTACCTGCGATTTGGTCAACTGTCCGCAGATGTGGTGTTGCAGCGCCTGGATCGTCTCGGTGTGGCGGCCTCCAGTGGTGCTGCATGCTCCTCGGGGGGCAGTGAGCCCTCGCATGTTCTGACGGCCATGGGCGTGCCCGCCGAAGAGGCACTGGCCGCCGTGCGCTTTTCACTGGGCGCCACCAACACCCCGGCCGAAGTGAACCACCTGTTGCAGACACTGCCGCCACTGCTGGTTCCGCTGCTGCATGAAGAAATGCTGACCGCTCCTTAAAGCCTATCCATGAACCCCCAATTAATTCCCAGGAGCCAATGATGAAACTGATGATCCGCAAAGACAGCAAGGGCGTGTTGACCGGTTATGTGCCAAAGAAAGACCTGGAGGAACCCATTGTTTCCATGGCCAATCCCGACATGTGGGGTGGTCTGGTCACTCTGGCCAACGGCTGGCAATTCGACTTGCCCGCCATGCCTGCCGACACACCACTGCCCATCACCGTCGAAGCCCGCCGCCTGGCGTTGACGGAAGAATCGGGGGACTGATATGGCCTTCACCCCCGACTACCTGCGCAGCGCTGGCGAGGTGATTGCTGCGGCACCAACACTGCGCGATGCTGCCGCCATTTGGCG
>CAIQBN010000118.1 GCA_903870065.1 uncultured beta proteobacterium | reverse complement strand
AGTCGTCACCCAGGGCATCCACAATGGCGCGGCGCGGCACCGGTTGGCCTATGCCATCCATGATGGTTTTGAGCACGGCAAAGTCGTTCGGGCTGAGGTCAATCGGTGCCAGGCCCGGCGGCACCAGCGTGCGCCCGGCGGCCTGCAGCAGCCAGTGCAGGCTGAGGCCGCCGACATCAAGCCTGCGTTGTAGTGCCGCAACGATACCGGCCAGTTCGTCTAGGTCGGTGCTTTTGGGCAGGTAGTGGTCGGCGCCACGCGCCAGCCCGGCAAGTTTGTCGGGCACACCAGAGCGCGCCGTGAGCACGATGATGCCCAGGCTCATTTTTTGGGCGCGCAGTTGCTGTACCAGGTCAAGGCCACAACCGTCGGGCAGGCCGATGTCGACGATGGCAATGGCGTGTTGCTCCGGGTTAAAACGCAGTGCAAAACCTGCCAGACTGTCTGCCGTGTCAACGACGTGGCCATGCGTGGTCAAAAAATCGACCAGCTCCTCGCGCAGGATGCGTTCGTCTTCAAGCAGGATGATGTGGGCCATGGGGGTGCCAGTGTAGGCACTGCGAGATGGGCTGTGGCTGAGCAAACCTGAGCACAGGTCGCTGCGCTTTGGGTCAGTTTGAGCATGCTATCGTGCCGGCATGTTTCGATGGATCACCTTTTTTGCAACGCTTTGCTTGGCTTGTGCTGCCTGGGCTGACGCCGGGACCGCCGCCGCTACTGGCCCGGCCCCGGCATTGCTGCAGGCCAGCCAGCCACGTTTGAATCTGGTGAGCCATCTGGCATGGCTCAAGGATGAAAGCGGCACCCTGACGCGTGACCAGGTGGCGGCGCGCACAGACTTTGCACTCCTTAAAAACAATTTGAGCCTGGGGTTTACCAACGCCGCCGTGTGGTTACGCTTTGATTTGCAACCGGGCCCCCAGGCACCGGCGCATTGGATTTTGGAAGTAGGTAATGCCTTGCTGGACGATGTGCGCCTGTACGCGCCGCGCGCCGATGGCACGTATGTGGAGCACCGCAGCGGTGAAGACCTGGCGCGTGGTGAATGGGGAATTGACTACCGCAACCCGTCCTTTGATGTGCGGCTTGAAACGCAGCAGGTGCAGCGCTACTACCTGCGGGTGTGGGCTCGTAATGCGGTTTCAAGCCCGGTCGAGCTGTGGCAGCCCGAAGCGTTTGCGGCCGCCACACGCCATGAGGCGTTCAATTACGGTATCTATTACGGCTTTTACATCCTCATTCTGATTTTTCACCTGTTCTTCTGGAAATGGACGGGTGAACGTCTGGGGGGCTGGTATGCAGGGTATGTCATTCTGAATTGCCTGGGTGCAGCGATGTCGGCAGGTTACCTGCAGCAGATAACCGGTATGCGAGGCGGGGCATCCGACGCGTTATTGGCGCTGATGTTGTGCCTGCCACTGGGTGTCAGCAATACCTTGACTGTGATGCAGCTTGAACTCTCTCACTTCATGCCCCGTTTCACCCGGGTGTATCAGCAAGTGACCTGGTGCATTGCCATTGTTACCAGCGTGATTGCACTGAGCGTGAACTATGGCGCGGGTGTTGGGCCGGCACAAATGGTGGCTTTGGTTTGCATTGTCTTGCTGT
>CAIQBN010000117.1 GCA_903870065.1 uncultured beta proteobacterium | reverse complement strand
AGTCGTCACCCAGGGCATCCACAATGGCGCGGCGCGGCACCGGTTGGCCTATGCCATCCATGATGGTTTTGAGCACGGCAAAGTCGTTCGGGCTGAGGTCAATCGGTGCCAGGCCCGGCGGCACCAGCGTGCGCCCGGCGGTCTGCAGCAGCCAGTGCAGGCTGAGGCCGCCGACATCAAGCCTGCGTTGTAAGGCCGCAACAATGCCGGCCAGCTCGTCAAGGTCGGTGCTTTTGGGCAGGTAGTGGTCGGCGCCACTCGCCAGACCTGCCAGTCTGTCTGGCACACCAGAGCGCGCCGTGAGCACTATGATGCCCAGGTTCATTTTTTGGGCGCGCAGTTGCTTTACCAGGTCAAGGCCGCAACCGTCCGGCAGGCCGATGTCGACGATGGCAATGGCGTGTTGCTCTGGGCTAAAACTCAGTGCAAAAGCTGCCAGACTGTCTGCCGTGTCGACGACGTGGCCATGCGTGGTCAAAAAATCGACCATCTCCTCGCGCAGGATGCGTTCGTCTTCAAGCAGGATGATGTGGGCCATGGGGGTGCCAGTGTAGGCACTGTGAGGTGGGCGGTGGCTGAGCAAACCTGAGCACAGGTTTCCAGTTTTGGGACGGTTTGAGCGTGCTATCGTGGGCGGCATGTTTCGATGGATCCCGTTTTTTTTAGCGCTGTTGTTGACTTGTGGCGCCTGGGCTGGCCCTGGGGCCGCCACTGCCCCGGCATTGGTGCTGGCCAGCCAGTCACGGTTGAATCTGGTGAGCCATCTGGTTTGGTTCAAGGATGAAAGCGGCACCCTGACGCGCGAACAGGTGGCTGCGCGCAATGACTTTGCCCCCCTGAAAAATAACCTGAGCCTGGGTTTTACCAACGCCGCCGTGTGGTTGCGTTTTGATTTGCAACCGGGCCCCCAGGCACCGGCGCACTGGATTTTGGAAGTAGGAAATGCCTTGCTGGACGATGTGCGCCTGTATGCGCCGCGCGCTGATGGCACCTATGTGGAACACCGCAGTGGCGAAGACCTGGCGCGTGGCGAATGGGAAATTGACTACCGCAATCCGTCCTTTGATGTGCGGCTTGAAACGCCGCAGCTGCAACGCTACTACCTGCGGGTGTGGTCACGCAATGCGGTTTCAACCCCGATAGAGCTGTGGCAGCCCGAAGCGTTTGCGGCGGCCACCCGCCATGAAGCGTTCAATTACGGCATCTATTACGGTTTTTACATTCTCATTTTGATTTTTCACCTGTTCTTCTGGCACTGGACGGGTGAACGTCTGGGGGGCTGGTATGCGGGGTATGTCATCCTGAATTGCCTGAGTGCAGCGATGTCGGCCGGTTACCTGCAGCAGATTACTGGCATGCAGGGCAGGGTATCGGATGCGCTGCTGGCGCTGATGTTGTGTTTGCCACTGGGTGTCAACAATACCTTTACTGTGATGCAGCTTGAACTCTCTCACGTCATGCCCCGTTTCACCCGGGTGTATCAGCAAGTGACCTGGTGCATTGCCATTGTTACCAGCGTGATTGCACTGAGCGTGAACTATGGCGCGGGTGTTGGGCCGGCACAAATGGTGGCTTTGGTTTGCATTGTCTTGCTGT
>CAIQBN010000116.1 GCA_903870065.1 uncultured beta proteobacterium | reverse complement strand
TGCAAACGCTGTAACTATGCGCAGTCTTCCCCATCCTTAATAGCTCAAGCCGCAGCGGCCAGCTCCGGCAATGCGGAGGCACCTGTGCATAGTTGCGAGCTGTGCATAGGGGCTGCTATGTAGAGCTCTACATAGCGCCCCCTTGCAGTCACTCCGGGGGCATCGAAAGTCTAGTGTGTTGACCTACCCGAAACCGCACGGTATCTCACGCAGACAATAAATCCCCCGTGGAGAATTGATTCAAACGGCGGTGTGACAATTCAGCAAACGGGCGGGGCGGGGCAAAAGTCTGGCGGGTTGTTGCTGGAAACCGGCTGGTTCCCTTTGATTTACTGTGTTCCCCCAATTCCCGGGACACAATACAAATAGTGGTCAAAAACCGGGGTATCAAAGACCAAACCGGGGAACAAATCGGGGAACAAGTTGCAGGTTGAAAATGGAAAATCTAGCATTCATGAGGGTTGCAAGGCATCTTTCAATAGACGCCAGCCCATATCGACCGACAAAAGCCGCTAACGACATACAGTTAGCAGCCTTTTTCTTTGGCAAATCAACTGCTCACACCATAGTAAATCAACATTTACCGATGGTGAATGCCACGGCAAAGTGGGAGGAGCGTTCGCGCGAATAGATAGGAACAACAAATACTATTCCCCCAGGGAAAAGCCAGAACGCCAAGCTGCTCCTACGGCTTATAAAAATCTTGAAACTGACGCGACTGGCTATGTTGTGAGGCGCCTCAAAAAAGTTATCTCACGTGAACGGCCAGCCTGGTTAGACTGGAAGGCTTTGCAATCGCTAGTCGGTTTGCACTAACCAACCAATTTGGTTATCAATGACATCACCTGAGTCCATCAAGGACAGCATCCAGAAGTTGCTCAGCACCATTGGCTTTGCAGTACTGGCCACAGAAAGTGCCGGCCAACCACACACCAGTCTGATTGCCGTCACCTTGGCCGATGATGGGCAACGGCTTATTTTCGCCACTTACCGCAAGACACGAAAATTTTCTAACTTAATGCAAAACCAGAGGGTGTCGGTACTAGTGGATGGGCGCGTTCGCGAAAACCCCAGTAGCCCTTCAACCAACTTTGTTCTAAGCGCGATAGGGCGAGTACAAGAAGTCAATGCCACCACCCGCCCCCGCTTGCTGCATGCCCACTTGCAAAGACATCCCGACCTTTTGACGTTCACGCAAGCAGCAGACTGTGTGCTGCTGGAGGTTGTCGTGGAAGCCTACCAAGTTGTGAGAGACATCGACAATGTCACTTGGTGGCAAGTGGACCAGTTGAACAGTCTCCATGGGGAAATTTAGTGTGGCGCGATCAGCTGCCACATTTGTAAGCGCGGTGCAATACAAAATACCCCCGCAGCGATTGACGACTTGAATCGCTTGCGACTCTTGGCTGACTTGACCAAATCTTGGCAATGGCCTAAGTGATCTAGCTAACGTAATGGCCGACGGCAAATTCGGTATTTTTTCTCTGTCATTCAACCTCGCGCTTGACTTCAACGGTTGGATTGGCCCGGCGGAATCGCAGCACGCGGGTGGCTATCAGTGTTTCGGCCAGGAAACACAGCAAAGCCAGCAGGAAGCACGTGACACCCGCCAAGAACAGCACAGTAACCACACGAAAAGCCTGTATACCAGTGGTCTCTCCGAGAAACAAAGCCACGATGGTCATGCCAATTGCAATGGCACAGAATGTCAGCAGCGCAATGCAGAAGTTTACGAGGCGAGCACGCATGCGCAGATGACCAAGCTCACCGAATTCCGACATCATGGGATTCTCAACCGGGCTGGCATCAATGCGAGTTTCAAGAACCCGGGCCCGATCAATGATACGGGCCAACCGACCAGCCGCGGTGCCAATCATCGCCGCCACAGCAGTTAACAAAAAAACGGGTGCTACGGCCAACTGAATTCCGTGAGTGACAGTGTCGAGGTTGCTTGCAAAAAACATGATGTTCTCCTGAGCCACAAAAGATATCTGCCGACAAAAAGATATCTGCGCGCTGGCGCGGCAACGATGTAAACGGTAGTATGCATCTATGAAAAGTGACGCAAAGAAGGTTTGATACCGACCTACGTGCAGACGACACGGCGGCAGTCCTCGTATTCTTGAGCATAAATAATCTGCGCAACCGTTCAATGGTTGCCCTTTTATACTGCTGTCATGACCCACCATATCGCTGATCTACGCAAAAGCTACGAACGCGCCGAACTCGATGAAAAAGCTTCGCATGCGGATCCTCTACACCAATTTGATCAATGGTTGAAAGAGGCCATTGCATCAGATGTTCCTGAACCAAATGCAATGACGCTGGCCACCGTTTCCAGCAGTTTGCGCCCATCCTCCCGCGTGGTGCTGGTTAAAGGATATGACCAACTCGGTATCACCTGGTACACCAATTACGAAAGTCGTAAAGGTAGAGAGTTGGCTGGAAATCCATTTGCGGCACTGCAATTCCATTGGGTTGAGTTAGAACGTGTAGTACGCATTGAAGGCTTAGTCGAAAAAGTGAGTCCTGAAGAAAGTGATGCGTACTTTCATAGTCGACCGCTGGACTCGCGCCTTGGTGCATGGGCGTCTCCACAAAGCGAGGTGATTTCAGGGCGCGCAGTGCTCGTGTCCAACGCTGCAAAATACGCCGCACAATTTTTGATGCAACCGCCCAGACCACCGCATTGGGGCGGCTATCGACTAAAACCAGATAACTGGCAATTCTGGCAGGGGCGAAAAAGTCGTCTGCATGATCGGTTGCGATACACGCTGATCAAGGATGGCCATTGGCAACGCGACCGGTTGGCACCGTAATTTGCCTCAGGTAATGCCATTGAAACCATTCATTTAATTTGCATCCCATGACGCTCTGATTGAGTTGTGAAGTGATGCACACTTCTCTGCCCCTGCGACATCTCCTTCTGGCGCTCGCTGTGGTCGTCGTATGGGGTACCAACTTTGTGGTCATAAAGTTGGCACTTGCTGAAATGCCGCCATTGCTAATCGCATGCCTGCGTTTTGCCCTCGCGGTCTTTCCTGCCATATTCTTCTTGCCGCGCCCGGTTGTACCTTGGATCAACTTGATGGCCTATGGTGTGTTAATCGGAGTTGGCCAGTTCGGCCTGCTTTTTGTTGCGATGAATGGACATATATCGCCTGGCCTGGCATCGCTGGTCATTCAGGTTCAGGTGTTCTTCACGATCGGCCTTGCCATGCGAATATCGGGCGAACGGCTGCAGTTGATGCAATGGATCGCATTGGTTCTGGCTGCGATAGGCATTGGCACCATAGTAGTACACACGGATGGAACCACCACGTTGCTGGGATTGACAATGATCGTGCTGGCCGCTGCTTCGTGGGCCGGCGGCAATATCGTATCAAGACAGGCCGGTAAGATAAACATGGTTGCGTACGTCGTTTGGTCAAGCATTTTTGCTGTTCCACCATTGGCCGCACTGTGCATTGCGATTGAAGGATGGGATGCTGTCACCAATGCGCTCCGTGGGGCTTCAGCCAGTACATGGGGTGCCGTGGGTTGGCAGGCGTGGGGTAACTCGCTGTTTGGATATGCAGCTTGGGGATGGTTGTTATCACGCCACCCCGCATCAACCATCACACCAATGGCGCTGCTCGTCCCCCTGTTTGGAATGGCAAGTTCGGCATGGTGGCTTGGCGAAGCACTACCAGCATGGAAGCTGACAGCCGCAGCGCTAGTGATGGTAGGTTTGGCGATGAACCTGCTATGGCCCCGGTTGCGGACAGGTATGTTGGCGCGGCGCGGCCCATCTTTGCCAAACGCCGGACGTGACGATGCACTGCAACGGCCCATGTTCGCTGTCTGGATAAGTGGTCTCGCTGCTGCAGTGCTACTTGCCGGACTAACGTGGTATCTAGAACCGTTGCAACCTAACATCGTTGCACTGCAATTTTCCTACACGCCCAAAACATTTGGGAACATCGTTCACTTATGGCCAGCCGAACATCTGGTACGGTTTCGAGTACACCTGCCTTTTGATTGCCTGCTTCTATTCAGCTATGGCTGGTTCGGCTTTTTGTTCGCAACCCGAACAAAGGCCTTCTCGGCGCTAAATCAGGTACTGCGCGCACTGGCAACCTGGGCACTTCCGATGGCGGCGATCAGCGATGCCATTGAGAACGGTTTGCACTGGTGGCTTACCGAAGCGCCCCGATTCGGCGTACCGGTGCTCTATGAAGTGGCGACAGTAGCGGCAGCTTTGAAATGGGCTCTTATTGCCTTCTTCTTCGGCCTTGTAAGTTATGGTGCTTTCAAGACCAATGCCAGCGATTGACCTCTTTACAGGTCAGCATCCCAGCGATTGAGGAATTCGATGCCCCAAAAGCATAGAAATTCCCGTGACCTTTATCAAAATACCAGGTCACATGATCCACATCAAACTGGGCATTCAACCGCCGTTTTAACATTGCGTCCCTATAGACTGCCGCGGCACCTTTCCGGCAATACGCTCACTTAACCAGCCCTTTGATGCGCAGCGGTAACGATTGCGCAACTTCAGTTTAAGGCTCGAACGCGTCAATGCATGATTTGGCAGTTGGGCGGTACTTTGCAGCGAATTGTGCGACGAGAAATTATTGACCTGTACCGGAGAACGACTTTGACCTCAAACAATTGCCCACCTCCCGATTCCAATACCGACAGGTCACCCTCGAGCTCTGCACAAATTGAATCGGCCACCTCGTGCGCGAATGTCCCAACAAAGTCGCGCCGCAACTTCTTGGCGGCAAGCGGCATGCTTAGCATGTCATCACTTATGGGCGCTGCTGCACTGATGACGCAGACCGACGAGCCAAAGGCGACAACTGAATGGGCTGAACACTTTCAAACCAACTACCGGTTAATGACGCCTGAAGAAAAGGCGGAGTCACGCGCCCGACTTGAACGTCGTTACTCCGCCCAATACAGCAAGAAGGTGACGGTTGACACTACCGAGGCATCGCCAGGCGTGCTGATGGGATATGCCCTGAACATACGCAAATGCATTGGGTGTCGGCGCTGCGTCAAAGCCTGTGTGGAGGAAAACAACCAGTCGCGCGGAAAGAGTCCTGGTGAAAGCATCGAATGGATACAGGTTCTCAGAATGGAACGTGGTGAATTTTCAGATGCGAAGATGAACCAAGGCTACCCAGAGGGGTTGGGAATCCAGGTCGGCGGTAACGCCTACACGCCGGCCGGTCAAGTTCTGGAAGGTCAGTACCACTACGAACCCAAGGCCGTTCCCGAAAAGGACGCGACTTACATGCCGATCGCGTGCATGCAATGCGAGAAACCACCTTGTGTCAAGGTGTGCCCAGTAAGAACAACCTACCGGGAGGCCGATGGCCCAGTTGTGATCGACTACAACTGGTGCATTGGCTGCCGCATGTGCATGGGTGCCTGCCCGTATTGGGCCCGCCGAATCAACTTGACAACACCCGTTCTGCCCAAGGATGAAATGAACCCAGTCACGCATTACCTTGGTAACCGGCCGCGAATGCGGGGGGTAGTTGAAAAATGCCACTGGTGCCTGCAACGCACACGTCAGGGTCGATACCCGGCTTGCGTCGAAGTGTGCCCCGTGGGCGCACGAAAATTCGGCAATCTACTCGATCCGCAAAGCGAAGTAAGCCTCGTTCTTGCCAGGAAGAACGTATTTCGGCTCAAGGCAGAGCTCAACACCTTTCCGAAGTTCTTTTACTTCTACGATTGAGGAGCGCGATTGTGGACAAACTCATCAACTTCGCTACCGACTACACCCGTTACGTCCTCAAGGGCGGACCCAAATTCTATGCTTGGATGGGCGTTCTCGCCCTCCTGAGTGCGGGTGCACTTTATGCCTTTTATCTGCAAAATACCGAAGGCTTGATCGTCACTGGCATGACCAGCCAGATCCACGATGGCCTCTACTTCGCCAACTTGGTATTTCTAGTTGGCGTGGCGGCCGGCGCGGTGACCATCGTTTTCCCTGCCTACGTGTACCACCACAAGGCCATGCATGAGGTGACGGTGCTAGGTGAAATGCTGGCCATATCGGCGGTCATTATGGTCATGCTGTTCGTCTTTGCCCACATGGGCCGCCCTGACCGGTTGTGGCACATGCTCCCCTTTATTGGTATTTTCAACATGCCAGGCTCAATGCTAGCGTGGGATGTTTTGGCACTCAACGGGTATCTGGTGCTCAACTTCCTCTGCGGGTTCTACTACCTTTATGCGAAATACACCGGCACGAAAGTCAACAACAAATACTTTATGCCACTCGTATATGTTTCGATCGTCTGGGCGCTGAGCATTCATACCGTCACGGCGTTCCTGATTTCCACCATGCCGGCGCGCCCCATGTGGTTCCACAGCATGATGCCAATCCGCTTTATCACAACGGCCTTTGCAGCCGGTCCATGCCTGATCATCCTCGCGTTCATGATCATCCGCAAGAACACCAAAATGTGGATACAGGACAGCGCTATTAATTTGCTGGCGACCATTGTCACCTGGTGTCTGGGCCTGGCCTTGTTTCTGACCATGTCGGAAATAGTGGTCGAGCTCTATGCCCGGACTGAGCACGCCAACGGCTTGTATTACCTGATGTTCGGCCTGCATGGTCTGACTGCACTGGTGCCATGGTTCTGGAGTTCGTTGGCATTCATGGTCATCGCTTTCGTGATGTTCTTGATTCCAAGTGTGCGCGCCAACTACAAGCTGCTGCCGATTGCCTGCGTCCTGGCGTTTGTCGGTATCTGGATCGAAAAAGGCATGGGGCTTATCGTTCCCGGTTTCATTCCAACACCCATCGGGGAAGTAACCGAGTATTACCCCACCTTTATCGAAGTATTGATGAGCCTGGGCAACTGGGCGATGGGATTTTTCATCCTGACTATTTTGCTAAAGGGTGCCATTGGCATCTTGGTAGGCGACGTCAAATATGTTGGACTCACTGCAGAGAAAACGATGGATGCGTCAAACGCAATGACGGCCACAAGTGCATCGCGATGAGGTAAGTAATATGAAAAAACTCATACTCAAGGCCCTGCTTCTGACCTATTTCTGCACAGCGGCCTCAGTTGCCCTCGCGCAGCAGGCGCCGCAAGCAGAGGTTTCCTGTTTCGAAAGCCGAAAAGGCGCATCGGAAGTTGTCAAACGTGACCTTCAGCCAGGTTGGCCCAATGTAAAGTGCTCCCCCTTGACTGGTGCTGTGCTCTGGTGGGGAGACCCTTTTGATGGCACGGTCCCAATGGGTGACATGCCTCTTCTAGAAAACATTCCTTCCGGCAAAGCCGTGGTCAAACCACGCTCGGAGAAGCTCGCCTTGATGCCTCTGTGCGGCGTTGCCTGTCATAACGGAGTAGGCCCAAAGGCCAATCCGCCTAAACTACCTACGAGTAAAAAGCCCACCCCTATACCGACCATGGCGGCGATGGTGCCAGACCTTCAGAACCTTCAGCATGGTCGTGATCGCATTTGGTGTATGGATTGCCACCACACCACACAGCGCAATAAGCTGGTGGACAACTTTGGCGACCCCATCAGCTTTGATCAACCGCAACTGCTGTGTGGCAAATGTCACGGCGACAAAATGCGCGACTGGCGCGACGGCATTCATGGCAAGCGAATCGGCGAATGGGCGAGTACAGGCAAGAAACGTTGGTTTACTTGCACTGAATGCCACAATCCACACAATGTTCAGGATGGCATACGAAACAGGGGTTTCGTCCAAATTGCCCCTGAAACACCGCCCCAGTTGCCTAAGGGGATGAAAGACGCAAAACATGAGCTCGTTCATGGCGTCGCACACTGAAATATATGACGCAGAACGCGAAATTGGATGGGTCGGAACAGCAACCGGTTCAAGAAAGGGGTGACCCGAGTTGGGTCGCTCCTGCACTTACGGCTTCCGAAAAGACCCGAAATGTAGGAAAAACCAACGTTTTTTTCGGCCCCCCTCTTGCCGTTCTAGCAGATGGGCAAAAAAACACGCTTGAGATCAGTGGCAAATTGAACCGAACCGCTGAGCGATATCTGGAAATACTCAAACACCACGGCTTGGAACTCAGCGAACTGGAACGCAGTTGCCTTTCGCATATCTGCAACATCGGCTACATGTCACCGCTGGAAATCGAAGAGCTGCCGTTTGAAGTCACCATGACAAAATTCGAGTGCAATGGCCTGGACAAGTCAATATTGGCCCAAAAGCTCGAAAGTGCTAGTTTTGCCGACCTGGTTGCGGTCGTCGAGTCACTGGGCTTTTGAGCTCAAATCTACCCAGACCGGAGTTGCTCCATGCCAAACCGCGTGCACTGGAATTCAGGCTACAGCATGGGCAACGAAACACTCGATCGTCAGCATCAAAATATCCTCGCGCAATGCAACGCAATGGCCGACTGCCTCGTTTCTGAGGATCCACACGCCGATCAAAAGTTCAATGACATCCTCACTGCACTTTTGGAGCAAGCACGCGAGCACTTCATTACCGAAGAAGCGCTGCTTATCCAGTGCAACTATCCCACGATAGACGAACATCAAAATGAACGCGATGAATTTGACTATCTGACCAGCGACATCATCATTGCTGAAAATTTCGAAGCAGTCGAACTCCAACGATCCCTGGCACTGTGGTGGGTCGGACACATCGTCGGATCAGGTAAAAACTACCGGGATTGCCTGGGAAGTTTTCGTAGTCCAAACAATTGACACCTCCGTCCAACGATGAAACTAGTTCGTTTACTTCGTGCTGCGGATTTTTGTCAGTTCAACTTGCGTTTCGTTCCACAGGTCCATGCCCACGTCGGCTGCAATCAAGGCGTAAACCTTGGTCAGCTTGTCGCGCATGCGGGCAGATTCGGCGGGTGACAGTTCATTGATCAGCATGCCCTTGGCCTTTAGGTCGCCCATGGCTTTGGCGGCTTCATCGCGCGTGTCTTTACGTTCAAAGTCGCGGCTGACCTTGGCGGCATCCATCAAGACCTTTTGCTCATCCTTGGAGAGCTGGTCCCACCACTTTTTGCTGACCGTGACGATCCAGGGACTGTAGACGTGGTTGGTCACCGTCATGTACTTCTGCACTTCGTAGAATTTGCTCGACAAAATGGTGTTAAACGGGTTTTCCTGGCCGTCCACCGTCTTGGTTTCCAGTGCGCTGAATAGCTCGGAGAAGGCCATGGGAATGGCGTTGGCGCCCAGCGTCTGGAAGCTGCTCAAAAACACGTTGTTCTGCATCACGCGCAGCTTCACCCCTTGCAGGTCTTCCATCGTGTTGATGGCGCGCTTGCTGTTGGTCAGATTGCGAAAGCCGTTTTCCCAATAGACCAGGCCCACCAGCCCCTTCTCTTGCAGCTTGTTGCGGATCTTGTCGCCAATTGGGCCGTCCAGCAGGATGTCGGCTTCCTTGGCATTGCTGATCAGAAAAGGCGTGTCCCACAGCGCCATTTCCTTGGTGATGCCCACGAGGGTGGCCGTGGAGCCCACCATCATCTCCTGCGCGCCACCAATCAGGGCCTGCTGCATCTGGTTATCCGGGCCAAGCGCGGCGGCGCCAATGGCGCGAACCTTCATCTTGCCGCCCGAGTTTTTTTCCACTGTTTCGGCAAACACCTTGGCCGCGCGGCCCTGGTTGCTTTGCTCGTTGAGGCCGTAGCCGAAGCGGATCAGTCGTGGTTTGATGTCCTGGGCCATTGCCGAGAACGATGCGCCCAGCAGGGCTGCGGTGGTAGCCGCGATGAGGGTGCGACGAAGAAATGCCATGAAAATCTCCTGGTTTTGGAAAGTCGTGTTAAAAAAATGGTTTAACGCATCCACGCCACCGGTGCAGTGACGATTTGCGGGAACAGCACAAACAGAAACAGAATGACCGTATAGGTCAGCAGGAACGGATTCACGCCCTTGATGACCTGGTGCAGCGACAGCTTGCCCACTCCAGCCACCACATTGAGCACGGTGCCTACTGGCGGCGTGATCAGCCCAATGGCGCCATTGAGCACAAACATCAGGCCGAAGTAGACCGGGTCAATGCCCGCCTTGACCGCAATGGGCAGCATTACCGGCGCAAAGATCAGGATGGTGGGTGTCAGGTCCAGCGCGGTGCCAATGACGATCAGCACAATCATCATCACCACCATTAGAAGGCGCGGGCTTTCAACCAGCGGCCCCAGCCAACCAGTCAGCACGTTGGGCAGGTCGGCCAGCGTGATCATGTAGCTGGCTACTTGCGCTCCGGCGCACAAGAACATGACGATGGCCGTGGTTTTGGAGGCGCGCACCAGCACGCCATAAACCTCAACCACCTTCATCTCGCGGTGCACAAACAGGGCGATGACCAACGCATAGAACGCGGCTACCACCGCGGCCTCGGTCGGGGTAAACACACCCGTTTTCATGCCCCCAATGATGATCAGCGGCATCAACATGGCCCAGAACGCCTTTAACGTTGCGCGCATACGCTCCTTCATCGGCAAGGGAGTGCCCTGGGGCAGGTCCAGATCGCGCAGTACCCAACGCCAAGCCACGATCAGCCCTGCGCCCATAATCAGGCCCGGCACGATACCCGAGACAAACAGGGCCGATATGGAGGTGTTGGTGGTCACGCCATAGATCACAAATGGCATCGATGGCGGAATGATGGGCGCAATGATGCCGCCCGAGGCAATCAACCCGGCCGACGTGTGCATGGGGTAGCCCTGTTGGCGCATCATGGGCATAAGGATTGTGGCAAGTGCTGCGGTGTCGGCCAGGGCAGATCCGCTCATGCTGGCCATCAGCACTGCAGCGCCAATCGCCACGTAACCCAAACCCCCGCGAATGTGGCCTACCCAGGCCTGCGCCATGGTGATGATGCGTTTGCTGATGCCACCCGAGTTCATCAGCTCACCGGCCAAAATGAAAAACGGCACCGCCAGTAGCGGAAAGCTGTCGACCCCCGCCACCAGATTTTGCGCCAGCAGCTGTGTGTCCCAAAACCCCATCACCCAAGCCATGCCGGCACCAGTCAGCACCAGCGCCAGCGCCATGTTCATACCAATGCCCATCAGCACCAGCATGCCAGCGGAGAAGACGATAAAAGCCAGTCCTTCGTTAGACATAACGAGACCTCCGACGAGCCGACTCTGGGAGGACTGCTGCCCACTCGGGCGACAATGAACGAAGTTTAACGTGAGGGTACATATTTACTCCACCTCTGCGCCATGACCCAGGTCCAGCGGTGTTTTTTGGATCAATTCAATAATGGCCATCACGCCAATCGCTGCGGTGCACAGGAGCGCAGGCAAGGGCAGCAGCGCCGTGGGGTAGCCCAGCACGACAGACTTACTGTCCAGCCCCACAACCACCTGTTGCCAGGCGCCCCAGCCCACGAGGGCGCAACCCAGAACGACAGCAATACGGATCACGCTGGTCATGACGCGCATGGGCAGTGGCTTGTCCTTGAGCAGGCCCACTAGACTGGTGAATGCCATATGTTCGCCCACCGGATAGGCCGCCGTTGCGCCGATAAAAACCATCCAGACGAACAGCAGTCGCGACAGTTCTTCACTGGCCGCCACGCCACTGCCAAAGCCGTAGCGCAACACCACGTTGATGAACACGGACACCGCCATCACGCCCAGGCATGCTGCCATCAGCCCGTTGGTGATATGTGCGAAGCGTCCAATCAGCTTCGGTGTATGCGATGGGTTGCTCATTCAGCTTCCTCGTGGGCAAGCCAGGTCGTAACTTCTGCTTGCAGTTGGGACAATGGGGACAAGGCGTCGACCCTCAGCACGCCGGGCTCGCCCACAGGGGACTCCAACGTTGCGAACTGGCTATCCACCAGCATAGGCGGGAATATGTGGGCGTGTGCCCGGGCCGCTACACGGCTCTGTGCATTTTCGCGCGTAATGTCCATAAAGACGAACTTGATGCCGGGTGCCGCCGTACGCAGTCGCGTGCGGTAGGCATGCTTGAGTGCCGAACAGGTCATCACCACGCCCTGCGGTTGGGTGCGCAACTGGTCGCACAGCGTGGCAAGCCAGCCATCACGGTCGGCGTCGGTCAGCGGTACGCCGCTCTGCATCTTGTCAACGTTGGATGCGCTGTGATGGTCGTCGCCTTCCACCAAGGGCAATCCGGTCGCCCGTGCCACGGCGGCACCCAGACTGGATTTGCCGCAACCGGCTACGCCCATAATCACTATCGAGTTCATTGATTCAAATCACAGTATTGGATAGCGCTATCCCACTTAGAAAAATTAAAGGCGATTGGCAGACTTGGCAATCACCCGTTGGCGGAAATTAATCTGCAACTAGGGGATTATCCGCCTGCTTATCGCTTATGGATAGCGCTATCCTATGCCAACATGGAAATATTTAGATCAGTAGTTTCCCTTAGAAGTAACTTGCATGCCATGCCTACATGAATACCATCAAAGTCAAATCCCGTGCCACCGGTCGTGTCACCTTGGCCGATGTGGCGCGCGCCGCCAATGTCAGCCCCATCACGGTGTCGCGTGCGCTGCGGGGCGAGCGCGCGGTGGACCCCGAACTGGTGGCCCGGGTGCAAGTGGCCGTCAACAAACTCGGCTACCTTCCAAACCCGGCCGCCCGCGCGCTGGCTTCCGGCGTCGGCTCGCATGTGGCAGTGTTGATCCCTATGCTGTCCAACGCGCTGTTTGTCGACCTCCTGGAAGGCATCCAGCGCACGCTGCGCCAAGGCGGTTACCAGACGCTGATTGGAGTGACGCACTACGACCCAGGGGAAGAAGAAATACTACTGCGCGAACAACTGCTGCACCGCCCGGCCGGTTTACTGGTCACCGGGTTTGAGCGCAATGAAGCCACCCGCAACTTGATCGCCCAGAGTGGCGTGCCCTGTGTGCACCTGATGGAGGCTTCGAGCGTGTCGAGTGCCTACAGCGTGGGCTTTTCGCAGGCCGATGCGGGTGCAGAGCTAACCCGACACTTGCTGGCAAAGGGCTACCTGCGTGTCGCGTTTGCTGCAGCACAGCTCGACCCACGCACGCTGCAGCGTCTGGCTGGCTGGCGCAAGGCATTACAGGCATCCGGCTTATATGACCCAAAGCTGGAGTGGCTGAACCCGGCACCATCGTCCATCTCACTGGGCGCACGCATGTTCGAGCAGATCATGGGGCAGCAGCCCGCGGTGGACGCAATTTTCTTCTGCAACGACGATCTGGCACAAGGCGCGCTCTTGGCTGCATTGCGCCTGGGCATTGCCGTGCCGCAGCGGGTGGCTGTAGCAGGCTTCAACGATCTGACCGGCAGCGACCAGATGCTGCCACCTCTGACCACCGTGCACACGCCGCGGGCCGAGATTGGCAACGCGGCGGCGGCCATGCTTCTGAAGCTGATGCGCGGGGAAGCGGTGGACGTGCCATGCGTCGATCTGGGGTACCGGCTAATCGAACGTGGCAGCACATGAGACACCAATTCGCACAATTTGACTTCTCAACCAGATAGATTCGGCAACGCGCTGCGCCAAGACCTAGTGTTTGACCAGCACAACCCAATCGGACAACGGACCGAGGTTCAGCACTTCATTGCTGCTGATTGGGCCAATATAGAACAAGTGTGCTGTACCACTTTCATTGACCGCGAGAATATGATCGCCGACATAAACCCGATAGCGGATTCCGAAATTTGATTGCGATGCCTGAGCGTTCGGTGTGAAAATTTCAGGAAAACTTCTCTGCGCCCAGGCAAACACGGCGTCAACATCGTTAGCCAAAGTGTCAAGAGACTGACCGCTTCGCACCAATCTCACCGCGCTGGTTCCGTCGAGACTGGAGTAGTAGTCGTTGCCGAAATTGAAATTGACATTCCATGCAAGGCCGGTACTTTCGGCATACGTCGATCCCGACCAAAAAAGCACACTGGGTGTATTTGGAAACATGGACAGTGTGATCGCGGGACCAGAGGTGCTGAAATCGACAAGGCTCAGCAACTCCTCCGTGCTGGGCAATCGCCAATCGGGCTTGCCTGCAAAGTTGCTAGTGAGTTCCTTTGCTGCGGTCCAACTGAGTTGAGCCGCTGATCCTGCACAAGTACTACCAGTCCAAATTTGTCCAACTGCGCAACGCTGCCATATCAAGCCAGTTGGCGTGTGCACCACCGTACCGTCACCCGGATTAACAAAATCCGCAGAAGGGCGGGCAATATCCAAAAGACCCAATGCCAACCCACCCCGCACCAAACGTACTCGGTATTCGCTGAAACGATTGAAATAGCTTGAGTAGCCGTTGCCGAAATTGACGCCCCAAGCGAAGTTCGGGAAACCATGCGCTGAGCCCGACCAATAATAGGAGCTGGGCGTACCGGGAAACACTATGCGGTCAATTGACGGCAGGAAAAGCGTTCGATCGACAATCGTCTGCAGTTCCCGAATGCTGGGCAATCTCCAGTCAGTTTTACCCGCAAAACCGACCGCATTGGTCAGCGCCCTGGCCTGATCCCATGTGTAGCCCACTCGAGCTCCGCTGCAACTGCTTCCAGACCAAGTCTGTCCCATCGTGCAACGCATCCATGTTAGCCCTGTTGATGAATCCGTGATTGTTCCGTCAGCGTTGTCAACGTATGCGTTCGTACCCAGCGCCGGGTGAGCCGTCACCAGGATGCAAGCCAGTACGGTAAGACATCGCAAAATAGCTTGAGGCAGTGACAGCAGAATCATAAAAATACCTTTTTATACGCAACAGGAGTTACGTCTTATCGGGATGATTCAAAAACCGCCGACAGCTTCAACCGGTTGCCCGCCATCACTTGCACGTTCTCGGTCCGACACATCCCTTCTATCAAGCATACCTGATTGAGCCTGCGCCACCGCAAGTGGTCCAGTTCGGCCAAACAGCAATACCAATGGGCAGCTACTTCAAAAGCGGCCCTGTTGGATAGTGAGGCTTCCGCCGTTCATCTCGCCAATGTTCCATAGGCGCCAATGGTCGTGCATAACTTGCCACGCTGTATTAGATCTTGCGTCGCTCGAGATTGCTTTCTTCGTAGAAGCGTTTTTTCTGCGCGTACATCTGCTGGTCGGCAAACTGAATGCACTGCTCGACTTCAGTTGCGTTCTGGCATGTGGCAATACCAATAGAAAGACTTAGCTTTTGACCCGGGTAAAACTGATTGCTAAGTTCCAGTACTGACTCGATTCGCTCTTTCAGTGCGTACGCAGAGCGCTCGTCACTACCTGGCAGAAGCGCGATGAACTCGTCACCTCCAACCCGTGCAATACAGCCAGAAACGTCGGTACCGGCCTTTTGCAGAACCTCACCGGCGCGCCGCAACAATGAGTCGCCAACCGTGTGGCCCTGGGTGTCATTGACCACTTTGAGACCGTTGAGGTCCATGGCCAACACACTTAACGGCCAAGGACCTTTGCGGCTTATACGGTTGAGTTCTTCAACGTAGTAGGCACGGTTACGCAGTTTCGTCAGTGCGTCATGCTTACCCAAATATTCAAGGTATGCCTCGGCTTTTTTTCTGGCAGTGATATCCACCAGCGATACCAACACCATGTCCCATTGTTCTTCGTGCCCCGGCATAACCGCAAACTGCAAATGGATGTTGATGCGTTCGCCAGAGAGCGAGTAGTTGACCACTTCTCGGGTTTGATGGATTTTTCCGTTCCATAGGTCGATTAGCTGCTCGGCGAAGGAGTCATGCATTTCGCCGCGAAAGATGGTCTCCAGTTTACTCAGCAGTTCGTCCTTTGCGTGCGCCGAAAACATGGTCAAAGTCTGCTTGTTGACCTCCAGCACCACAATCTTCTCCATGCAGCGGCCCACAAATTCCGAGTGCACATTCAAAAAGGTTCGAAAGTCTTCAATACCCGATTGACGCACCTCATCCATCAGCGCTTTGACACCACTAAAGTCCTCTACCCAAAGTGAAACCGGTGAAAAGGCAAACAGGTTGCGGGCATGCTGCTCACTGAATTCGAGCTGTTGCTGGGCCTGCACATGTCCGGTGACATCCTGTAGAGACACCATGACACGATCCCAGCTATCTTCAAAGCCCTCGAGCACCCGCACATGCACCCGCACTTCAATGCGCCGCCCATCGAGCGAATAGTTGACGGTTTGCCCTGAAAAATCAAGGATCCCGTCCCACAGGTTACACAGTTCGTCGACCATGCGCTCAAACATGTCGTTGCGAAAGACTTCATGCAAACGCGACAGCAGCACTTCTTGACTGGAAGCAGCAAACACGCGTAATGTCTCGCGATTCACGCGTAAAACCCGATAACACCGAGCACACTCTTCGGTCAAGTGAGGGTGGGACTGAAGGTGGGCCTTCAAGTCGGTCACACCGTCGTCGCGCCACAGTTGAAACAACCCCTTGAGCTGACTGTAATCCTCTAACCAAAGTGAGATGGGCGCGGACTCGAATAGGAGCTCGTAATCGGTAGTTGTTTTCATGACGGCGTTCTTGTTGGCAACTCATCCCAGTGTAACTTTGTGTTCTCTCACTGGACGCTACATGCTTTTGAATCTCACTCATGGTTGAGTTAACGCCCCCAGGCGCGGTCTGTGAGACAGAGTTCAAGAGGGGTACCTATTGAAACCTTTCGCCAACTTCACAGCAGCTTCAACATCGACGCCTTGATCGGTTGCTCCAATCAGCGCAAGAGCGCCCGTCGATGAACTTCGAAAATACCAGAATTCAGCATACCAATGACGCTTTTCCTGTGATAAATTGGATGCCGGTAATGATGTGGCCGACTGGCTGTAGCGCTTACGGCGCGATCAGGCAGACAGCTTATTCGGCCATGGTAGCCACCCTTTCAATTCCGCTCAGCATTGGAGATTTCCGTGAAATCGAAGTTAAAAAATGGATTCGTTTTCCTTCTGGTGTCTTTGTTTGCCGCTGGCCCTGCTTTGGCCGATTCCGATGATGTCAAGTGGGTGGCTCAATGCCTCAAGGACAATAAAGACGAAGGTGCCAAGGTTGAAGTTGTTACCAAGTACTGTACTTGCATGAACAACAAGATGAGCTCAGACGAAACCCGCAGTATCACAGTCTGGGAAAAAGCCAACCCACAAGCACGCAAAGCCTGCGAAAAGGAAGCTGGCTGGAAATAATCTGCCAGACCGATGCCATTCCCATCACCGGAAAGTATGGCGTCACCAATTCTCCGTAGCTTTTAAACGCACCGCGGAAAAAGCAGCTCCTCGGCCGCGCGTAAACACCGCACCATAAGTTGATCTGACGCAATATTGAGCGGTATTGCGCATCAATATATAAGCCACGATCAATACAATGTGTTGTGCAGCTTTGTCCAAGGCGCATCCGCCAGCAAGGCCCGCGCTCCGGAGCATGACTACCATGAAGTTCAGCACGCGCCTGTTTCTTTGCCTTGCCATCCCCTCACTGATGTTCATCGCTAGCCTTGGCAACAGCATCTGGGGTCTGACCCGCACACAAAGCCAGTTTGACAACTACATTCACACCGAGGAAAGCATCCGCGCGGGGCTCTCTGAAATGTACGCACAAGGTCTGCAGATGGGTCAGGCATTGCGCAACATGATCCTGGACCCCGCCAACCCCAAGGCCCGAGAGAACCTCACCGCAGCACTTGCAGCCTACGACAAGGCCTACGCAATCACGGCCAGCACTGCGCAGGGAACCCAATTTGAGGCGCAAATCAAGCTACTGCCTGCATTGCGCTTGGCGCAAGCCCAGGGCCAGGACAAGGTGATTGCGGCGCTGGCGGTCGATGCCGCAAGTGCCATCAAAACGCTCAATTCGATGGAAACACCGGCATGGCGCGCGCTTAAGGCCGAGTTGCTCAAGCAGCTCGACGCAGCGTCCAAAGCGTCTGAAGAAACACACGCCGATGTCAATGCCATGCGGACCGTGCAATAGCTATTGCGCTGGTCTTGGGCGGCCTGGCTGCATTGGCCGCAGCGGGTTTGGCTCTGGTCGTGCACCGCACACTGCACCGCGAACTCGGTGGCGAGCCGGCAACTGCGAGTGACGCCATGGCACAGGTTGCGACCGGCAACCTTGCCGGAAATTTGCCAATGCACGCCGAGGATAAAAGTTTGCTGGCGGCGCTGGGACGCATGCAGCTCTCGTTGCGAGAGCTGGTGGGACAAATACGCGAATCGGTCGATTCAGTTTCCACTGCATCGTCTGAAATCGCAGCCGGTAATCAGGACCTGGCCAACCGCACAGAGCAAACGGCTTCGAGCCTGCATGTCACCGCTACCGCTGTTGATGATTTGATCAAGACGGTCAACCAAACATTTGTCTCGGCAAGCCGCGCTCGTGAACTTGCCTCGTCGGCTGCCCGTGTTGCGATTCGCGGCGGTGTGGTGGTGTCGCAAGTGGTGACCACCATGGAGGGCATTAATGCGTCATCCAAAAAAATCTCCGACATCATTGCTGTCATCGATGGCATTGCCTTTCAAACCAACATATTGGCGCTAAATGCTGCCGTGGAGGCTGCGCGTGCCGGCGAACAAGGTCGCGGGTTTGCTGTTGTGGCCAGCGAAGTGCGTAGCCTGGCGGGGCGCTCTGCAGAAGCCGCTAAAGAAATTCGGTGCCTGATCGCAATTTCCGTTGATCGCGTTGAAGCCGGCTCCAATCTCGTCGCGGATGCGGGCCGGACCATGACCGAAATTGTCGACTCCGTTCAGAGTGTCGCCAAAATCGTGGACGAAATCAGTGAGGCCACCAACCATGAGTCAGGTGGCATCACACAAATCAATCAGTCCATTAGTCAGTTGGATCAGATGACGCAACAAAACTCTGCACTGGTAGAAGAATCAGCCGCTGCGGCCGAAAGCCTACGGGACCAGGCAGCACGGCTCAGCGGTATATGCAGCCGTTTCAATTTGGGAACTAGTGGGACCCATACGCAAATGTCGCGCGCAGAGGCATTGCATCGGCCTCTGACAATCCATACGCATAGCCTTCAGACAACCTGAAAACTCGTGAAGAGTTCACCGGGCTCCAGAAAGTCAATAGGGTTTAAAGTTTTCGCCTGCGGCGAACATTGGACCACTTGAACGCAGTCGTGGAGCGCTAGCGCGACGATCGGGGGTCACGACCAGATTGTGCGCAGCGCGCTGGCTTTGGCTGATATTTGCCTGGTCCGCCGTCTTAAAAAACCCAATGGCCTGCTGTAACTGCTCTGCCTGCCCTGAAAGCTCTTCGCTGGTGGCGGCCAGCTCTTCGGATGCCGATGCGTTTTGCTGTGTTGCCTTGCTCAGTTGCCCCATTGCTCCACCAATTTGCACTACCGATTCGCTTTGCTCTGTGCTGGCCGCTGCAATTTCCTGCACCAGTTCAGACGTCTTTTGGATGCTGGGCACAATTTCATCGAGTAGTTTACCTGCCCGTTCCGCGGTAGACACGCTGGAGCCAGCCAAATCGCCAATTTCCTTGGCAGCGGCCTGGCTGCGTTCTGCCAGCTTGCGTACTTCAGCTGCAACCACGGCAAATCCTTTGCCATGCTCCCCTGCCCGAGCGGCTTCTATGGCGGCATTCAAGGCCAGCAGATTGGTCTGGTAGGCAATATCGTCAACGATTCCGATTTTGGCTGCAATCTGCTTCATCGCGACCACGGTTTGGCTAACTGCGCTGCCGCCGTCGGTAGCTTCCTTGCTGGTCTTGGTCGCCATGCCGTCGGTCACACGGGCGTTGTCACTGTTCTGGTTGATGCTGGCTGACATGACGTCGATTTGCGAGCTGGTCTCTTCAACACTGGCGGCCTGTTGGCTGGCTGCTTGCGACAATGACTGCGCTGTAGCGCTAACCTGATTGGCCGCACCCGTGAGGGCATCTGCCGCAGAGCGCACTTCGTCCAGCACGCGGGTCAACGACTCTGCGGTGGAGTTGGCACTGTCTTTTACTTGCCCGAACAGGCCTGCGTAGTCGCGCTCAACGCGTTTTGTGAGATCGCCCTCGGCAAAGGCGGCCAGAACTCCGGCCACATCGCTGAGGCCTTGCTCGCTGGTTTCTATCAACTGGTTTATGCCAGCGGTCAGACCGACAAAGAAGCCGGTCTTGCCCACGGGATCCAGCCGCTGACTGAAATCTCCACGTCCTGCAGCCTCTACCACACCGGCAACTTCACGCTCGACTCCCACCTCCGCGGTGCGGTCAGACCACTCAACGACGGTGCCCACGCGTGCGCCAGCGGCGTCGATGATGGGGTTTGCGATCAGGCCAAAATGTAATTTGCCAACTTGCATCTGGGTGCGGTAAGTCCCCTTGAGTGCGGCCAGCATGTTACGCTGGTGAGCCGGGTTTTTGTGAAATACGTCGATACTTTTCCCGACCAGCTTGCGAGCATCAAACTGGGGAAGTGAGTTGCGCAGTTCCATCTCGTTGCCCTGCATCATGGCCGACACCGTCTCGTTCATGTAAATGATGGTATTGCTGGCATCGGCAATCATCACGTTGGTGCTGCACTTGTTCAGCGCATTGAGCACACGAATGTTAAAGACGGCCGCCTCGGACGCTGCGGCCAGCTTGGCGCGCGTATCACGGGCGGTGTTAGTGATGCGGCGCTTCAGGCCAGGCAACTCTTCCATTTCGTCACCAAACTTGCCTTGTGCATATTGCTCAATCAGGTCCAGCAGGCGCGACTGAACATCCATTTGAGCCTTGACCAAGTCGTTGATGGATTGGGCCATCACACCATAGGTGCCAGGCAGCGTTGCTACGGGCATGACTGCATTGATCGCGCCCGCTGCGTGCTGCTGCGCCATGGTGGACTGTGCCGCCTGAAAGGCTGCCAACACGCCGTGCACAGAAATGAGCGAGGTCAATACCTGTGCCGTCTCATCCTTTCCACTGGGTGCACCCGGGCGATTACTCAGGTCGCCATCAGCCAACTCCTGCAAATGCTGCCTGATGGCGTTGAGCCCCCCGCTGGTTACCAAATAGAAACTATAAAAAAAATAGGTTGCCAAAGCCAGCGCCACCAGCATAAGAATGATGATGCGGCGCAGGTCCGCTCTAAAGCCGTCAACGCGGCGGTCCAGCAAACCATTCAGTTCAGTGGATATCGATTGCGCCAATGCGTACTGCCCATTGATCGCCTTGTTGGCAGCATCCAGAAAGGCAGTCTGGTTATCGGGCGAATAGTCTGGCTTACTGATGAGTGACTGGCGCACCATTGCAAAAAAAGCTCCGGTGTCGTTCAATGTGAGTGTGACATTGAGCTTATTGCTCAGGGCTGGGTTGGCGGCAAAGGCCTTGTCCAGCCCATCGCGCATGTTGTGAAACTGAAAATCCGCCAGGGCAATAAACTCAGCCAGGCTTTGCTGCTGCGCTGCGGTAATGGTGCCAGACTTCATGATACCCAGCCCCAGACCACGCAGTTTGCCCGAGTTTTCAACAATATCAGGAACCCGGAAATATGCCGAATCCATCAGGTAGTAGCTGTCGATATCCGGATCCAATGTTAAGTTGGAGGCGTCAGTTACCTGGGTCATCAATGTCATGATGGCCTGCGCATGGTCAGTATGGGATTTAAAAGCCCCGGCCGCGCCCGTGGCCTTTTCTGCAGCAGCAAATGCAGTTGCCACTGCGGCGTAGGCCTTTCCAGTGTTCAGTTCACCGCCCAGGCGCTTATCGAGTTCGGCCAGCTGCGCCTGTGCAGTACTGAGCTTGGTTTTGACCGTTACCATGGTGGCCGGTGCCGTGCCGGATGCAGCGGTTGCCACTGCATCACGGCGAAGTTGCTGAGCCAAGTCGAGCACAGGAAAAATATTGCGGTTGTATTCAACGCCCAGCTGTTCTTTGGTTGAGAACGCAAGATTTTCCG
>CAIQBN010000115.1 GCA_903870065.1 uncultured beta proteobacterium | reverse complement strand
TCAGCCCCACGGCATTATTCTGGTGACCGGACCGACGGGCTCCGGCAAAACGACCACGCTGTATGCTGCGCTGCAAAAACTCGATACCCGGCGCCAGAACATCATGACCGTGGAAGATCCGATTGAGTACGAGTTGCCGGGAGTAGGGCAGACCCAGGTCAATGCCAAGATTGATCTTGACTTTGCCAAGGCCTTGCGTGCCATCCTGCGCCAGGATCCGGACGTCATCATGATTGGTGAAATCCGGGACTTTGAGACCGCGCAGATTGCAATCCAGGCGTCACTGACCGGGCATTTGGTGTTGGCGACACTGCATACCAACGACGCGGCCAGTGCCGTAACGCGGCTGAGTGACATGGGAATTGAACCCTTTTTGCTGAGTTCGTCCTTGTTGGGTGTGCTGGCTCAGCGCTTGTTGCGCAAACTGTGCACCCACTGCCAGGGCGTGGGGTGTCAGGAATGTGGATGCACGGGGTACCAGGGGCGCACTGGCGTGTTTGAGCTGTTGGTGACGAACGACGCGATCCGTGCACAAATCCACCACCAGGCCTCAGAAGCCGATATTCGCGCAGCGGCAGTTGGCGCTGGCATGACACTCATGCGCGAAGATGGAGAGCGTTTGGTGCAGGCGGGAATTACCTCCCGCGAAGAACTGATTCGCGTAACCCGGGATTAGAACGGCATCACCCCATGCCTGCCTATTCTTTTGAAGCACTGGACGCCAACGGCATTAGCCGCAAGGGCGTTATCGAAGCCGAAACGGCCAAGGCCGCGCGCGTGTTGTTGCGGTCCCAGGCCCTGGTGCCACTGTCAGTGGCACTGGTGGGCGCTTCAAGCGGCGGATCCGAATCAGGTGCTGCCGCCGGTGCAACCACCCTGTGGACCAAGCGTGTGTTCAATGCCACGGCGCTGGCCATCTGGACACGCCAGATTGCTGGCTTGGTGAGTTCTGGATTGCCTCTGGAGCGGGCGCTCACCGCATTGTCGGAAGAGTCCGACGACGATCGGCAGCGCAATCTCGTGGCTGCATTGCGCGCCGAGGTCAATGGAGGCACTGCATTTGCAGCGGCATTGGCGCAATACCCTCGCGAGTTTTCCACGACCTACTGCGCCGTAGTGGGCGCCGGCGAGCACAGTGGCAATTTGGGCTTGGTGTTGGAGCGTCTGGCGGACGATCTGGAACAAAGCCAGGCGCTGAAGTCCCAGTTGATTGGTGCAGCGCTCTATCCGGCCATCGTCACCATGGTTGCGGTGGTCATTGTCATGTTCTTGCTCGGCTATGTTGTGCCACAGGTCGCCGAAGTGTTTGCCGGCAGCAAACGGGGCCTTCCGCTGTTAACGGTCATCATGCTGGCCATTGGAAATTTTGTCCGCAATCAGGGCTGGTTGATGGTGGTTGCTATTTTATTAATAGCTGCATGTGCAAGATTGGCGTGGGCTAGTGCTTCATTTCGTGAAAAATTTGATGCGGCTTGGCTGACGCTGCCGGTGCTGGGAAAACTCTCTCGCGGCTACAACGCGGCGCGTTTTGCCAGTACCCTGGCAATGCTGGCCGCTGCCGGAGTCCCGATCTTGCGTGCGCTGCAGGCGGCGGCGGACACCCTGTCCAACCGCGCCATGCGAACCGATGCATTGGATGCTTTGGTGCTGGTGCGTGAAGGTGCACCCTTGGCTGCGGCGATGGCGCAAAAAAAACGGTTTCCCGGCCTGCTGGCCATGTTTGCACGCCTGGGTGAGCAGACCGGACAACTGCCTTTGATGCTGGAACGCGCCGCCCGGCAATTGGGCACCGAGGTTCAGCGCCGCGCAATGCAACTCGCCACCCTGTTGGAGCCGTTGCTGATCGTCGCCATGGGCCTGGTCGTGATGTTGATCGTGCTGGCGGTGTTGTTGCCCATCATCCAACTCAACCAGCTCGTGCGTTAGATCACCAAACTCCCCGGATCCGGCCGGGGAGACACGGTTTGGTTTATATGTGCAGCGCGTGGCCCAGTGCGCGCAGCGCCGCCTCTTGCACTGCCTCGCCCAATGTCGGATGGGCGTGGATGGTGCCAGCCACATCTTCCAGGCAAGCGCCCATTTCAATCGAATGCGAGAAAGCGGTGCTGAGCTCCGACACGCCAGCGCCTACCGCCTGCCAACCGACGATGCGGTGGTTGTCGCGGCGGGCCACCACGCGCACGAAGCCGTCGGTCGATTCCAGCGTCATAGCGCGTCCGTTGGCCGCGAACGGGAAACTCGCGCTCATGCACTCCAATCCCGCCTTGG
>CAIQBN010000114.1 GCA_903870065.1 uncultured beta proteobacterium | reverse complement strand
GCGCGGAGTCGATCCGCGACGTCATTGCATTTCCAAAGACGCAGCGCGCGCAGTGTCTGCTCACCCAGGCGCCCAGCCCGGTTGATGAAAAGCAGTTGCGTGAACTGCATATTCGCCTTCGCACGCCAGACGCTGCCAAGGCAACCTGACGGGCGTATTGGTGCACAATGAAAGGGCACATGGAGGCGCCCTTTTTTATGGGAACCGTTTACAAAATTCCGGAATCGGTACTTGTTGTTATATTTACCCCAGCACTCGAGGTGCTGCTGATCCGCCGCGCCGATGGTGGCGATCTGGGTGGCGATTATTGGCAATCTGTAACTGGCAGCAAGGATACGCCCGATGAATCCACCCGCCAAACCGCCGAGCGGGAGGTGTTTGAGGAAACCGGAATTGACTGTGCCCCCTGCGCCAACCCGGACGCGGTGCTGCAAGACTGGCATCTCCAGAACGTGTATTGCATTTACCCCCAATGGCTGCACCGTTACGCGCCGGGCGTGACGCTCAATACCGAACATGTTTTTGGGCTGCAAGTGCCTGCACCCTGTCCGGTTCGGCTCAATCCGCGTGAACACACTGCATTTCAATGGTTGCCTCATCGGCAGGCCGCAGACCTGTGTTTTTCGCCCTCCAACGCTGAGGCGATATTGCAGCTTTCACGGTTTGGGTTTACCGCCGAACAACGGGGCGCTGTTGCATGACGGTCTTGCGGGTCGCAACCTACAACATTCATAAGGGCGTGCAAGGAATTGGTCCCATTCGCCGCCTTGAGATCCACAATCTTGGACACGCCGTGGAGCAGCTCGATGCCGACATTGTGTGTCTCCAGGAGGTTCGCAAAGTCCATCGCCGCGAAGCGCAGTACTTCGCGCATTGGCCAGAGGTACCTCAGGCAGATTTTTTGGCGCCCGAGGGTTACACAGCGGTCTATCGCACCAACGCCCGGACTAAACATGGTGAACATGGCAATGCCATGCTGTCACGCTGGCCGGTGGTTTCACACCAGCATGAAGACATGTCGGACCACCGTTTCGAGCAGCGCGGTCTGCTGCACTCGGAGGTTGCAGTTGACGGGGTTTCAGTGCATGTGGTCGTGGTTCATCTCGGCTTGATCAAGGCCAGCCGGGTGCGGCAATTGGCACAACTGGTTCGATTTATTGAACGCGAGGTGCCAGCATCCGCGGCCGTCATTGTGGCGGGCGATTTTAATGATTGGGGTGCAACTGTGCGCGGCGCGCTTGCACACGCAGGTTTGCTTGCTTTTGACGGTGATCGACTGCCGACATTTCCGTCGCGTATGCCGGTTTTGCAACTCGATCATGTATATGCACGCGGGCTCAAGCCACTGGGATTGCAGGTTCCGCATGGCCGAATCTGGGCGCGCATGTCGGATCATTTGCCGTTAATCGCCGAATTTGAGATGGTCCGGAAAGTACCTTGACTGCGCCCCAGTTTGTATCAGGTCACCAGATTCAGCTATTGCGGGGAGGTGCTGCGTTTTTCCCCGCCTTGATCGCGGCTATCGACGCCAGCGTACATGAGGTGCGACTGGAGACCTATATTTTCAGCTTTGATTCGTCCGGCGATCAAGTGGCTGCAGCAGTTGAGCGGGCGGCCATTCGCGGCGTATCCGTGTTTCTCGTGATGGATGGAGTCGGTACACCAGCAGTGCCCGACCATTGGCAACTGCGTTTTGATAAGGCCGGTGTGTTGTGGCATCGGTTTTCACCACTGGGGCGCTGGGGCCTTCTGATTCCGGTTGGCTGGCGCAGACTACACCGCAAGCTGTGCGTGGTTGATGCACACATTGCGTTCTGTGGCGGCATCAATATCTTGGATGACTATTTTGATCCGAGTTATGGCCAACTTGATGTGGCCCGGTTTGATTTTGCCGTGCGTGTGTGCGGGCCTTTGGTTGCCGCTGCACATAAGACCATGGTGCAGTTTTGGGGACGACTTCAAGTAACACAGCAGTTGGAGCGGTTGCAATTTAAGGGCGCGCGCCAAACTTGGCGGGACTCTGGCCTTTCCCTGCGCGACTGGAAGCCTCCTGGGCCGGTCCAGACATTGGCGGGGTCTGCAGGCGTGAATGCGGCGCTGGTTTTGCGCGACAATTTACTCAACCGCAACCGGATCGAGCGCGCTTATCGCAAGGCCATAGCGGGTGCACGACACGAGGTTGTAATTGCAAGCGCCTACTTTTTGCCAGGTCGAAAATTACGAAGGGCGCTAGTCCATGCTGCCCGCAGAGGTGTACGGGTGCGCTTGCTGTTGCAGGGACGCTATGAATATTTCATGCAATACCACGGTGCCAGGCCAGTTTTTGGGGTGTTGCTAGAAGCTGGTGTGGAAATCCATGAGTATTCAGTTGGATTCTTGCATGCGAAAGTGGCCGTGGTCGACCAGCATTGGGCAACGGTGGGTTCGTCCAATCTGGATCCACTGAGTCTGTTGCTGGCGCGAGAAGCCAATGTAGTCATTGATGATGTGGCCTTTGCGCAGGAGTTGCGAACGGTACTTGTGGCGGCGATGGAGTCGCAGGGAGTGCAGCTTGATGCACAGTCCTATGAGCGCCGTCCCTGGCGTCAGCGCCTCCTGGATCGTCTGGCATTTGGCGTGATGCGACTATTGCTGTTTTTGGCGGGTAGACGCTATTAAATTAATAGCGCCTGGCGCAATTTATACGAGGGCTGTGGTCAAAAACCCTATTGATCAAAGGCTGGTAGTATTCCTCCATGTTAATGAAATCAATGATCACCATGAACCCAACTGATGCCGATGAGGGCACTCCGGTTTCCGTAAAAATTCGGGAACGCCTGCTGGCTGCCCGCAAAAGGTTCCATGCTAACGACAACATTGCCGACTATGTGACAGCGGCCGAACTTGAAAAGTTGCTTGATGAAGTTGAAATCAAGATGCAGGGCGTACTCGACAGCTTGGTGATTGATACTGCCAACGACCACAATACCGATAACACCGCCCGTCGGGTCGCCAAGATGTATGTCAACGAGGTGTTTCGTGGGCGCTATGTAGCAGCGCCAAGCATTACTGAATTCCCTAATGTCGGTCATCTCAATGAGTTGATGATTGTTGGTCCGATCACAGTGCGCAGCGCCTGTAGCCACCACTTTTGCCCCGTTATCGGCAAAATCTGGATTGGGGTCATGCCCAATGAGCACACCAATGTGATCGGTTTGTCGAAATATGCGCGATTGGCCGAGTGGATCATGGGGCGACCCCAGATTCAGGAAGAAGCAGTAGTGCAGCTGGCTGATCTGATCCAGGAAAAAACCCAACCCGATGGCCTGGCGATCGTCATGGAGGCCAGTCACTATTGCATGGCTTGGCGTGGAGTAAAAGACATGGACAGCAAGATGATCAACTCTGTCATGCGCGGGGTGTTCTTGAAGGACCCTAATTTGCGGCGCGAGTTTTTGTCCCTGATCCCACAGAAAGGCTAAACCATGTTGGTTCGTTTGTTGTACGCAAGCCGTGCAGTGGATCCAAGTTCTGAGGCAATTGAGACCATTCTTGCCAAGTCGCGCCAGTACAACCCGACCTGCGGCATCACTGGCATTCTGTGCTACGGCGGCGGTATCTTTTTACAGGCAATTGAGGGTGGTCGAATGGCAGTGAGTGACCTGTATGGGCACATCCAAAAAGATGTCCGCCACAAAGACGTTGTATTGTTGCATTACGAGGAAATATTCGAACGCCGATTTGGCGGTTGGACTATGGGGCAGGTCAACATGTCCAAAATCAACACCAACATCCTCTTGAAATACGCTGAACGGCCTGAACTCGACCCGTATTCGGTCTCTGGCAAAGTGTCGCTTGCCCTGCTCGAAGAGCTGATGGCTACTGCGTCGATTATTGGCCGCGCCTGATCAACGGCAAAGCCTTTAGCGGCACTTGCATTTGTTGTCCCTGCCGGCTTCAAGCGATCGAACCACCTGGTTTTTCGGCGCTGTCTGCATCGGTGTCGGCGTGATCTCATTGGCCTTGGATTAGGACGAAATGACTTTGTTGGTCGGATGTGACTTTTCCAGCAGCCCAACGGTGCGCAAGCCCATCCGGATGGCATGGGGTCACCTGCGGGAGAATGTCGTTGTTTTGGAGCGAATGGAATCCTCGCCATCGCTGGATCATTTTTCACAGCGGCTGGCACAGCCGTGTGCCTGGGTCGGTGGTTTCGATATGCCATTTGGGCTTCCCCGGGAACTGGTGTCGCACCTCAATTGGCCAATGACCTGGGAGGCCTGCATGCGCCACTACGCCAGCTTGAGTCGGCCTGATATTCGCCAAGTGTTTTCGGCGTTTTGCGAGGCGCGCCCGGTCGGCTCGAAGTTTGCTCACAGAACCTGCGACCGACCCGCAGGCTCCAGCCCTTCGATGAAGTGGGTCAATCCTCCAGTGGCCTATATGTTGCATGCTGGCGTTCCTCGCCTGCTTGATGCGGGTGTGGACTTCCCTGGGCTGCACTGCGCGTCGAAAAGTGATGCGGTTGCGGCAGACCCAGGCATG
This sequence comes from uncultured beta proteobacterium, assembly GCA_903870065.1. Classification (GTDB taxonomy): domain Bacteria; phylum Pseudomonadota; class Gammaproteobacteria; order Burkholderiales; family Burkholderiaceae_C; genus Allorhodoferax. The sequence continues at coordinate 17,015 of CAIQBN010000114.1, read as the reverse complement.
CGACGGGTGGCATTGGAGGCCTACCCGGGCCTGCTGGCGAGAGAAGTATTGGGTCGCCGTAGTTACAAGAGTGACGACAAAGCGAAGCAAACTCCGCAGCGATTGATAGCACGCAAGGATTTGTTGACAGCTCTTGAAGCGGGGCAAACCCGCCTGTCCCTGCGGCTCAAAGTCAGCCATGCCCAGCGCGACGCACTGGTTGACGATGCGAAGGGTGATGCGATTGATGCGGTTTTATGCCTTATGCAGGCTGCCTGGGGGCTGCGGCAAAACGCGCAGGGGGACCCGTTTTTTGGTCTACCAGCCAATATGGACCCTCTGGAGGGATGGATTCTGACTGCTTGATTGTGCGGGTGGGTCAGCGGTTTCGTGAAATGACGCTCTCTTCCAACTTGAGTGCCAATTGCGAAATGGCCATCGCCGCAGGGCAACTCGGAGTGGCTTGCAGTAGCAATTGGCGGCGCATGATGGCTTGCCGAACGGCATTGTCGGCCGGTATGTCGCCCATGTGTATGAGTTTGATCGGACGCCCGGGCTCGGTGACTACAAAACGGTCCAACACTTGCTGTAATTGAACGGTAATGGCACGTCCATCTCCAATACGGGCGGTCTGGTTGATCACCATACGCACAGTTTGGCGTTTTTGCTGTCCGACCAACACCTTGATGGTGGCATAGGCATCGGTTAGTGAAGTGGGCTCGGGGGTTGCAACCACCAATACCTCAGAAGCTAGCGAAACTGCAAACAACACAACATCAGAAATGCCCGCTCCGGTGTCGAGCAGAACAACATCGTAGTGAGGAACCAATCCACTCATAATGCGCAGAAAGTCATCACGAACTTCAGGCGTCAGGCGTGAATACTCGACCATTCCGGACCCGGCAAGCAGAACCGAAAATCCCCCCGGCGCCCGAATGATGGCGTCTTCGAGTTTGGCTTTGCCAGTAAAAACGTCATGCAGCGTTATCTTGGGGTAAAGATTGAGCACGACATCCAAATTAGCCAATCCAAGGTCGGCGTCCAGCACCAGAACCCGGTGTCCCAACTTGGCCAGCGCGGCCGCAAGATTCGCCGAGACAAAGGTCTTGCCGACCCCGCCTTTACCGCTGGTGACCGCCATGACCTTTCCGAGGGGCTTGAGTGGTACGGACGTCTTGGCGTCCGTGGATACAGGGGGATTTAATACATCAGACATCAATTCACCCTTTGCATGGCATCGCTGGCGACAGGGGCCGCCAAATCGCTTGAAACACTCTCAATCCACGCAGGGTCACCCAGAGAAAGATGGCCGAAAAGAAGATTTTTTTCCTCCGCGCTGACAAAAATTTCTTGCTGTTGGTCAAGGCACACCCTATTTCGACCTTCTGCCTTGGCGCGATACAACTGGATGTCAGCGCGCTCTGTCCATAACGCAGCGGTTGAACGGACCCACTCGGGAGCGTAGGCGCCGCCGACGCTGATAGTGATTCGAATAGACAAACTCGGTGATATGGGTATCACCAACGCTTCGATGGTCGTGCGGATACGTTCGGCTACCGTCGAACCAAATGAGGTATGGCAGTTGGGCAGCACCACGGCAAACTCCTCACCGCCGTACCGTGCAACCGTGTCCATTGGTCGGACGCAGTGTGCGATACATTTCCCCACTGCCTGCAACACGCTGTCGCCGGCCTGATGACCATGTGTGTCATTGACCTTCTTGAAATGGTCGATGTCGAGCATCAGCAACAGGGCGGGATCACCTGACCGGGCAACGCCGTCAATCGTTCGCTCCTGTACGGCACAAAAATGCCTGCGATTGCCAAGCCCGGTGAGCGGATCCTTGAGCGACAGCTCGCATAGACCATCGATAACGCTCTGCAGATACTCGCCGGGGGCATTTTCAGGCGACGGCAACGAAACCAGCATGCTGTGGTCCAGCAAGGCACGTGCGTTGTCCAGGCGCAATTGTTGCAGTTGGATAGTTGGACTCGATGAGGTGGTTGGCACAATGGGAGTCAAAGTTGAGCCGTTAAAGCATAACAGGAACTGCCTACATAGTGACAGGCAATCAGCCGGGTCACCAACGCAATTGATACCGCTTTACCGTTCATTTTTTTGGGCCAGGTTCGACAGCCTCTAACCGTTCGGTATCAATCCCAGCAGGCGCGCTCCGCGGTAGGGTCGAACCGCATACCGGGCAAGATGGGTTGCGCGGGAGTCGAATATCCGTCCAACTCATGCTGCGTCCGTCCAGCATCAAAAGCCGCCCCACTGCCGGTTCGCCTGCGCCACTGAGTATTTTGAGCGCTTCAGCAGCTTGCATGCTGCCAATAACGCCTACCAGGGGCGAGAAAACGCCCATCGTGGCACATCGGGTCTCCTCCAATGTTGCATCTGGTGGAAATATGCAGGCATAACACGGCGATTCAACGCGACGGGAGTCATAAACCGCCAGTTGTCCATCAAACCGAACCGCTGCGCCTGAAACCAGCGGTACCTGATGACGGACACATGCCGCATTGACGGCATGTCGGGTCGCAAAGTTGTCGCAGCAGTCCAGCACCACGTCGGCAGCAGCAACCATTTCGAGCAGACGAACCGCATCGGCCCGTTCGTTCAAGATCTCGATTTTTAGTTCGGAGTTGATGGTCAACAAGGTCTGGCGCGCTGACTCTACTTTCGGTTGCCCCACACATGCCTCGGTGTGAATAATTTGGCGTTGCAAATTGGTCAGGTCAACCGTGTCGTGGTCAACCAGCGTAAGGCACCCAATGCCTGCACTGGCCAAATACAGCGCAACGGGCGACCCCAGCCCGCCTGCGCCAATGACCAGTGCGCGACCGCGCATGATGCGTTCTTGCCCTTCTATTCCGACCTCATTGAGCAAGATGTGTCGTGAGTACCGCAGCAACTCCGAGTCATTCATGACCGAGCTCAATTTTCCTTGGGCTCTTCCTTGCGCTCGACCAGCGTTTTGCTCACCAAGACCGGGTTCCCTTTGAGCTGATTCAGTGCCTGCAACAGCTGGAAATCCTTTTCGGAGCCAAATTCAGGTGGACGGCGCTCGGATGCCGGCTTGCGGGACTCTTGTTCAAGGCGTTTGAGCGCTTCGTCCCGCGCTTTTTCACGGCTCACGTCCTTCACCTCTTCACCCTGACCGCTGCCCAAATGCTTGCCCAGATCCGCTTCACGCATGCGCAGTGCGGCATAGGGACTTCCTTCTTCCGTGTCATCCACCATGACATCCGGCACAATTCCTTTGGCTTGAATCGACTTGCCGCTGGGCGTGTAGTAGCGAGAGGTTGTGATTTTTAATCCGGTCTCGGGCCCAAGCGGCCGGAACGTCTGGACGGATCCCTTGCCGAAGGTCTGGCTTCCCATGATGACTGCGCGTTTGTGGTCCTGCAGTGCGCCCGCCACAATTTCACTTGCCGACGCCGAGCCCTCGTTAACTAATACAACCAGGGGAATCTTTTTTAGACCGGCCGGCAATTTCTTGAGCGGGTCTGAACCATCGCGACCCAAGTAATCCTTGACGGTGGCTTTCAGCACCTGCTTGCTGTCTGCTGTTTGCCCGTTGGTCGATACGACCGTCACGTTGTCGGGAAGAAAAGTTGCCGAGACCGCGACCGCCGCATTGAGCAGGCCGCCTGGGTCGTTGCGCAGATCCAAAACCATGCCTTTGACTTGAGGATCCTGCTTGTAAATCTCGTCAATCTTGCGGACAAAGTCGTCCACGGTACGTTCCTGGAACTGGCTAACCCGAATCCAGGCGTAGCCGGGTTCCACCAACTTGCCACGAACCGATTGCTGCTTGATTTCCTCGCGGACGATGGTGACCGGGAAGGTGCGATTCTCATCTTTGCGGAAGATCGTGAGAATTACTTTGGTATTGGGTTCTCCCCGCATGCGCTTGACCGCTTCGTTCAGCGTCAACCCCTTAACGGCGGTGTCGTCGACGCGGGTGATCAGGTCATTGGTTTTGATACCCGCGCGAAAGGCCGGTGAGCCTTCGATCGGTGAAACCACTTTGACCAAGCCGTCCTCCTGGGTAATTTCTATACCGACGCCAACAAATTTTCCGGAGGTGCCCTCTTTGAACTCCTTGAACGACTTTTTGTCGAAGTACTGGGAGTGGGGGTCGAGGCTGGCGACCATGCCCGCGATGGCCTCGGTGATGAGTTTTTTCTCATCAACCGGTTCAACATAGTCGCTCTTGACCATGCCAAATACAGCTGCAAGTTGCTGCAACTCCTCCAGTGGCAACGGGGCCACCGTGCTACGGGCAACCGTTTGTAGCGATACGGTCGTCAAAGCCCCCGCGACGACGCCGAGTCCTATCCATCCCGCAATTTTCAGTTTATGACCCATATATTCCCCAGTGTCGATTCAATATATACCTTGGAGGTGCCGGCCCGCTGCGAGTTCCCGCGTTTTGGACCCACAATAAGCCATTGTGCCCCTGATTTCAGGCTTTTCCCTGCGAGGCCACAGCGGCCGCTGCGGCTGCCACTGCTACCGCGTCACCGAGGTAATAGTGCCGGATGGGCTGCAGTTGGGCATCAAGTTCGTAAACCAACGGAATGCCGTTGGGAATGTTGAGCGCGACGATTTCATCGTCAGAAATATTGTCAAGGTATTTAACCAGCGCACGGATAGAGTTGCCATGCGCTGCGACAAGAATACGTTTGCCGCTTTGGATTGCCGGCGCCATGGTCTCATTCCAGAACGGCAACACCCGCGCGACTGTGTCCTTGAGGCATTCCGTCAACGGTACCTGGCCCTCCTGCAAATCAGCATATCGGATGTCACTGCGTTCGCAGCGGCTGTCAGCCGGGTCGAGCGCCGGCGGGGGAGTATCGTAGCTGCGGCGCCATTGCAGGACTTGCGCATCGCCATACTGTTTGGCCATGTCGGATTTGTTCAGTCCTTGCAGGGCTCCATAGTGGCGCTCGTTCAGGCGCCAGGAGTGCACAACTGGCAACCAGGTGCGGTCCATTTCATCAAGGCAGTGCCACAGGGTTCGAGTGGCGCGCTTCAGCACACTCGTATAGGCCAAATCGAATTCGTAACCCTCGGCTTTCAGCAGGCGACCCGCACTTTTTGCCTGCTCAACGCCGGTCGGTGTTAGGTCGACATCGGTCCAGCCAGTAAATCGGTTGTCCAGATTCCAGGTGGATTCGCCGTGGCGAACGAGAACGAGTTTGTACATGGTGTGATTGGTTTGTGTGGGGGTGATATTGCGCTGTTCGGCATCAAAGCAGTCGTCATTCTAAAATGGCGGACTGTAGGCTTGGAAAATTGGAAGAATAAATGAAGTTCATTTTTGATAACTGGATGTTAATTGCCATTGCGCTGGCTTCTGGCTCGCTGTTGTTATTGCCTGTGATTCAGGGCGCGGCGATGGCCGGGCTGAACCCGGCAGGGGCGGTGCAACTGATAAACCGCGAAAAGGCGGTTGTCATTGACGTGTGTGAGCCTGGCGAATTTTCGACTGGCCATGTGGGCGGAGCTAAAAATATTCCTTTGGGTGAGCTGGAAAGCAAACTGGGTGGCGCGGTCAAGAACAAGTCGTTGCCATTGATATTGGTCTGTCAATCCGGGGCACGGTCAGGTCGAGGGGTTGCGATTGCCAAAAAGTTGGGCTACGAGCGCGCGCAGTCATTGGGCGGTGGCCTTGCGAGCTGGCGTGGGGCCAATTTACCGGTGGAAAAAGGCTGACCCCATGCAGATCGTCAAAATGTATACGACCGCAGTTTGTCCATATTGCGTGCAGGCCAAGCGAATTTTGCGATCGCGGGGCGTCGAACAAATCGACGAAATCAGAGTTGATAGTCTGCCCCAGGAGCGGATCAAAATGATGGAGCTCACCGGACGGCGGACGGTGCCGCAAATATTCATTGGGGACACCCATGTTGGCGGATGCGACGATTTGATGGCCCTGGATGGTCGAGGCGATCTCGTGCCGCTGCTTAACGGCGCCTGAATCGCCTGTGTGTTTCGGGTGCACTCTGCGCCCTGAGATAATCCGCGGTTAACGAAATTCCCGTTGTCAACCTGTTCGGAGTTTTCGAGCAGGTTTTGTTTTACCTAGAAAGACTTTATATATGTCAGAACAGTCGCCAGTTTTCCAGATTCAACGTGTGTACCTTAAGGAGGCTTCTCTTGAGCAGCCGAATTCTCCAGCGATTCTGCTGGAGCAGGAGCAGCCTGCTGTGGATATTCAGCTTGGCGTTGAAGCAACACCCGTAGCCGAGGGTGTTTTTGAGGTCAGCGTAACGGCTACGGTGCACACCAAAGTAAAGGACAAAACAGTCTTCTTGGTGGAAGCAAAACAGGCGGGGATATTTGAGATCCGCAATGTGCCTGAAGATCAAATGGGACAAATTATGGGCATTGCCTGCCCACAAATCGTTTACCCCTATTTGCGCGGCAACGTGGCTGATTTGATTCAACGGGCTGGTTTTCCACCTGTCCATTTGTCTGAAATCAATTTCCAGGCCATGTTTGAACAGCAGCAGCAGGCACAGGCTGCAGCGAATGCACCTGCGACCACATTGCCGCAGTAAGCACAACACTCATTTCTGCCTCTAGCCCTCGTACCTATTCACGTTAGTGCTATGAAAATAGTAGTATTGGGTGGCGGAGCCTGGGGGACCGCGCTGGCGGTCAGCGCCTGCGGAAATTCCCAGCAGCAGCGCCAAGTGACGTTGTGGCTTCGCGATCCGCAGCAGGCGCAGAGTCTGTTGCAAAGTCGGGAGAACCTGCGTTATTTGCCAGGCATTGGTTTACCGGCTCACTTGCAAATTAGCGCGGAAGCGCTGGCGGACCTGGCTGATACATGGGTCGAAGACGATTTGGTGATCGTTGCTTCACCCATGGCGGGCTTGCGGGGCTTGCTAAGCCAATTGAAGGATTGCCGTGCAGTCGTTGCCTGGTTGTGCAAAGGGTTTGAGGCGGGAATCGACCAGTCACCGGGACTGTTGGGGCACGAGATTCAAGAACGTGTGGCTCCGGCGCTGCGTTGCGGCATTCTCAGCGGTCCCAGTTTTGCGCAGGAAGTCGCTTCGGGCCAGCCCACAGCGCTGGTTGCGGCAAGCAGCATTCCCAGCGTGCGTGAGTCGCTCGTCGGCGCCTTTCATAGCCGTACACTGCGCGTCTATGCCAACGACGACGTCATCGGAGTTGAGGTTGGCGGCGCAGTCAAGAACGTCCTGGCAATCGCAACCGGATTGTGCGATGGCCTGAATCTGGGGTTGAATGCCCGGGCCGCGCTAATTACCCGGGGGTTGGCCGAAATGACCCGACTGGGCGTTGCTCTGGGCGCTCGGCCTGATACCTTTATGGGTCTGAGCGGCATCGGTGACCTGGTGCTGACCGCCACTGGCGATCTTTCGAGAAATCGGCGCATCGGCTTTGCGCTGGCGCAGGGAAAGACGCTGAGTCAGGCAATCAAAGAGCTTGGTCATGTCGCGGAGGGTGTCTACAGCGCTCGCACTGTAGTGCAACGCGCCGCGAGTTTAGGTGTTGAAATGCCGATCTCGCAAAGTGTTGTGGATCTGCTGGACGGGCGCTTGCAGCCGGTTCATGCAGTGGCGGCACTCATGGGGCGCGAGCCAGCCGCCGAGGGACTTTGACAACAATGCGGTCGGCCGCACGCGCTGCCGTGTTGTGCTTTAGCCCCTGTTGACCCGGTTAGCGATGTGCGCCATGGCTTCTTCTACCTGATCGACCAGAATCAGGCACAAGTCACCCGGTGTCAGTTTGTCCATGGCAGTGTCAATTGCCAAAAACTCCCCCTTTATTTCGGACGACTGAGTGGTCCGTCGGGCGTTGGCCAAACCCTGCCGTAACAGGGCAATTACCTCACCGTCTTTGCGACCCCGCTGGCACTGGTCTTCATACAAAATGACTTCATCGAATGCATCACCCAGTATTTCTGTTTGCTGGCGAATATCCTGATCACGCCGATCGCCGGCCCCACTGATAACAACGGTTCGCCACCGGGCGGGCATTGCCTGAACGGCTTGCACTAAGGCAATCATGGCGTCCGGGTTATGTCCATAGTCGGCAATGACGGTCGCGCCACGGTAATTGAATAAATTGAACCGTCCCAGTGCGTTATCGGTATCGTTGGAAAAGCCTGCAAGCCCGTCGCGAATGACTCCCCAATCGAGATCTAGCGCCCAAGCCGCAGCCACGGACGCCATGACATTCTCCACTTGAAACGGGACCAATCCGCCCATCGTGACTGGAATGTTCGACAGTGCAATACTTTGCTGGAAATCGCCTTTGCTGGCAACAATGTGCCCGCCTTCTACATACACGACAGCCTGCCCCCGCGCGCGATGCGTCGCCATAATCGGGTGGTACTTGTCGACGGCAAAAAAGGTCACTGACCCGCGACACTTTCCTGCCATTGCCGCTACGGTGGGGTCGGTTGCATTGAGCACTGCCGTGCCGCTGGGCGAGACATTTTGCACAATCACGCGCTTGAGGACAGCGAGGTCCTGCACCGTGGTAATGTAGTTCAGCCCCAGGTGGTCACCGCTGCCAACGTTGGTGACGACTGCAACATCACATCGGTCAAATGCCAAGCCTTCGCGAAGAACCCCACCCCGGGCGGTCTCCAGCACGGCTGCGTCCACGTCCGGGTGCAGCAGCACACTGCGTGCACTTTTCGGCCCGCTGCAGTCGCCCGTGTCAATGCATTGACCTCCGACATACACGCCGTCGGTATTGGTCATTCCAACGCACAAGCCATTTTGGGCCAGCAAGTGCGAAATCAGCCTGACCGTGGTGGTCTTGCCGTTGGTTCCGGTCACCGCCACGATAGGGATTCGGCCATCCTGCCCATTTTTAAACATGCTTGAAATAATGGCTTCGCCCACCGGTCGTCCTTTGCCAAAGGATGGACTCAAATGCATGCGAAGGCCGGGCGCCGCGTTGACTTCGACGATACCGCCGCCTTGCTCCTCAATGGGCCGCAAAATGCTGTCGCAAACGACATCGACACCGCAAATATCGAGTCCGACCATGTGGGCTGCAGCAACCGCCCGGGCGGCCACCTCCGGGTGTACGTCGTCGGTTACGTCGGTTGCAGAGCCCCCCGTCGACAAATTGGCGTTGTTGCGCAAGTTGACACGTTGCCCCTTGGCTGCGATTGTCTCGGGCGTAAATCCTTGGTTGGCAAGGCAACTTCGCGCAATGTCATCGATGCGAATTTTCGTCAGTGAAGTGGAGTGTCCTGAACCGCGTCGGGGATCAAGATTGACCTGTGCCACGAGTTCGGCCACGGTGTGCGCGCCGTCACCTACTACCTTGGGCGGATCTCGGCGGGCAGCGGCGACCAGTTTATCGCCGACCACCAGTAGCCGGAAGTCGTTGCCTGGCATATAGCGCTCGACCAGAATGTTGTCGCGGAACTCGGTGGCGATGTTGTAGGCGCGGGTTAGATGGTCTTTGGTCGAGATGTTGACCGTCACACCCTTGCCCTGGTTGCCGTCCTTGGGCTTGACGACCACTGGCAGGCCAATTTCGCAAGCGGCGCTCCACGCATCCTCGGCGTTTGCGACGGCCCGGCCTGACGGTACTGGAACGCCTGCCGCGGCCAGTAATTTTTTGGTCAAATCCTTGTCCTGCGCGATGGACTCTGCGATTGCGCTGGTGATGTCCATCTCGGCGGCCTGAATTCGCCTTTGCTTGCTGCCCCAGCCGAACCGAACCATGCTGCCTTCAGTCATGCGGCTAAAAGGGATGTTGCGGGCAACTGCGGCATCCACAATGCAGCCGGTGCTCGGACCCAGGCGCACATCTTCGTCCAAATTACGCAACTTGGTTAATGCATCGGCCAAGTCAAAGGGCGAATCGTCCAAAGCCGATTGACACAAGGCCTGGGCCAAATCCAGTGCGAGCCTGCCCACAGCCTCTTCACTGTATTCAACAACCATTTGGTACACGTTGGCATCCACTGTCGGCGTGCTGCAACTGAAGGTAACCGGGCACCCGGCCTGTGCTTGCAGACCAAGTGCTGCGAGTTCCAGCACATGCACCATCGGAATCGAGTCGTCATGCCCGGTCGGCTGAAACGGACCGATCTCCGGGAATCGCGCACGCAACCGCGCCTCGAACCCGTCGATCGTCTCCACCGACCGCTCAACGCCTTCACAAGCCACAATGGACTGGATGGCGGTGTGGTGGCTCCACAGGTTCGGTCCACGCAAGGCCCGGATTCGACTTACTTCCATGGGACCTCCTGCCGAGTCGCCTCAAGTGAGGCAGTCACGCTTTTTGGCGGCGATGGACGAGTATGCAGGTAAGGTGTCATTGGAGTCTCTTGGTTTGCTAACGGACAGGCGCGGGGCTTGGTTGGCCGTCAATATGGCGTTTTTCTGGGGTTGGACTCAAAGGTGCGCAGGCCTGCACCGATGAGCTCGGGCGGTATGTTGAGTGCCCACGCTGCGGCCACCGCTGCCATCACCATCTCTGGTTGTGATGACTTGGCAGGCTTGAGAGAGGCCAGCGGCAAGACGGCGACATCTTTGGCGCCATGCGCCAAAACAATTTGATCATCGCGAACGAAAACCACTCTTTCACCTGCAGCCCGGTGTTCGGTCATGGTCTGCTGGTTAGGGTCCATGCCGTAAAAAATGACGGCTCCATCGCACAGTTCTGCCAACTCGACCACTTGCGGGTCAGCGGCATTGAGCACGGCAGTTCCTGAGGGAAGAATGACATCAACCTGCGTGCGCGTGACTTTGAACGCTTGCTCCGCGTCCAGAATGTCAAACTCCGACATTGACTCCTGCCAACTGACATCCGTGACAACACCAACCGAGCATTTGTCATAGGCCAAACCTTCTGCCAGGATCGCGTGGCTGCCATTTTCAAAAACAGCCGCCTGCACCGATCGGTTGATCAACAAGCGCTGGCCCGCCTCCCAATTCGCACAGTCCTTGGACTCCACCTGGCGTCCATCGAGGTACAGACCCTCGCTGCATGCCAGCCCGACGTGTTTGCCGCTGATATGGGCCAGCCAGGCGACCAGACGCGCTATGCGACCGGTCTTTTGGGTTCCTGTAATGCCCACGATCGGAATACGTCCGTTTCGGTCGAGTTTGAACAGATGCTCGATGATTGCCTTGCCGACCGGACGTCCAGAGCCCTCGGCCGGTTTGATGTGGGCCAGCAATCCAGGGCTTGCGTTGACTTCGATAACTGCTGCGCGCTGGGATTGCATCGGCTTGGTCACATCTTCAAGCACCATATCCACACCGGCAATGTCCAGTCCGACCACCCGTGCTGCCAATGCAGCGGCTGCGGCGACGCTGGGGTGCAGCAAATCCGTGACGTCAAAGGCGACGTTGCCGTTGCGCTGGATCAACACGCGCTGGTCTTTAGGTGGGACCGATTCAGGGCTTAGTCCAGCACGTTCGAGTTCCAGAATAATCTCGCCAGACTTGCTCGGTAACATGGCGTTCAGCGGAAAATCTTCGCCGGTACCACGCCTCGGGTCGGAGTTAATTTGCTCGTCCGTCAGTTGGTCAATATTGGATGTACCGTCTCCGGTGACCCAAATCGCTTCGCCCCGCGCCGCTGCCACAACCTGTCTGCCGACCACGAGCATGCGATGTTCGTTGCCAGGAATGAATTTTTCGACAATGACGCTGCTGCCGTCGCCTTTTCGGTATGCCAGTGCGTAGGCAGCTTCAACGTCTTTCTGGGTACAAAGGTTGAGTGAAACGCCCCGGCCGTGGTTGCCATCAAATGGCTTGATTACCACGGGCACGCCGATTTCCTGGGCCGCCTCCCACGCCGCATCAGCAGAGCGAACCAGTTCGCCTTCCGGCACCGGAACACCACAGGCCTTGAGCAGCGACTTCGTCAGATCCTTGTCACTTGCAATTTCTTCGGCAATGGCCGAGGTCTGGTCTGTTTCCGCAGTCCAGATCCGTCGCTGGTGAACGCCATAACCGAGTTGAACCAGGTTACCCTCGGTCAATCGAATGGATGGAATCTTGCGCTCGGTCGCGGCATCCACAATGTGCGCTGTGCTGGGTCCAAGACAAAGATCGTCGACCTGGTCGCGTAAGTGACTCACCATGGCCGCGACATCGTATGGGGTGCCATTGATTGCGGCAACCACCAGATCGCGCGCCGCAGCCAGCGCTTCCCGTCCCACTTGTTCCTGCCGCGTGCGAAACGCAATTTTGTAAATGCCACGCTTGGAAGTCTGGCGTGCTTTGCCGAACCCGGTGCGCATGCCTGCCAGGTTTTGTAGCTCGAGTGTGACGTGTTCGACAATATGCGCGGCGTAGGTGCCGTCGCGTACCCGCTGTAAAAACCCTCCGCGCACACCGGGACTGCAGTGATGCTCGATCAGGCTGGGCAGCATGCCAGTGAGTCGATCAGAAAATCCGGCGATGGTATTGGAAGGAAAGTCTTCCAAAATGCCAATGTCTAACCATGCTTCGATGACCGGGCGGTAGGTCCAGATATTGGGTCCGCGCAAATAGGTTACCCTGAGAATGTCAATCTTTTTCTGGTCCATCATGGGCGCTTTTCAATTGTGCAGTCCACCAGAGTGGCACCTGTCGCGTTGTGTATTCTCGCCTACACGCCACATTGCTGTGCCGCAGTTAGGTCCGCAAAGTTTAGTATCGTAAAGTATGGCGCATGCCGCAATCAGTTTGCGACCGCCTACAAGGCCAAAGTATCTTGCAATTTTTCTGTTCCACATGACCTCTGATGTATTAGCAGCCAGCCCATCGTCTAGTGAGCTGTCTGCCTTTTGGCGCGATGCCGTTGGCTCTCAACTCCACCCTCAGGAGAACGTGGTAGCCGCTCTGGAGGTTGACCTCGACACCCAATTGCACTTTGTTTCCGGCCTGGTGGTGGTGACCGACCGGCGTATCCTCTGCCGCTCAGCGAACGAAAATGCCTGGCTGACGTGGGGGTACATGAGCGGCATTGAACTGCGACACCACGACCACGCGGGTGTGGGGCATCTTGATCTTGTCGACGCCAATGGCTTGTTGGCAACCTGGCGCTTCACCCTGGGTCGCAATCTGCAGGCCATCCGCCTGGTGGACCAGTTCAATGCACAGGTGCAAACCAACGCAACCGGCGAGCCACCCATTGCTGCTCCGCAAAATGTCTGTCCCAGTTGCAAGGCACCATTGGAGCCCGATCAGGAAGAATGCCCGATTTGCACCAAAGTAGTCCACACGCCCCCCTCCACATGGACCTTGTTTCGTCTTTGGCGTTTTGCGAGGCCCTACCGGGGGCAATTGTTGGCGGGTTTTGTGCTGATGTTAATGGGCACTGCCGCTAGTCAGGTGCCGCCTTACCTCACGATTCCGCTGGTGGATGAGGTGTTGATTCCTTTTCAAAATGGGCAACACATTCCGTTGTCCACCGTCGCGTTTTATCTGGCGGGCCTGCTGGGATCGGCGTTACTGGCCTGGGGGTTGAGTTGGGGCAAGACCTACGTGCTGGCGCTGGTTTCGGAGCGTATTGCCGCGGATTTGCGCACAGTGACCTATGACCATCTGTTGCGACTGTCACTGGAATATTTTGGAGGCAAACGCACGGGTGACTTGTTGTCACGCGTTGGTAGCGGCAGTGACCGTATTGCGGTTTATTTGTCGCTGCACCTGACGGACTTCGCCAGCGACATGGTGATGATTATCATGACCGCGATTATTTTGTTTTCCCTCAACCCCTGGTTGGCCCTGATTACGCTGGTACCGCTTCCCTTCATTGGCTGGATGATTCATTTTGTGCGCTACCGGCTGCGCACCGGGTTTGAAAAAATTGACAGGGTCTGGGGTGAAGTGACCAACGTACTTGCTGACACTATTCCTGGCATTCGGGTCGTCAAGGCGTTCGCGCAGGAACAGCGTGAGGCCAAGCGTTTTCGTGACGCGAATCGACACAATCTGGTGGTCAATGATCGTATCAACAAGATATGGGCGCTTTTTTCACCCAGTGTGTCCCTGCTAACAGAAATCGGGCTGCTGGTGGTGTGGGGTTTTGGTATTTGGCAGGTTTCCAAGGGCGAAATAACGGTGGGCATGTTGCTTGCGGCGGTGGCTTATATCGGCCGCTTTTACGGCAGATTGGACGCCATGAGTCGCATCGTCTCTGACACCCAGAAAACCGCGTCAGCGGCCAAACGCATTTTTGACATTCTCGACCACGTCTCCAGTGTGCCCGAGCCGGTGCAGCCAGTTCCCGTAGGCAAGGTTCAGGGTCGAATTGATGTCAACAATGTGGGCTTTCGTTATGGCAACCGGGAGGTCAACCGGGGCATCAGTTTGACAATTGCTCCCGGTGAAATGATTGGACTGGTGGGTCATAGTGGATCTGGTAAAAGTACCCTGGTTAATCTGATTTGCCGCTTCTACGACGTCTCAGACGGCTCCATCAAGGTTGATGGGGTGGACATCCGGTCCTACGCCATTTCCGACTACCGCAAGAACATTGGCCTGGTCTTGCAGGAACCTTTCCTGTTCTTCGGCACCATTGCCGACAACATTGCCTACGGAAAACCCGATGCAACCCGCAGTGAGATCATTGCTGCGGCCCGCGCGGCCCATGCGCACGAGTTCATTTTGCGCCTGCCCCAGGCCTATGACTCCATGGTCGGCGAACGCGGGCAGGGCCTGTCGGGCGGTGAGCGCCAACGTATTTCCATTGCGCGTGCGCTGCTGATCGATCCGCGCATCCTGATTCTCGATGAGGCGACCTCTTCAGTAGATTCCGAGACCGAGAAGGAAATCCAGAAGGCGCTGGAGAATTTGGTGAAAGGCCGTACCACCATCGCCATTGCGCACCGCCTGTCGACCCTGCACCGCGCCGATCGTTTGGTTGTGTTGGACCGCGGCCGCGTGGTAGAGGAAGGCACGCATGATGCCTTGATGGCCAAAGAGGGCGCATATTTCAACCTCTACCAGGCGCAGGCTCGCAATATGGACGTAGATATGGATGCAGAAAATGAACAATGACCAAGCAATGACCACGACAGGTTGGACCTTGCGGCGCAATGCCTTTGGCAGGTTGATTTTTACTTCCGCCGCGAATCAGTCCTTCGAAGGCGTGGTGCCGATCCGTGCCTTTCCTATCGATTCACCTGATGTGGGCATCGCGCTGGTTAATCTGGACGGCCAGGAAGTAGCCTGGATCGAAGCCCTGGACGATGTCGCGCAACCTGCGCAAGCCCTGATCCGCGAAGAATTGGCCACCCGGGAGTTCGTGCCGGTTATCAGTCAAATTGTTGCGGTGGACAGTTTTTCAACGCCATGCACCTGGACCGTCAAAACAGACCGTGGTGAGACCCGATTTGTGTTACGGGGCGATGAAGACATTCGCCGCATCAACGCAACCGGTGGTTTGTTGATTTCGGATACGCATGGTATTCAATTTCTGGTCAGAGACCATTTTGCGCTGAATCCGCGCAGCCGCAAGATTCTGGACCGATTTCTCTGAAGCAATACATCAGGTTGACCTATGAAGTTCAAGATGGCGAAGAACTCATTGTTTGCAGTTTTGCTGCGCTCACCATGGTGGATCAGTTTTGTTCTACTGGGCGGCATTGTTGTCGCTTCACGGGCACTGTTGCCGCAGGCTTACGCGCCTTTTGGCATGATGTCCGGTCTGCCGTTTCTGGTGATAGGAATCGTTGCCGCCTGGCGGCAGACGACGGCACCTGACCCGGCGCGTGTGGCCCAGGAACTGGAGCGAGTTGGTGCAATGGGCTGGGCTGAATTCTCGGATGTGCTGGAAAAAGTCTTTTCCAAACAGGGCTACAGCGTGGAGCGACCCGCCGGTTTGGCAGCAGATTTTCGGCTCACTCTCAAAGGCGCAGTGACTGTTGTCAGTTGCAAGCGCTGGAAAGCCGCCAACCATGGCGTGGATGCTTTGCGCGATCTGCAAAAGGCTCAACTTGCGATGGGCGCGCAGCACAGTCTCTACATCAGCCTGGCGCCTGTGAGTGACAAGGCGCAGCAATATGCCAAAGCGCAGGGCATCCAATTGATGCCCGCCGCAGAATTGGCCTTGCTTATGTTGAAAAACGCCTGATGCTGCGTCAACTCATTGGTGGCGAAACCATACGCCTGGTGGTGCTGGGCCTGTTGGTTCTTGCATTGGCCAGCGCAGTCATGCTGGTGCTGGCACCGTTCATCGTTTCCATGTTGTGGGCGGGCATTCTGGCGTTCTCAACCTGGCCGCTGTATGTCCGGGTCTTGGCCATTACGGGTGGTCGCGCATTTCCGGCTGCATTTGCCGTGACAGTGCTGATGGCGGGCGTGGTGGTGGTGCCGACTTTGTGGCTATTTTTCTTGCTGCGGGCGGATGTCGGCATGTTGGCAAATTACCTGGCCGCAGAGATGGATGCAGGGCGACTCCACCCCCCGGACTTTGTCGGTTCGCTGCCCATTATCGGACCGGACCTGGCCGCTTGGTTGAATGCCGTTCTGGGCGAACCCTTGCGCTGGAAGAGTGAACTGAAATCCTGGCTTGGCAAGGCGGATACCGAGACCTGGGTGTTTGTCGGCGGGGTTGGCAAGAATATTTTGAAGCTGGGCTTTTCCCTGTTGACTTTGTTTTTTGTCTATTTGCATGGTGTCAGCCTGGTTTTCCAGGCGCGCACCGTATTGGAAAGCTTGCTGCGCGAGCGTGCCCAAGGGTATGTGAACGCCGTGGCCAACACAACCCGGGCAGTGGTCTACGGCATCGTATTGACGGCGCTGGTGCAAGGACTTGTGGCGGGGTTGGGCTATTGGGTTGCAGGTCTGCCGGCACCTGCAACCCTCGCTGCCGTCACGGTGCTGGTGGCGCTAGTGCCTTTTGGAACGCCTCTGGTCTGGGGCACGGCAGCGTTGTGGCTTTTGTTTACCGGTCAGACGACCGCCGGCATTGGGCTGTTGTTATGGGGTGTATTGGTGGTGTCCTGGATTGACAACATTGTGCGGCCCATGCTGCTATCCAGGGCCAGCAACATTCCGTTCATTTTGGCGCTGTTTGGTGTC
>CAIQBN010000113.1 GCA_903870065.1 uncultured beta proteobacterium | reverse complement strand
GCAAACGCGTTTTTGACAACAGCAAGGTGAGTGATCACTTTGCCATCATCCCCACGCTGCAAGCGCCTAGCGGACTATCAGAAGCAGAGCAGAAACTTTACGATTTGGTGGTGCGTCGCTTCATGGCGGTGTTTTTCCCCAGTGCCGAATACCAGGTCACCACCCGAATCACCACGGTGACCCCCACAACGGGCACGAGCCACAACTTCAAGACCGAAGGCAAGGTGCTGGTCAAACCGGGCTGGCTGGCGATTTATGGCAAGGAAGCCGCCGACGAAGTGGCCGATGCCAAAGACGGCGACAAGGGCCAGAGCCTCGTTCCCGTCCAGCCTGGCGAGAAAGTTAAGACTGAAACCGTGGACCCAAAAGGCCTTAAGACCAAGCCCCCGGCCCGCTACTCCGAAGCCACGCTGCTGGGCGCCATGGAGGGCGCGGGCAAGACCGTGGAAGACGACGAACTCCGCGAAGCCATGCAGGAAAAAGGCCTGGGCACCCCAGCCACCCGCTCCACCATTATTGAAAACTTGATCGCGCAGGAATATATGCTGCGCGGAGGGCGCGAGTTGATCCCCACTGCCAAGGCAATTCAACTCATGACCCTGCTGAGGGGCCTGGACGTTGAAGAGCTGACCAAGGCCGAGCTGACCGGCGAGTGGGAATACAAGCTGGCGCAGATGGAGCACGGCAAACTTAGCCGCACGTCCTTCATGGCCGAGATTGCCGCGATGACCGAACGCATGGTCAAAAAGGCCAAGGAATACGACCGCGACACCATTCCCGGCGACTACGCCACGCTTCATGCGGCTTGCCCCAACTGCGGAGGCATCGTCAAGGAAAACTACCGCCGCTTCACCTGCACCGGCAAGACCGGCACAGAGGACGGTTGCGGTTTCTCCTTCGGCAAGACGCCATCGGGCCGGACCTTTGACGTTGCCGAAGTTGAGCAGTTTCTTCACGACAGGCAAATCGGGCCTTTAACTGGTTTTCGATCAAAGAAAGGATTTCCATTCACCGCAGAGATTTTTCTCAGATTTGATGAAGACAGCAAAAATTTCAAACTCAGGTTCCCATTCGGGGATGACAACAAGGAGGGAGAAACAGGTGAACTGATTGACTTTTCCTCTCAAGAGTCCTTAGGCGTCTGTCCGAAATGTGGCGGCAATGTGTTTGAGCGGGGATCGAATTACGTGTGCGAAAGATCTGCACCGACGTTGAGTCAACCCACTCCAACTTGTAACTTCAAGAGCGGTCAGGTCATCCTGCAGCAGCCAGTAGCGCGTGAGCAGATGAGCAAACTGTTGGGGTCTGGTAAGACCGACATGCTCGAAAAATTCATCTCAAATAAGAATGGCCGCCCCTTCAAAGCCATGTTGGTTTGGGATGCCGAGGCCGGCAAGGTCAACTTCGAGTTTGCACCCAGTAAATTTCCGCCGCGCAAGACTGCCGCCAAGTCAGCAATTGCTACAAAATCAGTAGCTACCAAGGCAACAACGACGAGGGCTAGTGCCAAGAATACTGCTGCAAAGAAGACGACTGGCACCGCAGCGGCATCAAGCACCGCAACAACCAAGGTCAAAGCGCCCCGCAAAACCACGGCGGCCAGTGGCAAGCAACCGAGCACCGCATTGGCTGGCGTCATCGGGTCGGCGCCGGTGGCCCGCACCGAGGTGATCAAAAAACTGTGGGACTACATCAAAGCCCAGGGACTGCAAGACACTGCCAACAAGCGCGCCATCAATGCCGATGCCAAACTGCTGGCGGTGTTCGGCAAGCCCCAGATCACGATGTTTGAACTCGCAGGCATCGTGGGCAAACACCTGTCGGACTGAGCCTACACCGGCCGATCCTTTGACGGCGAATCAGTCAGCACCCTCGGGCGCCTGCCCGTCAATGTAGTACCAGCGTCCACCTTCGCGAAGGAAGCGGCTGGTCTCGTGCATGCGTTCGCCCCGGCCATTCACCCGGCAGCGCGCCACAAATTCCACCACCCCCGCGTCCCCGGCACTGTCAGCATGGCGCACTTCCAGCCCCAGCCACTTGATCGGTGCAAGCTCCAGTTCACCAGGCGAGGTGGC
This sequence comes from uncultured beta proteobacterium, assembly GCA_903870065.1. GTDB lineage: Bacteria > Pseudomonadota > Gammaproteobacteria > Burkholderiales > Burkholderiaceae_C > Allorhodoferax. The sequence goes on along the minus strand of CAIQBN010000113.1, from coordinate 5,549 downwards.
GGGATGCCAGGTGGCCAAAAGGTAGTCGATCAAGCCGAGCGCATAGGCGCTGTAACGTGAGCGCATCAGCGCCTGCGGGGTTGGTGCATGCACACCAAGCGATAGTCCCGCATGCCACTGCCCGCAACACTGCGCCAATGGAAGACCGCTGCCGCAGGGGCACTCGATTTTCTTCACTAGGTTCTCCGGTTGATGCCGTCGACAGCCGCAGCATGCACTGCAAAAACCTGGACGGACACAGGAATAATACGGCGACAATCGTCCGCGACGCATCACCTTCAAAGCGACTCGCTCATGCACCTCACCATTTTTGACACGCCTGTCGTTAACTCTCTGTTGCGCGTCCTGTCCATCGGTTTTCTGAAACTTGCCGGCTGGAAGGTTGAAGGACAGTTACCCGCCAATGGCCAGAAGTGCGTGCTGATCGCCGCACCCCATACCAGCAACTGGGACCTCCCTTACACATTGATGGTGGCCTTTGCGCTGCGTCTCAATGTCTACTGGATGGGTAAACGCCAACTGTTTGGCTTTCCGTTTCGCCACCTGATGATGTGGCTGGGCGGCATACCGGTTTCCCGCGAGACATCCAATAACCTGGTGGCCGCTTCGGTTGAGGCCATGAAGGCAGCCAGCGGCCCGGTGCAACTGGTTGTGCCACCCGAGGGCACCCGCAACAAGACGCGCTACTGGAAGACCGGCTTTTATTACATTGCGCTGGGCGCGCAGGTCCCGATCGTCATGGCCTATATGGACTACGAACGCAAGATCAGCGGCCTGGGGCCGGTATTCCAGCCCACCGGCAACATTGAAGCCGACATGGCCGCCATCAAGGCCTTCTACGCTCCGTTCAAGGGCAAGAATGCGGACCAATTCAACGCCGGTTAAACCGGCAATCAAAGAATCCTGAAAAATTGGCTGAGGTACGATGCTAGGGCGACCGGGGCTTAAAAAAATCCTTCGCAGCAGGCACTTCAAGGGCTTGCTGTATGGTGTTGCATTGATCCTGTTGATCACTACGACCGGGACCGTGGTGTACCACCAGATTGGCGCCCCGAGCGCCACCTGGATTGACAGTTTTTACTTCACATTTATCACCATCGCCACCATCGGCTACGGCGAGACGGTCGACCTGAGCAATCACCCCGAAGGCCGCCTGTTTACGGTGTTTATTGCCACGATCGGCATTGCCACACTAAGCTACCTGTTTTCAACCATGGTGGCCCTGCTGATTGATTCCGACTTGAACTCCGAACTGAGGAAGAAACGCATGGAAAAGGAAATCGCTGCACTCACGGGGCACTATATCGTTTGCGGCATTGGTCGGGTGGGGTCGAATGTGGCAGATGAAATGCTTAAAACCCGGCGCAAGTTTGTGGTCATAGAGACCGATCGCAGTGTGCTGGACATCTGGCTGGAGCGCCACCCGCGATCACTGCATTTGCATGAAGATGCGACCGACGATGAGGCATTGCGCAAGGCAGGCCTGAGCGATGCGGCGGGTGTGTTCGCAGTGACCGGTGACGACAGCCACAACTTGATGATCGCGCTGTCGGTCAAGCTGCTCAACCCCAAGGCGCGGGTGGTGGTGCGGGTGCATGACATCCGCAATACCAATAAAGCCAGGCGCGCTGGCGCAGATGAAATTGTCTCCCCTGACTTCACCGGGGGCATGCGCATCGCGTCCGCCATGGTGCGCCCCCATGTTGTCAGTTTCATGGATCAGATGTTGCGCAGCGACGACGGACTGCGGGTTGAGGAATTGGTGGTTCCGGCCACCTTTGTCAATACACCGCTGTCAAAACTGGTGCCCAAGTCCGGGGACTATTTGCTGATGGCCACCCATGAACAGGGCAAATGGGTCTTCAACCCACCCGATGACCATGTGGTGAAGGCAGGTTTAGTGCTCGTGATCATGGCAACACCCGATGGCCGAGCACATTTGGAAAAAAGGCTCAAGTCATCAACTTGAGCCATCCGGAATGCGGCTACTTGGCGACGACGCGCACCATGTCCAGGCACTTGTTGGAGTAACCCCACTCGTTGTCGTACCAGGCGACGATCTTCACGAACGTCCCGTCCAGCGCGATGCTGGCGTCAGCGTCAAACACGCTGGTGCAGGTCTCGCCACGGAAGTCAGTGGCAACCACCTTGTCTTCGGTGTAGCCGAGCACGCCCTTCAAGGCGCCCTCGCTCTGGGCCTTCATTTCGGCGCAGATTTCCTTGAGAGTGGCTTCGGTATTGAGTTCGCAAGTCAGGTCAACCACCGACACATCGCTGGTAGGCACGCGGAACGACATGCCTGTGAGCTTTTTGTTCAGCGAGGGGATCACCACACCAACCGCCTTGGCCGCACCCGTGCTGGAGGGAATGATATTTTCGAGAATGCCGCGCCCGCCGCGCCAGTCTTTGTTGGAAGGACCGTCCACAGTCTTCTGCGTGGCAGTGGCAGCATGCACAGTGGTCATCAGGCCGCGCTTGATGCCCCACTTGTCGTGCAACACCTTGGCTACGGGCGCCAGGCAGTTGGTGGTGCAGGACGCGTTGGAAATGATGGTCTGGCCGGCATAGGTGTTGTCATTCACACCAAACACAAACATCGGAGTGTCGTCTTTTGAGGGAGCGGAGAAAATAACTTTCTTGGCGCCTGCCGCCAAGTGCTTTTCGCCACCCGCTTTGTCCAGGAAAATGCCCGTCGACTCAATCACGATGTCGGCACCGACTTCATTCCACTTCAGGTTGGTCGGATCTTTTTCTTGCGTCAGGCGGATCTTCTTGCCGTTCACGACGAGGGTGTTGCCCTCGACACTGACTGTGCCCTTGAAGCGGCCGTGCACGCTGTCGTATTGCAGCATGTAGGCCAGGTAGTTGGGCTCTAGCAGGTCGTTAATTGCAACGACTTCAATGTCAGAAAAATTCTGGATTGCTGAGCGCAGCACGTTGCGTCCGATGCGGCCGAAGCCGTTGATGCCGATCTTGATAGTCATATGCTTCTTTCGTAAATAAAAACTGAAAAACCAACCTAACCTCAACAAAACCTACTTTTGCCTCGTCATTTCTTGCGGGTCAACACCGACTCCACAGTATCGGCCACGTTCTCAGGGGTGAACCCAAAATGTTTGAACAATACCGGGGCCGGAGCCGACTCACCATAGGTGTCAATTCCCACCACCGCGGCCGTGCCATATTTCCACCAGCCACCGGTGGAGCCCATTTCAACCGCCACCCGGGGCAGGCCCGCCGGCAAGACCGACGAGTTGTATTCGGTGCTTTGCAGATCGAACGTAGTGGTGGACGGCATGGAGACCACCCGCACTGCAATTTTGCGCTCGGCCAGCAGCTTTTGGGCATGCAGGGCCAGTTGTACTTCCGAACCCGTGGCAATGATGACTGCCTGCGGCTTCTTCTTCAGACCCACCTCAATGGGCTCGGCCAGAACGTAGGCACCCTTGCTGATGGCGTCCAGGCCGCAGGCATCGGGCGCCAGAGCCGACTCGGCCTTGGGCGCGTAGCTGATGTTCTGGCGGCTCAGGAGCAAAGCCGTGGGCTTGGCCTTGTTTTGCAATGCAACGGTCCAAGCAACTGCGGTTTCAGCCGTATCACCCGGGCGCCATACATCCAGATTGGGGATGAGACGCAGGGACGCCGCATGCTCAATGGACTGGTGTGTGGGGCCGTCTTCACCCAGGCCGATGGAGTCGTGGGTGAAGACGTGGATCACGCGCTGCTTCATCAGCGCCGCCATGCGGATGGCATTGCGGCTGTAATCGCTGAATGTGAGGAAGGTGCCGCCGTAGGGGATGAAGCCGCCGTGCAGCGCCACACCGTTCATGATGGCGGCCATGCCGAATTCGCGCACGCCGTAGTTGATATGGCGCCCACCCTGACCCGCCTCGTTTTTGACCACGCCCCCGTTCATGTCAAAACGCAGATTGGGCGTGCTCTTGGTGTTGGTGAGGTTGGAGCCGGTCAGGTCGGCCGACCCGCCCAGCAACTCGGGGATGGCTGCAGTGAATGCTTCGAGCGCCAGTTGCGAGGCCTTGCGGCTGGCCACTGTTTCGGCCTTTTGGTGGGCGGCAATAACCGTGTCGACGGCGGTTTGGACAAAGTTTTTGGGCAGCTCGCCCTTCATGCGGCGCAGCAGCTCTTTGGCCTGGGCCGGAAAGGCGGCCTGGTAGGCGGCAAATTTCTCTTTCCAGGCCTGCTCGGCCGCTTTGCCCGCAGCTTTTGCGTCCCAATCGGCATACACCTCTTTGGGAATGACGAAGGGTGCGTGGCTCCAGCCGATGGCCTCACGGGTGAGCTTGATTTCTTCCGCTCCCAGTGGCTCGCCATGGGCCTTGGCGGTGTTGGCGCGGTTGGGTGAGCCAAAGCCGATGGCTGTCTTGCAGATGATCAGGGTGGGGCGGTCACCGGGCTGCTTGGCTTCGGTCAATGCGGCGCTGACGGCCTGTGCGTCGTTGCCATTGACCGGGCCAATCACGTTCCAGCCGTAGGCCACAAAACGCTGCGCCGTGTTGTCGATGAACCAGGGCGCGACCTGGCCGTCAATGGAGATGCCGTTGTCGTCATACAGGGCGATCAGTTTGCCCAGTTTCCAGGCGCCCGCCAGTGCGGCAGCTTCATGGCTGATACCTTCCATCAGGCACCCGTCGCCCATGAATACATAGGTGTGGTGGTCGACGATCGTGTGCTCAACATCGCCGACTTTGCGGTTGAATTCGCTGGCCAACAACTTCTCGGCCAGCGCCATGCCAACCGCATTGGTGATGCCCTGACCCAACGGGCCGGTCGTGGTTTCAACACCTGGTGTGACACCCACTTCAGGGTGACCGGCGGTCTTGCTGTGCAGGGTGCGGAAATTTTTCAGCTCACCGATCGGTAATTTGTAGCCCGTGAGATGCAGCAGGGCGTAAATCAGCATCGAGCCATGGCCGTTGGAGAGTACAAAGCGGTCACGGTTCAACCAGTTAGGGTTGGTCGGGTTGTGGCTCAGATGCTGCCCCCACAACGCCACTGCCATATCTGCCATGCCCATGGGTGCACCCGGGTGACCGGAGTTGGCGGCCTGAACGGCATCCATGGCAAGGGCGCGAATGGCATTGGCCATTTGTTGGGTGTTTTGCATGCTGGCCATGGGCTGGGCGACTCCGGTGAATGGTTGGCTGGGGTAAACCCGGCATTTTACCGGGCCGGGCTGACCACCCAAAATAATCTACAGTCGCGGTTATGCAAGGCCTGCACCTTACCGCCGATCTCAGTCATTGTCTTTGCGAAAGCGCATGGCTGACCGATGCTGCGCGCTTGCTGGATCGCTGTCAGATGGAAGTGGGCGCTGCCGGTCTTCAAGCGGTGAATCAACTGGCCCACACTTTCCCCAGTACCGACCATGGACCGGGTGGTGTGACCGCGACCGTGCTGCTGGCCGAGTCGCATCTGTGCGTGCACACCTGGCCGGAACAGGCTGGCGTGACGATCGATGTGTATGTGTGCAACTTTGGCGGCGACCATTCGGTCAAGGCGCAGGCACTGATGGATTCGCTGGTCGATTT
>CAIQBN010000112.1 GCA_903870065.1 uncultured beta proteobacterium | reverse complement strand
GCAATTGTCCTTCATCCATTGCAATCCGCTACAGTTGGAAGGTTCCCACTTATTGCTTTGCGCAAAGGTCGAAATCTTTACATAGGCATTGCGGTAGTATGGGCCATTGTTGTAGGGGCCATTGGGAGCCACGGTGCCAGCCGTCACCCCAACTTCGGGGCCAAGATCAAGCAAGTTTGCAAGTAAGGCTTTGTTCTTCCAACCGTGTGGTACGGCCACATGGCACCAGTTGCATTTGATCACCTTATTGATCCGCTTGCCATGCACGCCATGAAGGTTATTACCCTTGGATCCACTAAAGCCCGAGGTGGCACTGCTTCCATCGCCTGATTGCGTGGTGGACCGATAAACGGAAGGATTGTGGCATTTAAAACACAAATCCGTGGTGTTAGCATTCCCCGTATTCTGATCGTAGTTACCTTTCAGCAGGAAATTGTTACTTGATCCATGAGGGCCCCAAGGAAAACCATCCTCGCCACCGTCTGGAATGACGGAGGTCGATGAGGTGACATTGGAGCCATGGCAATCGGTGCAATACATCGTATTGGCACCCACTTGGTTGCTCCAAGGTGCACGCCAGGGGTTGCCGCTGCTGATTCCCCGTATGGTGGTCGTTCTTCCCGTGGCGTCCATGACCGGATGCCATGACCGATGATTGTATTTCCCCGTCCCTTCGTAGGCCGCAGCGGACCCTGAACCGCTGGTTCCCACCGTCTCGCCTTTATGGTCGGTTGGCGCCTGAAACTCTTTAGCCTGGTTGGTATAGCTGGTGAAATTGGAGTGCCCACTGGCGTTCTGCGCCGTCAGATTCGCCCCCCCCAACTGCGGACGACTGGTGCTGTTGGGGTAAATGTCGGTATCAGAATAGGCGTAGTTCGAGTGGCACTTCATACAAATCTGGTATTCCCTCGTGACATAGGGTTGCCCCACAGCCGCACTGGGGTTCGCGCCAGGATCCCCCCGTTTGACTGTGAATCCAGAGGGCATCGTCTGAAACGAGGTGGCGCTGCCATAGGACGGCTCCACTCCCCAAGCGCCTCTGAGCACACCGGACGCAATATTCGTGTGATTCACCGCAGTATCGGTATGGGGGTGCGTGCCAGACGCGTCGGGCGCTCCAGTTATATCTCCGGTTCCATTGACTCCACGAAAGTCTTTGAACTTCACCACCCGATGCGGATTGTGGCAATCAGGGCATTCGGCATGCCGTTTCGTGAGGTCAGTCAGGCCAAGGTTTGCACGGCTTTCAATTCCATCTTTGCCACACACGTTGTCAACCGTCGTGCAGTTGTTAAAGGTGGCATCGTTGAAATTCCCTCCGATATCGTGCACTTCCGTTGCGTTCGCGATCGGCATGCGTTTGTTGCCCGCAGTGGTGAAGTCGGTTTTGATGTCTGGGACTTTGGTCAATGGTGTGACGATGCCAGTGCTAGAGTGGCACTGATAACACGTCTGCTCAATGGCAGACACGCCACCACTCACACCCTCGCGCGTAAGGCGGCGGGCGCCCGCAGCGGTATGCGTATCGTGACAGTTCAAACAGGCTGCTCTCCAAACCGGCAAATCGGCGGTAATGCCGGTGTCACCCGTCTTTGGAAACTCACGTGTGGTGGCGGCGGCCGATGTATAGGTCTGCGTAGCGACTTGCTTGTTAGCGTGGGCCGAGTACGCCCAACTGTTTCCACCGGCACCCTTGTCGTGGCATGCCAGACAAACGATGTCATTGGTAGCGCTGTAAGTTGAGGTTGGCTGGTCGCGCTGGAAGCGGTTGGTACGCAAAAACTTGATGTTTCCCTCCCCCGTTCCGGTGGTTCCAGAGTTGGTTTCGCGGATGTGGGGGTCATGGCATGTGGTGCACTGCACCTGACCAGCGCTTCCCGCGCCCAGTGGTTCGAGTGGTAGCAACGGTTTGTAGCTGTCGAGCGACTGGCGCGCGCCAAACACGGTGCCCCACCGGTTCAAGACTTGCCCTTTGAGCCCGGTCGACATGGTGGGCGAACGCAACTCGCCGTCCCTGGTTGCTAACGTGTCGTTGTATGTCACTGAAACGGGGTGGTCATTGGATAGGTCTGTACCCAGGAGACGGGTAAACCCGGTCGTGGCACCACTGCCGGCTGGCATGGTTACGTTGGTGCCACCACCAATGACCACATTGTCTTTCCCTCGCAGAACCCGCACGCTTCCGAGCGCCATGACACCATCGTGACAAGACAGGCACAGTTTGGAACTACCCAACGGCTGGCGCGTGTCACCGACGCCCTGAACCACAGCGGCGTCCAGTGACGCCGAGTCGTAAACCGTATAGGTTGCGCCAGACAGGGTTTTGTTCCACAGTGGCGCGGGTCCCTTGGTAGTGTCCGCCCCATGTGGCGTGTGGCAAAAGACACAAATTTGATCCTCGGTGGTGGATTTGGTAGTGCCGGGACCTGTTGACGACAAGTTGTGTTTGGTGGCACTAATTTTGGATTCGCGCCCTGCAAACAAGTCACCGCCAACCAAGGTGCAGGCCAGAACGAGAATTGCGGTGATCCAGTGCTTATTCATTCGGATTCTCACTGTCTCCACCTAAGAATTGAAAAACCGAAACGCGGCTATTTAAAGTGTCGGCTACGTATATGCGGTTACGGGTATCTGTCCAGACACCGGCCGGCAGGTGAAAGTTCCCCGGTCCCTCTCCATTTCCACCGATAGCCATCAAAAATTCGCCCAACTG
>CAIQBN010000111.1 GCA_903870065.1 uncultured beta proteobacterium | reverse complement strand
ACGGAAACAGCAGTCAATGCCGAAGCAGAGATTCGGCGCCGCTACTCCGGCCAGCGCATTCTGGTGGTGGACGACGAGCCGATCAACCGGGAAGTCGCTTTGATGCAGCTCGAGTTCGTTGGCCTTGTAGCGGACACGGCAGAGGATGGCTTAGAGGCCGTCGCAATTGCACAGAAGAACGACTACGCGGCCATCTTCATGGATATGCAGATGCCGAAACTGAACGGGGTCGAGGCGACCCGACAGATACGTCAGCTTCCCCGATACAAGGACACACCAATCATTGCCATGACCGCGAACGCCTTTGCTGAGGACAAGGCGAAGTGCTTGGAGGCGGGAATGAATGACTTCCTGATCAAACCCTTCACCCCGAATCAGTTGTTTGCGACGTTGCTGCGCTCATTTAGTCGGCGAGACAGCTAGAACGTTTTGCCGACGACGGCAAGTGAGCGCTCAACTTGCATTGACCAGGCGCCTGTCAACAGTCCGCTGACAACGCCTGTGGCGTCGGACAGAGCTCTCTTAAGCCAGGAGGCTGGCTGTCGTGCCAGACGGCAAGGTGCCCTCTGGTGCCAGTCAAAATTCGCCGTTAATGGCCCTCAGCATGGCATCCATGTACTGACATCCAATCTGTTAAGGTCATTTAACCTACTTTCCTCTGAAGAAGCGCAAGACATCATTGGCAAAAACCTCTACCGCCCGATCTCGGAGAAAGCCAAAACCAAATATGCCAGCGCATTCCCCAAGCTGACGCTATTCACCATCGACGATGCCTTTGGTGGTTGGACCAAAGTTGCCAAGGAGTTTTTTGCTGACGGGGGCACTTTTGACCAGATTTACACCAGCAAATAGAATAGGCCACACATTCAGGGAGCAAATAAATGCCAATCGATCGTCCAACGCGAGCAGCAGCCAGGCTGGCAGTTGCTCAGTTGCTGGCAGTGACCGCCAGCACTTGGGGTTTACCCTAGCGTGTCGCGATGTGGCGGTCCGTAACAACCTAACTGAAATGGCACCAGGCGTGCCCAAACGTGCCGAGCATATATGCGAATAGGGCAAATAAATAAGGCCCCCGCAGCTACCAAAAAATTAGCTTTTATCAGATTTAAGAAGGAACCCATCATGTCCACATCCTGGAAATTCGAAACCAAATCCGTTCACTCCGGTTACTCGCCCGATCCCACTACCAAAGCGGTGGCCGTGCCAATCTACCAAACTGTGGCCTATGCCTTTGACAGCGCGCAGCATGGTGCCGACCTGTTTGATCTGAAGGTTCCTGGCAACATTTACACGCGTATCATGAATCCGACCAACGACGTGCTGGAGCAGCGCCTGGCTGCGCTGGAGGGTGGTATTGCGGCGCTCGCGCTGGCTTCGGGTTCGGCGGCTGTCACCTATGCGATTCAAACGATTTCCGAAGTCGGCGACAACATCGTGGCCAGCAGCGCGCTCTATGGTGGCACTTACAACTTGTTTGCGCACACCTTTCCGCTGTCTGGCATTGAGGTGAGGTTTGTTGACACTGCCGACTTGACTGCTCTGGAGACCTTGATTGACGACAAAACCAAGGCTGTGTTTATTGAGTCCATCAGCAACCCTCAAGGGCGTGTGACCGACATCTCCGCCATCGCCGAAGTGGCGCATCGCCAAGGCGTGCCGCTT
>CAIQBN010000110.1 GCA_903870065.1 uncultured beta proteobacterium | reverse complement strand
CGCTACCTCACGGTACAACGGATCACGCGTTGCGTAGAGCTCACGCAAACGAGCCAGCGGATCTGCAACCTGCAGCAAGGGGCGATTGACATCATGTCGCAAGCGTCGAACTATTTCCTCCGGTGTCGAGTTCAAGTAAACCACTTTGCCGCGTTCGTGCAAGCGCTGGCGGGTTCTCGAACGCAAAACTGCTCCTCCACCAGTGGACAGCACCGCGCGGGAAAGTTGCGAGAGCTCATCCAAGACTGACTCTTCGAGATCACGAAAGCTATTCTCACCATCACGTGCAAAGGCTTCACGAATGGAGTAACCCAGCCGCTCTTCGATGACATGGTCAGAGTCAAAGAACGGAAGCTGGAGCCGTCGAGCGAGTTGTCGCCCGACGGTCGACTTGCCGGAGCCTGGGAGTCCGACGAGGGAGATCAAGACGGGTACGGCCGGACCTTGCCTTTAAGGCACTGCAAAGGTAATTGCCTTAACGCCGGCTGGCGTTGTCACCGTAATCTTGACCTGATCGCCCGTAACACACTCTTTCAGATACACGCTTAACGGCAATGGGGACAGGGTGTTTGGCACGGCAACATGTGATTGTCCGGTCACAGCACACGTCCCGTATGATGGTGCCGGTGGTATAGATGTGTCAAAAGTTACTGGGAATTTTAAGGATGCGTCTGTCGCAGCGACGGCAATTGTGCTTCCAGAAGGCACGCTGTTTCCATTCAGGTCTTGAATCAAAACACTGAGTTGGGTCGTAATAGCCTGCCCAGTCCACGATGCGTCAGCAGCGCTAAACCAAGTGGGGGCGGCCATGGTCAGATCATCAGTCGAAAATACGATCGTCGTTTGCATACGCACATCAGCTGCTCCCCACACCCCGTCTCCGGTTGATGGAGATGGTGTATTGCCGGTTGCACAAGCGCTGGGTGACGCAACACGTGGTACAGAAAAAGCACCAGTCACAAATGCGTTCACAGTCCCCAACGCAGTTTGCGAATCATCGCGGTAAGCTGTTCCCAAGTCGGTATACGTCTCGCCACAGTCGTACACGTTGTTGAAATTGGCGTCAACAAAATCCTCTTCGCCTGAGGCATATGCCAAAATGCTGACCAAGCCATTGGCGGGCCGAGGATTTTGAGTGCGAATTTTTACGGTGCACTGCGAATCACCCGGCACGCCAGGGGCAACACCCGTATTGCAAACGGGTGGAATCATGACGCCACCTTCGGTCACAAAGTTGATGGCAGTTCCATCCGGCACTGGGTTACCTTGCCGATCAGCCAGCGATAGTGTGACGGTTGTCTCACCGCCATCAAAGTTGAATCCCCGGATAGCCCGGTCTTTGATGGCCAAACTGACTCTTAGTTGCGCTGGACGGCCGGACGCAATTGTCAGCGTTGCGGAGTCTGTTTGCACTAGTGCATTGGACACCAAAGCAGCATTCACAATGACATTGGTCGGTACGGTGCCCGAGAAGACGGGAACTGAGACCCGGCCCAGACCATCGGTCGTCAGCCTGACAGCAGCGAGACTTCCCACGCTTCCAATTGATGCCTTGGGTATGCCGCCGTTCAGCGTCTTCAGAGTCAAGGTAACGTCTTGCCCTAAGATGGCTTCATCCCGTGCATTGACCAACTTGAATACCACAATGGACTGCGTTGGACCGCCCGCGCCATCCAGATAAATTCTTGTGGGCGTGGCGCTGACAAAACTCAGATTGGTGGCGGGAGCCGCCAGAACATTTAATGTTTTTGTAACAACCGTTGCTCCAACAGTGCTTGCCGATATTTCAACCGACTTGCCGCTACAACCAAGCGTGCTGCCTACCGTCCCCACAGCATCGGTGGCGGTATAACTCACGGTTGCAATGCCACTACTGTTGGTTGCGGCCGTTACCGGCGAGATTTGTCCGCAGGTAGCTGCAAAGTTGATTTGTACTTGGGTGCCAGTCGCCGGTACACCGTTGATGTTGGCCTGAACAGACACCTGACGTGTGCCATAGGCGGGTAAAGTAGTCGCGCCTATGTCCAAATTGGTCAATGTAATATTGGAAGCTGATAGCTGGTAGCCGATGAAGGTGGTAATCACCTTGTTTGCAGCAGGGGGTGCCATGCCGTTAGGATAGGTGGTAAAGGAACCCACCTTGTAGCTGTAAGTCAGTGTCAGTGCCCCAGCGCCACTGGCCAGCAGGGAGGCTCGCGCCACTTTGATTGTCGCGACTCCAAGAGAATTGGTCAGGCCCGCACTGCCTTCAGGGAAGATCACCTGAGTCGCGTCGCCAGTCACGTCAATCACCTGGTTCGGAATTCCAAAACCACTGGGATCTGTGAGCGTCACAGTGAGCAGCGTGTTTCCTGACGCACTCAAAGAATTCGTTACTGCCCCGGACGCATCCTTTAACAATGGTAACTTCAGAACTGGATCCTGACTCGCTGCCCCGCCCACTGGCGCAGAAACGGTCACTCCAAGGGTCAATGGCGAGCCAATGGCATCATTGATTTGCAGTGTTGCGGCACCTGTTGTCAGTGCCGAGACCGTCAATGTTGTACCAACGATACTCGCGCTGGCAACACGAGCATCGCTGCTGATGACACTGTAAGGCGTCGCGCCACCTGCCAAAACATAGGCCGCTGAAGTGCCAGGGGACATGACAACTGCGCCAGGGGCATTAATGAAAAACTTGGTAGGTGCAGCAACGGTGACGCCCAACTTCAGAACGCTACCGGAAGCATCTGCGATTTGCAACGAGCCACTTCCAACAGACAGGGCTGCAACGTTTAGTGTTGAACCAGTAACGCTTCCGCTAACAACACGTGCGTCGTCGCTGACCACGCTAAACGGAGCGGTGCCGCCGCTAATGGAGTAGTTTGCCGATGTACCAGGAGACATCGTAACCGTGGCAGGTGCATTGATGAAGAACTTCGCGCCACCTCCAACGGTAACGGTAAACGATAAAGTGATACCCGCAGCATCCTTGATTTGTATTGAACCATTCCCGACAGATACTGCGGTGACAGTCACGGCGGAACCCGCGATACTGGTCCTAACAATACGATCATCACTGCTGACCACGCTATAAGGTGCCGTTCCGCCAGTGATGAAGTAAGTTGCAGTCGTACCTGGTGAGACATTCACATTGTTGGGCGCCGTCACAAAAAGACTGGTGGACGATCCGACAGTCACAGCCAATGCAATCGTGCTAGTACCGATAGAGTCCTTGATGGTCAAGTTTGCCCTACCACCGCCAACCGCGCTAACCGCCAGCGCCGATCCGCTAATGGTAGCGCGAACCACGCTAACGTCATCACTGGTCACTGTGTAAGGCGGGAATCCGCCATTGATCGCATAACCATGGGTTGCACCATT
>CAIQBN010000109.1 GCA_903870065.1 uncultured beta proteobacterium | reverse complement strand
TGGCAGGTGGCTACCAAGTGACCGGCGGCGACACCGAAGCCCAAAGACGTGAACCCATCCTGGCGCTGCACCGCGAAACCGCTCGCCTTCACGCCGCCATCTTTGGTTGAGTCGATCCATCTTTTGTTTCGCTTTTTGGAGCAATAGATCATGTACCAAATTGATAAGAGCTTCACCCGTCTGCAGTCGGCCATTGACTTCTCGAGCGTGGCAATTGACGAAACCAGCAGGGCCATCCGCCAGATCGGGAACCCTCCAGCGGAATTGGTCGCCGTCCACTGTCCGTCCTTGCTCAATGCTTGGCATGCGCGCCTCTGCCAGGCGATGGATGAACCAACCCAGACCGAAGTCCGCAAGGGACACCGCCGAGTCCAGGTCCTGGGCAATACGATCTTTGACTTTGACGATCTCGGCGTGGTTCACGCTTGGCGTTGGAGCTTCAACACAGCAGATCTTCCTGCATTGACTGCGATGCCGGACCGAACGGTCGTCGCTGAAGGCTCTCCCTACCAGTCCCAGTGGATTACGGGTCATACCGAAGGGTTTCTGCGCAGCCATCAAGCCATGCATCCAGGTAAAGCCGATCGATGCAAGGCTTACGCTGCGTGGGCCACCGGCGAGATGCTCAGGATCTTCGGGACAGAGTACAACCAGTCTCGGGTACGTCAGCACGTTGAACAAGCATTGGCGCTTGACCCCCAAGTCCTTGCCAGTGCGCGCCAAATCAAACCCAGTGTTTTGCCACACAGTCCAGTTCCCTTGCAGCAATACAACCGCGTCCTGCAGGATCGAACGCGTTTAGTTCGCCTGGCGAGTGAGGCCCCAGGGCTGGTTCCGCTGTATGAGCTTCTGGCTCCCGAACTTGAGGAGTCTGGCGAAGTAGCGGAACAAATGAAGCGGTTGCTGGCAGACCATGGTGTACGTCCAGCGATGTGGAGGCTGCTGCATCGCGTTGGAACCGGCTGGATTGAGTCATTCCTGGACTATTTTGACCTTGATCGTCAAACCACAAGCATGGCCGCCATTGAGATTTTGCTGATGGCACAAGCCTTCGGGACGGCCCAACTGGTTCCCGCTGTCGGCTTACATGCGCTAGTGCAACTGGGTGGCAACCCAAATGGACCGAGAACCAAGTATGCGAATCGGCTCAATGATCAGTTTCCCCTTTGTAAACGGTTTGGGCACTTGTGGATCAAAGCCGACAAAGAGGAGAGAGAACTGCTGCAAGAGCACGCCCATTCCATTTTTAACTGGGCATCAAGCCATTTGGAGTCGGTGCCAGCATCGACCTTGCGGCGCGCCAGTGCCCAATGGCTGGTTCGCACTGTCAGGGAGCATGCAATGCTCGATGAGCAAAGACTCCAGGGCGCCCGGTCTTGGTCTGTACCCTACGCGATCAAACTAAAGAACGTCGACGTGTCCGCAGTGATTTTGGACAACCCCTTGTCGGTGTGGCAAGAGGGACAAACCATGCGGCACTGCGCCAACAATTATGCGCAGCACTGTGCCAGAGGTGAACTCATCATGGTGTCGCTGCGGCGAGCGCACCATCATCACCCTCTGGCAACTGTTACGTTCGGCATGAAAAAAGGTGCTGTTTCAGTGCACAAGTATTCTGGATTTGCCAACCAGAAGGTCAGCCCCGAAGTACAAGACTTGATAAGTCAATGTCGCCGCCAACTCGTTTCACAGCGCCGTCGGCTGAAAGAAGAACAGCCATCAGTCATGGTGGTCGTGTAGAGCGGAACAAAACCTCGATGCGTAGCTGCAATACGCCGGTGCGGCTCGATTCCAGCAATTTTCACTAATGAAAACTGCGTCGACAAAAATCTTTGATTGTTAAATTATGAATGACCAGATAAATTTTGTCTCTCCATTTCCTCAATTTAGCAAAACCCGTCCAATCTCTGACGAGGCCGCTTTCGAAATTCATGAGTATTTGAAATTGGTTACATCGGAATTCATGTTGCGATACCGGGTTCAGGTCAATCGGTATGTGGATGCAGATGCTAGACTTGCAGAAACGAGTGATGTACCCTGGGTCGTCGAAGACGATGACCTGCCATTTTGAACACACATGATTTCAACGTTTGCGATTCAGATGTCTGAATCGCCCCGGGTTTCGTGGAGGCCGGTTAGTTAAAGTTGATCTGCTTTCTCGGTCTTCTCGGCGAGTTTGCGGTAGTAATTTGCCTCAGCCTCGGCTGGTGGAACATACCCAATGGTCTCCAGCAGTCGGTTGTGATTGAACCAGGACAACCATTCAAGGGTAGCCAGTTCCAGTGACTCCTTCGTTTTCCAGGGAGCACGGCGGTGGATCAATTCGGTCTTGTACAGCCAATTGATTGTTTCGGCCAGGGCGTAACTGTCACCACGTCTGCCGACCGAGGGTTCTATGCCAGCTTGGGCGAGACGCTCTGTGTGCAACATGGAAACATATTGCGACCCCCTGTCAAAGTGATGGATCAGTTCATTATGATCCGGCTAGGTGTAGCGACGCTTATCCACAAAGTCCATCAAGACTTGAGTTTGCGGTCAAGCTCCGCCTGGGCAAAAAAAGCGCTTGCCAGTTTGATGATTTCATTGGCCCGGGGCGATTCGATCTGGCGGCGATAAGTTGAGCTGTGAACTGGCTGCCGCATCTGGTGGTCATTTGCTTTCTGATTCCGGTGCCCACGGCGGCGCCAATAGATACCCCTCTGGCCAAGGCCGCCGCCATCATCACGCGTCGTCTTTTGCAAGTTCACTCACGCTGGCTGTCATGGCATCCTCAGCTGATTGGGCGATGGGAGCGACGTGTTGCGGAGGCTCAGGCAGATCGGCAGGGCCTGCCGCCCCAGCAATGTGCGCCAGCTTTGGTGCGGCCACCGGGCGCAACTGCGGGAACTGTCCAAAATCGTCAATGCAGAATGTCGGCAGACGCGGAAATCGGTTGCATCCTGTTTTCCAATTCACCTAATCAGTCGCCCCTGCAAAACCCCGCGAACCCGCATGAATGCTAGCTTTTTTGATGTTTTTGGTGCACCAATTCTCCCAAGAAACGTTAATAGGTGAGTTACTTTCTGAGGGATTTTGGTATGCAGCCGATCGACTTTTTCCGCA
>CAIQBN010000108.1 GCA_903870065.1 uncultured beta proteobacterium | reverse complement strand
GTGAATGCAGTGTTGGCCGGCAAGGGCAACTACGGCTTCAACGCAGCCAACGACACCTACGGCGACATGATCGAAATGGGTATCCTGGACCCCACCAAGGTGACACGTACTGCATTGCAAAACGCAGCATCCGTCGCATCCCTGATGCTGACCACCGAGTGCATGGTGGCAGAGTCTCCAAAGTCTGAGTCCGGTGGCGGCGGCATGGGCGGCGGAGACATGGGTGGCATGGGCGGTATGGGTGGCATGGGCGGTATGGGCATGTAATATTGCGCCAGTCAATTCGCGTGTTAATTGCGCGATGTTGCCGATCCAAAGCCCTGCCGGAGCAATTCCGGCAGGGCTTTTTTAATGAGTTGCATGTCCAGTTGATGCACCGATATGGTGCAAACTGATCGAATCATCGACTTCTTAAAAATATATTTTTGTTAGTTTTGAAAAATAGGCCTAAATAACCGGCTAAATCTGCCGTTAAGAATCGTACGTCTACCAAGAAAAGTAACTGGAGGGGCCAAAAGCCCAAACCAAAATGCAATTGCCTACCATTGATCGAAACCCCAATCTGCGGCCAGCCGGCGCAGATATGGCTTCGTCTGGGGCAAACAGGGTGATACCGGTTGCCCCGGTGAATCCATCGGTGAGTGCACACCCATCCATTCAGCCGGTGCCCAGCGTAGTCGACATGGTCAACCCTGCGCTCAAGACGAACGAAGGCGAGCCGGTTTACACCAGTGTGTCCGACCCGGCCAAGCGCGGCTCGGAGGCCGCCACAAGTCCCAAAGACTGGACGATTCACCGCCCCGCACCTGAAAAGGTGGAGAATCCGCCGCCCAAACCAATTTATCAGGTGCTGATGGACCACATCAAGAGTATGTGGACCGCAAGCGCCAGTGCGATTCAGCTGGAGCAAGTGAGCAATCAGATCAATCCTCCGGCAACGGTGGCGCCGACCGATGCCCCTGGCAATTTCGCCAAGGAAGTGTTGGTGTACGACCCCAATATGATCAAAAAGAACGAAGCGATCTGAGGACGGTTGTTGAGTGCCCCGGCACTTGACTTACCATTTGGGCCATGCACACCAGCGCCCTTGTTTTATTCTCCGGCGGCCAGGATTCTGCGACCTGCCTGGCCCATGCCCTGCGGCAATACCAACGCGTTGAAACCATTGGGTTTGACTACCGCCAGCGACACCGCGTCGAACTCGACGCGCGTGTGGTAGTCCTGCAGAAAATTCGAGAACAATTTCCGGCGTGGTCTGTCAAGCTAGGACAGGACCATTTGCTGGATCTGGCAGTATTAGGTTCAGTAAGTGAAACCTCACTCACGCGCGAAACCGCGTTCAAAATGGAGAGTTCGGGCCTGCCGAACACCTTTGTTCCCGGGCGCAATTTGCTGTTTCTGACGCTGGCGGCCGCTGTTGCCTACCGAAGAGACCTGCCGGTGATTGTCACAGGAGTCTGCGAGACTGACTTTTCCGGTTACCCGGATTGCCGGGACGACACCATGAAAGCAATGCAACTGGCACTTTCATTGGGAATGGATAAGCGCTATTTGATAGAAACCCCGCTGATGTGGATCGACAAGGCGGCGACCTGGCACATGGCGCACGCCCTGGGCGGACAACCACTGGTCGACCTGATCGTTGAACACACCCACACGTGCTATCTGGGTGACCGGGTTCATCGCCACGTGTGGGGCTATGGCTGTGCAGAGTGCCCTGCATGTGTGTTGCGTGCCAACGGGCATACCCGGTATGTGGCCGAATTGGCGGGCACAGCCCTGGGCCACTAGTTGCGCACGCCACTCACCACGTGCCCCGAAGGCACATGACGCGCGGCAGACTCGATGTGCCCGGTTTGATCGTCAAAGAAAAAGTCAGGTTCAAATTCGCGCAAAAACTCTCCTTTGTCCAGCCCCCCCAGGAACATGGCTTCATCAACAGCGATGTTCCAGTCCATGAGAGTGCGGATGGCGCGCTCATGGGCCGGCGCGCTGCGTGCAGTAACCAATGCAGTTCGAATTCGCATATGGGGGGTGGCGGCTTGCTGCAAGCGGTGCAGGGCTACCAACAGTGGTTTGAAAGGGCCATCTGGCAAAGGCAGGGCCACCTTGTCGAGCTCATGCTGCTGAAAGGCATTGAGCCCATGCGACTGGTAGACACGCTCTGCCTCATCGCTGAACAATACCGCGTCACCATCAAAAGCGATCCGGACCTCGTTGGGATACGCGTCACCGGCATGGGTTGACAAAGGGTAGACTTGGGCTGCTGGTACACCGGCCGTTAAGGCCGCACGGACGTCACTCAAATGGGTGCTGAGAAACAAATTGGCGCGCAGGGGCTTGAGGTAACGCCACGGTGCTTGGCCCCGCGTAAATGCGCATCGAATAATCGGTAATGCATAGTGGGCGGCCGATTTCATGACCCGCAACCCACTCACCGGGTCGTTGCGCGACAAAATCACCACTTCGACTTTTTGTGCTGCCTCGGTATTGAAGGCGAGCAACTTTTTCACCAACGAAAACGCGACGCCTGGCTTGGCCGGAATTTCCAGCCGCTCCAGTTGCAGACGCATATAGGCCCTATCGTCGTTTTGTTCGAAGACCTGATTTTCTTCTTCGAAATCAAACAATGCACGACTGGAAATCGCCACCACCAGTTTGCCGTCGAGTGAAATACCCATTGGGGTGCCCCTCCATTCGCTAAAAAACCGTGCCGCGGTTTACCAACACGGTCCCGTAACGCATCATCCCTGCAAGAACATACGGTAGACCGGGTTGTCGGTTTCTTCCACGTAAGGGTAATCCACCGTTTTCAAAAACTTGGCAAACGCCTTGTTGTCGGCTTTAGGGACCTGCAGGCCGACCAGTATGCGCCCATAATCAGCGCCTTGATTGCGGTAGTGGAACAGGCTGATATTCCAGCCTGGCCGCATCAAACTGAGGAATTTCATGAGTGCGCCGGGGCGCTCGGGAAACACAAACCGTAACAGACGCTCGTCACCCGCCAGTGCGGAGATACCACCTACCATGTGCCGGATGTGCTCCTTCGCAAGCTCATCATGGGTTAAGTCAAGAGTGTCAAATCCGTGCCGATTGAAGTTGGCAGCAACCTTGGCCGACTCACCCTTACCCTGTGTCGTCAGGCCGACAAAGACATGCGCCCTGGCTGCATCACTAATGCGGTAGTTGAACTCCGTGACGTTACGCGGACCACCCGGCAACTCACCGATCAGCTCACAAAATCGTTTGAAGCTGCCGCGCTCCTCGGGAATCGTGACCGCAAACAACGCCTCGCGCTCCTCACCCACTTCAGCACGCTCCGCGACGAAGCGCAGGCGGTCAAAGTTCATGTTGGCGCCACACAAAATCGCAGCGTAAGTCTCGCCTTTGGTTCTATTGCGTGCCACGTATTGTTTGATAGCGGCAACCGCCAAAGCCCCCGCCGGTTCAACAATGCTGCGGGTATCAACAAACACATCCTTGATCGCGGCACACACTGCATCGGTGTCAACCGTCATAAACTCATCTACCAGCCCGCTGGCGATGCGAAATGTTTCTTCCCCGACCAACTTGACGGCTGTCCCGTCCGAAAAAAGTCCGACATCGGCCAGAGTGACGCGTTCTTTTGCATTGATCGACTGAATCATTGCGTCTGAGTCGTTCATTTGCACCCCAATGACCCTGATTCGCGGGTCTACCGCCTTGATGTAGTTCGCCACACCAGAGACCAGACCTCCACCACCAATAGCCACAAACACAGCATCCAACGTAGGGGCCGACGGGGCGTCCGTCGCCGAGTGGGCGCTGCGTCGGTGCAGGGATTGAACTTGGCGCAACATTTCCATTGCAATAGTGCCTTGCCCGGCAATGACATCGGGGTCGTCAAACGGGTGAACAAAGGTTAGCCCCTGCTTTTTTTGCAAGCTGAGGGAATGGGTATAGGCGTCAGAATAACTGTCGCCATACAACACCACTTCACCTCCCAAGCCACGCACCGCATCCACTTTGAGTTGTGGCGTCGTGGTGGGCATAACGATGACCGCACGGGCACCTAGTCTGGACGCACTCAGGGCCACCCCCTGCGCATGGTTGCCGGCGGACGCGCAAATGACACCCTTGCTCAATTGCTCGGCACTGAGCTGTGCCATTTTGTTATAGGCACCACGCAATTTGAAACTGCGAACGGGCTGCTGGTCTTCACGTTTCAACAACACCGTGTTGTGCAGGCGTTTGCTCAACTGCCGGGCTGGCTCGAGCGCCGTCTCGGTCGCGACGTCGTACACGCGCGCGGTCAGGATCTTTTTTAGGTAATCAGCAGGTGAAAGAGGTTTAGGAAGAGCAGGCGTCATGGCAGGTAAAGTGTGTTACCGCATGATAATCGCGGCAGTCCGGTGAATACGGCGATAACATACGCGAAGGAGTGAAGGAATGGAGTGCACAGTGAGTTGGACGGGTGGTTTAAATACCCGCTCAGGCATGGGTTTTATTGCCGAAACCGGTAGTGGGCACACGCTGGTCATGGACGGAGCGCCGGACACTGACAATCCTGCGAATGGTGGTCAAAATCTTGCACCACGCCCATTGGAAACCGTTTTGGCGGGCACCGGCGGCTGCACAGCTTACGATGTGGTGTTGATACTCAAGCGCGGCCGCCACGCGGTGCAGGGTTGCACCGTCAAACTCAGCGCAGAGCGCGCTCCGGTTGATCCGAAAGTGTTCACCCAAATCCATATGCACTTCACCATCACCGGCAAAGCCATACCGACGGCTGCAGTGGAAAGGGCGGTGGCCATGAGCCACGAAAAATACTGTTCAGCCAGCATCATGCTGGCGAAAACCGCAACCATTACAACCAGCTTTGAATTGGTTGAAGCCTAAATCGCGTTCGCGACAGCCTTACAGGCTGGCGCTAAATGTGGTGTGCAACAGTGGTCATCACTTTCGCGGCGGCACGCATCATGCTTTTGATCGGCCGCGGCAATTCGACGGCACCCGCTTCGGTCGCTGCTTGGGCATGCCGTAATTCATCATCGCGCATTTGCGCCACGATAGCCCGTGAAGCATGGTCACCTGATGGTAGTCGGTCCAGATGGCTTTGTAAGTGCTCACCAACTTGAGCTTCTGTTTCAACAACAAATCCTAGGCTGACGGCATCACCCAAGCGCCCAGCCACCAGTCCCAAGCCAAATGCACCCGCATACCATAGCGGATTTAGCAACGATGGACGCGCGTTCAACTCTTCAAGGCGCTGGGACGTCCAGGCCAAATGATCCGTCTCTTCCACACACGCCCGAATGAAATGGGCCCGCAAGCTTGGATTACGGGTGGTCAGCGCCTGGGCCGAATATAGCGCTTGCGCACATACCTCGCCTACATGGTTAACCCGCATGAGAGACGCCGAAGCTTGAATTTCGGTCACATCCAATTCGGTGGTTTGCTCCGCTACGGTCGGACAGGCCGTGACCGCACGAGGCTTCACAAACAGGGTACGTAAGGCGGAATCAGCGGCATTTAGCAGCGAATCCATGGACAAACTCCAGGAAAAGAACGGTCTTGCAGTCTAACCCGAATGGCCGTGCGAATGCAGGAAACAAATTGTTGCAACACAGCAACAAAAGCACTTGAATTTGGCGGTTTTCAAGCCTTTTAGAGAGCAATGCTTTGCCAAAAGAGCATGGGTCTGGTGCAATAGACCCAACTTCCTGAACTAGGAGGTTGGCCCGGGGTTACGATCCCGTCAGACCGGAGCCCGCTGTTTAACCTTTTTGAGAAACCCGAAATGAAAAAAACCCTCATCGCTTTGGCCGTTATGGCCGCTTCCAGCGCTTCGATGGCGCAAGTGACTTTGTACGGTGTTGTTGACGTTGCATTGGGCGCAACCAGCGCTACTGGCGTTAAGAGCGACGCCTCCATGAAAGGCAACGACATTTTCAACGACGGCAACAGCCGTTGGGGCTTCAAGGCCGTTGAAGATCTCGGCGGTGGCATGAAGTTCACTGGCCAGTTCGAACAAAACCTGAACTACGAAAACGGTGCTGCTACTACTACTAGCTCACGTTACGCTTATGGCTCATTGTCTGGTGGCTTTGGTACCGTCAAGTATGGCCGCACACTGACACCATCATTCTTTGGCGTTGCTGCTTGGGAATTGACAGGTGCTGCAAACTTCTCCGCAGTGGCTAACCAATTCGGTTTTGCTGGCGGCGGTTCACGCAATGACAGCGAATTCAGCTACACCACACCTAACATGGGCGGCCTTTCTGCCTCTTTGGGTTATGTGACTGAGCTGGACGGCATTGCACAAGGTTTCCTGGGCAGCAAGTTTGACATGAACGTCGTTTACTCTGCTGGTCCTTTGTCGGCTGCCCTCTCTTACTGGAAGAATGACAAGGTTGCTGCTGGTGCTTCCACCGACGGTAACTACGCTTTGGGCGCAAACTACAACTTCGGTGCATTCTCCGTTGCTGGTTCGTTCCAAGACGCAGCTGGCAAATCGCAAGGTTGGACTCTGGGTGCCTCTATGCCCATGGGCCCATGGAAGTTCACAGTTGACGTCGCTCAAGACACTGGCTTTGACGACACCAACTACGTGCTGTACGCAGGTTACAGCCTGAGCAAGCGTACGACTGTTTACGGTCAGTACCACAATGACGGCAAGAGTGGTGACGCAGTCAAGAAGACAGCTACTACCTCTGAAACATACGGCGTTGGCGTTCGCCACAACTTCTGATCTGACGCTGGCGTAAGCCAGTTGTTGATCTAAAGATCAAAAGCCCTGTTGCTGTAAAGCGACAGGGCTTTTTTACTTGCCGTTACGTGTAGCGCTTACTGCGCAAATTACTTTTCATTTCACTCAGACTGGGCTGCAGCTTGTCGCCGCCGATGCGCAGCGCCATGCAGGTCGCCAGAATGTCGATGATCATCAGGTGCAGCAGACGTGAAACCATGGGGCTGAACTTGTCAAAGCTTTCCGGGTGGTCGGCACTCAGGTGAATATTTCCTGCGCTGGCCAGGGGTGAGCCGCTGGACGTAATGACAATGGTTGTGGCGCCGTTTTTGCGTGCGATGTCGCAGGCATCCATCAGGTCGCGTGTACGGCCTGAATTGCTGATAACCACAACGCAGTCACCTGGCCGCATCATGGATGCGCTCATCACCTGAAGGTGGCCGTCGCTATAAGCCACTGTATTAACCCCGAGCCGAAAGAACTTGTGCTGCGCATCTTGCGCCACCACTCCGGAATTGCCGACCCCAAAGAACTGGATGCGGTATTTACCTTCGTAGGCGACCATCAATGCCGCGATGGCCTTATCGATGGCGATGGTGCTCGCCTCATTGCGGTATTTCAAGAATGCCGCAACTGTGTTGTCGATGACCTTCACCATCACGTCCGAGGTCTTGTCATCCGCATCCACGCTGCGGTGGATAAAGGGAACGCCCTCGTTAACGGTGCCTGCGAGCTTTCGTTTGAAGTCGGACAATCCGTCGTAACCCACACTGCGGCAAAAACGCACAACCGTTGGTTTACTCACATGTGATCGGTCAGCCAGCACGCTGACCGGCAATTTGGCAAATGCCCGTGGATCGGCCAGGCACAACTTACCCACTCGCTGTTCAGCCGGGGCCAGTGACGGCAGGGCAGCCTGTATGCGGTCTAGCATGGCAAGGCACCGCCCCATTTGGGGGGCAGCGTAGTACGCGAAGCGACAAGCGTGGGGGTTATATACATCTCTAACTTTCTTCCGACCAACAATACCCGTCACGCGCAATCATCGCACTAGAAGCGCTCGGACCCCAGGTGCCGGCGGCGTAGTGCCGCAAGCCTTGCGCATCACTGGCCCAAAAGTCCAACATCGGCTCAACCCACCGCCAGGCCTCTTCTTGCTCGTCACTGCGCACAAACAGGTTCAGACGGTCGTCAATGACGTCCAGCAACAACCGCTCATAGGCGCCAACCCGCTCCAAACCAAAGCGTTTGTCAAAATCCAGATCCAGTTGCACTGGCACCAGGGCTTGCGGTGCCCCAGCGCGGCTCTGGCGATTGTTCTGCCCCTGCGCAAGCAAGTGCAGTTCCAGTCCGTCCTTGGGCTGAAGGTTGATGACCAGACAATTGGCCATACCAATTTGCGAATTAAAAATAGCGTGTGGTGTGGGCCGAAAATTCACCACGATGCGGGCGTCGCGCCCTGCCAGACGCTTGCCAGTCCGGATATAAAACGGCACACCGGCCCAGCGCCAATTGGCAATTTCGGTGCGCAAGGCAACGAAGGTTTCGGTATTGCTTTGCGGGCTGACGCCCAGCTCATCCCTGTAACCGGGTACCTTGCCACCATCGATGTTGCCGCTGGTGTATTGTCCGCGCACCACGTCCTGCGCCAAGGATTCCACTGTCCACGGCTTGAGCGAGCGCAACACCTTGAGCTTTTCATCGCGGATCGCATCGGCATGGGAATTAATGGGGGGTTCCATGCCAATGGCGCACAGCAATTGCAATGCATGGTTTTGAACCATATCGCGCAGGGCACCTGTAGTTTCATAAAACGAGCCCCGTTTTTCGACACCCAGGTCTTCCGCGATGGTTATTTGAATATTGGCGATGTGCTCACGCCGCCAAAGCGGCTCAAACAGTGCGTTACCAAAACGCAACGCAAACAAGTTTTGCACAGCAGGTTTGCCCAGGTAATGGTCGATGCGAAAGACCTGCTTTTCCTCAAAAAACTCAAGCACCGTGTGGTTGATAGCACGATTGGATGCCAGATCGTGCCCCAGCGGCTTTTCAAGCACCACGCGGGTGTTGGGTGTGTTCAAACCGGCGGCGCCGAGTTGCTCGCATACCGTCGTAAACAGACTTGGCGCGGTAGCAACATACATGACAACCGTATCCGCATTGCGGGTGTGCAAAGCCGTCGCCAGACTGGCGTAGTCCTTGGGTTTAGAGAGGTCCATGCGCACAAACTCGAGCAGGGCCGCGAAGCGCCCAAATTCTTCTGCGCTTGGCCGTTTGGGTAGCTCCACCTTGTCAAACCGCGATTGCATCAGCGCACGGTAATGTTCGCTACTAATGTCATCCCGACCCACGGCAATGATGCGCCCGCCTTCAGGCAGTGTGCCGTGACGAAAAGCCTGAAACAATGCGGGCATCAGCTTGCGCCAGGCCAAATCACCGGTACCACCGAACAAGACAAGATCAAAGCTCATAAAGCATTAGTTACATAAATTAAGAGTTCGTAATGTAACTTTGTTTCATCGATAATTCAAGTTATGAACCAACTCGACGCACTCAAACAATTCACCACGGTGGTGGCTGACACGGGCGACTTCAAGCAGTTGAACGCCTTTCGCCCCACCGACGCAACCACCAATCCTTCCCTGATTCTCAAGGCGGTGCAGAAGCCCGACTATGCGCCCTTGCTTCAGGACACGGTTGCCCGGTTTCGCGGGCGCCCCCTTGATGAGCTAATGGACCGCCTTCTGGTGCGTTTTGGCTGCGAGATCCTTTCCATCATCCCCGGCAGGGTGTCCACGGAAGTGGATGCACGCTTGAGCTTCGACACCAATGCCACTGTGGCACGGGGCGAACGCCTGATCGAGTTGTACCAGGCCAGCGGCATCCCGACTGACAGGGTCTTGATCAAAGTGGCATCGACCTGGGAGGGGATAGAAGCCGCCCGCCAGCTCGAACACCGCGGCATCCATACCAACCTGACGCTGCTATTTTCCTTTTGCCAGGCTGTGGCTTGCGGCCAGGCCAAGGTGCAGTTGGTCTCGCCCTTTGTCGGCCGCATTTACGACTGGCACAAAAAATCCGCCGGAGCGACGTGGGTCGAGGCTGATAACGCTGGTCCGATGGACCCGGGCGTGAAATCGGTTACCCAGATCTACAACTACTACAAAAAATTCGACATTGCCACTGAAGTAATGGGTGCCAGTTTTCGTAATGTGGGCCAAATCACCGCACTGGCCGGATGTGACCTGCTCACTATCAGTCCGGACTTGCTGGCCACACTGGACGCAACACAATCCCCGCTGCAGTGCGCGCTGGACGTAGCGTCTGCCAAAAAGATGGAACTGCAACACGTCTATTTGGATGAAAATAACTTCCGCCTGGCATTGAACGAAGACGCCATGGCCACTGAAAAACTGGCTGAAGGCATTCGTGCATTTTGTGCGGATGCCGTCAAACTGGATCAACTGCTGCTAAATGCCTGACATGATTACCTGTAACCAAACTCCAGCCTGGGCCGCCCTGCAGCAAGCGTTTCAAACCCAAGGCAAGAGCTTTGACTTGCGCGCCGCTTTTGACCACGACCCCGAACGCTTTGACCGACTGAGCCAGACCGCGCCGCATGTGTTTGCCGACCTCTCCAAGAACCTGATCGACAAGGACACAGAACTGTTGTTGTTCACGCTGGCCCGTCAATGCGGATTCGAAGCCCACCGCAGCGCCCTGTTCGCCGGTGACGCAATCAACACCACCGAGCAGCGCGCAGTCATGCACTGGTTGTTGCGATTTCCGAGCCAAGCCCTCGCAGAACATCAACCAGATGCTATCAACAATATAGCAACTGAGCTAGCCGACGTGCATGCGACCCTGAACGCCATGCTGGACTACGCCCAGTTGGTTCGGGACGACACCGGAATTACTGACATCGTCAACATCGGAATCGGTGGGTCGGACCTTGGACCCCAAATGGCGGTCTCGGCACTCGAGTCATTTCGCCTGCCTGGCAAACGTTTTCATTTTGTATCCAATGTCGACGGGCACGAACTGACATCCACGCTCAGCGACCTCAATCCGCACAGCACCTTGTTTCTGATCGCCAGTAAAACCTTTACCACGATTGAAACGATGACCAATGCGCACTCCGCCAAAGCGTGGTTCGCATCGCAAGGGGGAACCGACACCGAACGCCACTTTGCCGCCCTGACCACCAATGTGGACGCAGCCCATGCATTTGGCATTCGCAACACGTTCGGTTTTTGGGATTGGGTGGGTGGACGTTACTCGGTCTGGTCGGCCATCGGTTTACCGCTGGCTATTGCCATTGGTCCAGAGGGATTTCGTGAGTTTCTGGCTGGGGCGCACGCCATGGACGAGCACTTTCGCACTGCGCCCTTGGAGTTGAATCTACCAGTGCGCCTGGGACTGCTCGATGTGTGGTACCGCAATTTCCATGGCTTTACCAGCCGCAGCATCGCACCCTACCACAGTTCACTCAAGCGCTGGCCTGCCTATTTGCAGCAACTCGAAATGGAGAGCAACGGCAAGCGGGTCAATGAACAGGGCGAAACCTTGCCATTCGCCACGTCGCCCGTGGTCTGGGGGGAGCCTGGGACCAATGGTCAACATGCGTTTTTTCAGATGTTGCACCAGGGCACCGATGTCGTGCCGGTTGAGTTTGTTGCGGTCAAAAAGCCACGCCACACGCTGGAAGGCCACCACACACTGCTGCTGGCCAATGTGCTGGCGCAGGCGCAAGCGCTCATGATCGGCAAAACCGATGCAGGTGGCCATCGCAACTTTCCCGGAAACCGGCCCAGCACCTTTTTACTGCTGGACGACTTGACACCACAAAGCCTGGGCGCCTTGATTGCACTGCAAGAACATCGCGTTTTTGTCAGCGGTTCGGTGTGGGGAATCAACAGCTTCGACCAATGGGGCGTGGAGTTGGGCAAAGTGCTGGCCAAGGACTTGCAGTTGCGACTCATCAGTGGCGATCGCGCAGACCTTGATGGATCGACAGCGGGATTACTGTCGCGTTTGTGCAAATGATGCGGGTGGAAACCAACAGTGTCTTGAACACACCGGTGGTTTGCGGATGTAATTGAACCGTCATGGCATTTCTTACATCTTCTTGCTGGCGTTTCCTTTTTCTTAGCAGTTTCTGGTTACTGCTGGCTAGCCACTTTGTGCCGGCGCAGGCACAAGACGCGTTGCGTTTGAGTGGATTTGGCACTCTGGGCTATGTGAGCGACAACCGAACAGACATTGCGCCGGTTCGTGATATCACGCAAAAGCCCGACAAGGAGTTCTCCACCGGATCCACATGGAAAGTCGACACGCGCCTGGGGCTTCAAATGGAAGTGAGCTTGGGGCCCAAGGCGGATCTGGTTGCCCAGTTGGTGGCGCGCGATCAACTGGTACATGATCTGAACAGCTCAGTCGAGTTGACCTATCTGGCCTGGCGGCCCGACAGCCAATGGGATGTCCGTGCCGGACGCATCAATTACGACGCGTTCCTGATGTCCGATCACCGCAATGTGGGTTACGCCTACCCTTGGGTGCGCCCACCGACCGAGTTTTACGGCTGGATTCCGGCCTTTTCCGTTGATGGTCTCGATGCTGCCTACGCGCTGCAGGCCGCAGATGCCCGCTGGAGGCTAAAGGTGCAGACGGGCAATAGCGCAAAGGTCTCAATACCCATCGGTGAGGGGTACGACTTCCGCGCCAAGGACATGGTGGGCATATCGCTCACGCGCCAAAGTGAAAGCTGGCGTTTGAAGGCGGCCTACTCCCATTGGTCTGCCGGGGACGAAGTGCCTGCATTTGCGCCCTTGCACGCAGGGCTTGATGCGTTCGCCGCCGCCGGGATACCTGGAGCCAGCGCCGAGGCGGCCAGCCTGCGCAACAGTCTGTCCTTTCAGGGCACCCGGGTCACTTACCTGACACTGGGCGCCAGCTACGATGACGGCCAGTGGGTGATGCAGGCCGAAGCTGGACGCAGCACCGCCACTACGGAAATTGTGCCGCATGGTCGCACGGGCTACTTCAGTGTGGGACGACGAATGGGCAACTGGACGCCTTTGCTGACGGTGAGCACATCACGCCCCGAACACGCCATAAGGCCGGCCGCCAACTCATGGGGTCCATTCAACGCTCCGCTGCGTGACCCGGCACTTTTTGTACTCAATTCCAATCGCATTGAACAAGACACGCTATCAGCTGGTGTGCGCTGGGACTTTCACCGCCAAGCAGCTGCCAAGCTGCAATGGGATCGCACGACCATCAAACCCAGCGGATATGGGCTATGGTGGCGAGACTTGGCCATCAACGACGCGGCCAACGGGATTGATATGCTGTCACTCACGGTCGACTTTGTGTTTTGATCATGACCAAGTTTGCGGCCCTTTTTGTTGCATGGCTCAGCCTATTGGGTGTGCTGCAGCCGGTGCGGGCGGCAAGCGAAATCGCGGTCATTGTTCACCCCAACAACCCGGTACGGGCCTTGTCCAATCGGGAAGTGTCGGACCTGTACTTGGGGCGCGCCCGGTCGTTTGTCGTGGATGACCAGATTATTCTGGCTTCCATCTTCGAACAACAAGCAGACAGCCCGCTGCGGCAACACTTTTTCAGGGTGCTCAACGGGATGAGCCAAAATCAGCTGAATGCCTACTGGGCACGACTGCGTTTTAGTGGCGAAGTACTGCCACCTGTTTCCCTCTCCGATAGCCGTCTGGTGCTGGACGCGGTGAGCCGCAATCGTGGGGGAATCGGATACATTGATGCTTCATTGGTCAACAATTCGGTCAAAGTTGTCTTGCGTTTGAAGGATTAGAAACAGGGTGCCGGTCAAATACTTGATTGCTAGCCGACTGGCAATGCGTATGGCGGTCGTCGTAGGCCTGACGCTGCTGATTTTTTCGGCCGTGGTGGGGGCTTTTACCTATCGCTACACATTCCAGTATCAACTGGAGCAAGTGGCCGAACTGCAAAGTCAGCTGGTCCGCACGGTCAAGGTTCAGGCAGAAATTGCGGCCTTCACCGCCAACGCGCAAATTGCCCGAGAGGTTCTGGACGGATTGGTTGCCAACCCGACGGTTCTGGCATCCCGCCTCGAATCGGTTGATGGCTTCCGGTTTGAGTCAGGCGTGCGGGGTGGCGTCGGCTTGGGTGCGGCGCGCCTGTTTCAACTCATGTCGCCGGTTGACCATGTCGAAGTGATCGGCCACTTGGTGCTGGTTCAAAATGACGCCGAGGTCAGCCGATTGGCCGCCCAGGCTGCGTTGTTCCAAACCGGCTTGATGCTGGTGCAGTTGTTGGCTGCCACAACGATCCTGGTGTTTGTGGTGCGGCGCATGGTGGTGGGCCCGATCATGCGCCTGGCCACGTCCATGCAAGCCATTGTGCCGGGCAGTGAATCCCGGCTGCCCATTGATGACAATCATGCCACCGATGAAATCGGGATCCTCTCGCACAGCGCCAATGCCATCCTAGATGCAGCACAAACAGCGATCCAAAAAGTAGAGCAGCAGCGCAATGCGCTGGAGGAGTTGGCAACCCACGATCCATTGACCGGCCTGCCCAGCCGACGCCTGGCCGATGACCGGCTTGAAATGGCTTGCAACAATGCAAAACGCACGCAAACCAAAGTGGCGCTGCTGTTCATTGACCTGGATGGATTCAAGGCCATCAACGACCAGCGCGGTCATGATGCAGGCGACCGGGTTTTGATTGAAATTGCCACGCGCTTGCACCGTTGCGTGCGGGCCGATGACACGGTGGCGCGCATTGGCGGAGATGAATTCATCGTTATCTTGGGCAACTTGCCGGACCGCGAAGCTGCTGCCCACGTCGCCCGCAATATTATTGAAGCTGTCGCCCAACCGATCACCGACCAGGCAGTGATGCTGCAGTTGGGTGCCAGTGTTGGCATCGCCCTGTACCCGGATCCGGTGGGCAACCCGGGCGAGATGCGTCGACTCGCCGATCAGGCCATGTATGGTGTCAAGCGCTCAGGCAAGGGACACTTTGCCTTTGCATCGCTGCCATGATGCGCAGTGCATCGCTCAAGCGGTCCAACCGGGACGCCATACGGCGGTTGCCAATATGAACCTGGTTTTTGACTTTGGAGCCGTGCTGTTTGCCTGGAAGCCAGCTGAACTGCTGGCACACCGTTTTCCAGACCGCGCCGGCACGCCCGACGCAGCCGGGCACCTCGCGCACGCCGTCTTTGGTCATGCCGACTGGCACAGCTTTGACCGCGGAGTGCTGGCGATGGATGAGCTGGTTTCCCGCACGTCCGAGCGCCTGACGCTTGACGCACCTGTTTTAAGCGAACTCGTGGCTGGCATCGGGGAGCAACTGCTGCCAATCCCGGGCACCTTGGCTATCTTGCAGCATGTACACAGCCAACGCAGCCAGTCGCCAGGCTTGCGGCTGTACTATCTTTCCAATATGCCGGTACCCTATGCCCGCACGCTGGAGCAGCGCCACGCCTTTTTGCAATGGTTTGATGGGGGTCTGTTCTCTGGTGATGTGCTGCATATCAAACCCAACCCGGAGATCTACCGGTTGCTGCAGGATCGTTTCTTGCTCGAGCCATCGCAAACGGTATTCATTGACGACCTGCTCGCCAACGTGCAGGCCGCGCAAGCGCTGGGCTGGCACGGTATCCATTTTGAGTCACCCGAGCAACTACAGCAGCAACTGGCGGATATGAACATCTATAAAAAGGCAGTGTAGCCCTCACGGAATATGCTTCTGCAGCTATTATTAGCATAGCACGTTGATCATTGGATCGCTGCGCATTGATCTCGGAAACCACTGCTCCCGGCCCACTACGCACCCATCACCAGTCGCCAGACTTTTTGCTGTTGCCGCGTGACCGATCAACCGGATACTTTTTGGCATTGACCACCATCTTTTGACGTGCAGCGTCCAGCAGATCAATTCCAGTCTGATCGCATAGCTGCAGCAAATACAGCAATACATCGGCCGCCTCTGCTGCCACTGCGGCTCGCTGGTCGATCGACAGTTGCCGGCTTTGCGCCTCCGTCAACCATTGAAAGTTTTCCAGCAGTTCTGCCGCCTCCACCGATAACGCACTCGCCAGATTTTTTGGCGAGTGAAACGGCTCCCAGTCCCGCTCGCGTGCGAAATCACGCAATGCTTGAATCAGTGCGTTAATTTCGGTCGCCATGGCTGGAAACGGGGTCTAAGTGCTACTT
>CAIQBN010000107.1 GCA_903870065.1 uncultured beta proteobacterium | reverse complement strand
TCATACCGGCTGGGCAGAACGTACTCAGATCCACCGGCAAACGTCTTGAGCGCGATGAAGAAGTCCAGCGCCTGGCGCGACAAGAACACCAGATGCGGGTTGCGCCGCTTCATGCGTGGCCCGGGAATCGTCCATAGTGCATCGGTGAAGTTGATCTCCGACCAGGTAGCGTCTGACAGTTCGCTCTTGCGCACCATGGTCAGCAGCAGCAGCTTGGCCGCGGCCCTGAACTGCGGACCAGTCCCGACGGTATCCAGGTACTGGTACATCAGCCCAATCTCTTCTGGTGTCAGCGCCCGGTCCTTGGGTTCAAACCGCGCGATCGATGTCGGCCGCACCATGTCCGCGGGGTTCTCAACCCGATGGCCACGCTCGGCCGCCCAGCGGTAAACCTGCATCAGCACTTCCCGCGCATGCACGGCGGTTGCCGGCGCGCCCCGGGCAACAATCGCGTCGGTCAGTAGACGTAGGTCCTCATGCGTGATCTCTGCGAGCTTCTTGGAGCCAAACGGCACCTTGAGCTCACGCTCGTAAACCGCCTTGCGCATATCCCTGGTCGAGTCGGCCATTTGGTATCCGCGCAGCCAGTGAGCCGCCCAGGCCCCGAACGTCTCGGCATCCTTCACTCTAGACTTGGCGCGCGCCTTCTCCCTGGCCGGCGACTTGCCATCAGCAATTAGCCGTTTCGCCTCATGCAGGCGCTCCCTGGCCTCGGACAGCGTAATCCCCCCTGCCCCGTACCGCCCGAAGGTCAACGTCTCCTGGCGCCCGTTGATCGAATAGTTGTAGCGGAAGGACACAGCGCCCGCTGGCGTCACGGCCACATACAGCCCGTCACGGTCTGGCAGCTTGTAGAGCTTGTCTTGGGGCTTGAGGTTGCGCAGCTTGGTATCGGTCAGCACAGGACACCGCCCGAAACGCCCCGAAATACCATGAATTTTTTGGCCATGTCAGGAACTCCTTTCCTGTTTACGATCAACCACTTAGCCTATTTCGATACCATGGGCTCCAGAATCTGGAGGTCATGGTATTCCGTAAACGGTTATGGTACTGACGCGATCATACCAGCAGGAGTGCCATGGAAAATAACTGCTTGGTGCCCCCTGTTGATGCCAGCCGATGCCATACAGAAGGCAAGAAAAAGCCCGCATTGACGCGGGCTTACGGGGGTTTGGAGCTACTCAGTGCCTGCTGACGCAAGACATAAATTCACTCCCACTCAATAGTGGCAGGAGGTTTGCTCGACACATCGTAGGTGACACGATTAATTCCACGCACCTCGTTGATGATGCGCCCTGAGACCTTTTTGAGCAGCGCGTATGGCAACTCGGCCCAATCTGCAGTCATGAAGTCGCTGGTTTGCACCGCTCGAAGAGCCACCACATAGTCGTAGGTTCTGCCATCACCCATCACGCCCACACTCTTGACAGGCAGAAATACGGTGAAAGCCTGGCTGGTCAGGTCGTACCAGGTCTTGCCAGACGCCTGATCCTTAAAATTACGCAACTCTTCGATGAAGATTGCGTCGGCACGACGCAGCAGATCGGCGTATTCCTGGCGGACCTCGCCAAGAATGCGCACACCCAGACCGGGCCCGGGGAATGGGTGGCGATACACCATGTCGTGTGGCAAGCCCAGCGCAACTCCGAGTTCTCGCACCTCGTCCTTGAATAGTTCACGCAACGGCTCCAGCAGTTTGAGTCCGAGTTGCGCGGGCAATCCCCCCACGTTGTGATGGCTCTTGATGGTGACTGCCTTTTTGCTCTTGGCACCGCCAGACTCGATCACATCGGGATAAATTGTGCCCTGAGCCAAAAAAGTGGCGCCTTTCACGCCTCGCACGCCGGATGCTATGTTGTTGGTAGCGTCTTGTGCAACCAGCTTGAGGGCTGCAGCCTTGAATACCTCTACAAATTCGCGCCCGATGATCTTGCGCTTGGCCTCTGGATCACTAACACCGGCCAGATGGCCCAGGAACTGTTCGCTGGCATCGACCCGCATCACTTTGGCGTGCAACTTGCCAACAAACATATCCATCACCATGTCGCCCTCGTTGAGCCGCAACAGGCCGTGGTCCACAAATACGCAAGTCAACTGATCGCCAATTGCCCGGTGAATCAACGCCGCGGCCACGGACGAATCCACTCCGCCTGACAGTCCAAGAATGACTTCTTCGTCTCCGACCTGGGCTCGAATCCGTTCAACCGCCTCTGCAATGTAGTTGCCCATAATCCAATCGGCTCGTGCACCACAGATGCCAAGCACAAACCGGTTGAGAATGGCCTGCCCTTGCTTGGTGTGAGTCACTTCCGGATGAAACTGCACTGCGTAAAAACGGCGGTCTTCATCCGCCATGCCAGCGATTGGGCAACTGTCAGTGGATGCCATGAGCTTGAAACCAGGAGGCATCTGGGTCACATTGTCCCCGTGACTCATCCAAACATGCAACATGCCGTGACCGTCGGCGGTGGTGTGGTCCGAAATCCCCTCGAGCAATTTGGTGTGCCCACGCGCGCGCAACTCCGCGTAACCGAACTCGCGCTTGTGACCCCCTTCAACCGCGCCACCGAGCGCTTCCGCAATGGCATACATACCAAAACAAATGCCCAATACGGGAACGCCCAAGTCGAACACGGCTGCGGGCGCGCGCAGAGTCTCGTCCTCCCACAGGCTCGCGTGACTGCCAGACAGAATAATCCCTTTGAGCTTGCCATCCTGCGCGTAGGACCGCACCCACTCGTCAGACACATCACACGGGTGCACCTCGCAATACACGTGTGCCTCTCGTACTCTGCGTGCGATGAGCTGAGTAACCTGGGAGCCAAAGTCAAGAATCAGAATGCGTTCGTGTGTCATGGTGTAGAAGCGGTTGCAGTCGCAACAGTGTGTGCCAGACGCTGGCGGTGAAAATGCCTGACCGCCAGGGTCAGCGCAATAAATTGAATCAGGCTACCCGCGAAAAAAGGCAGTCCCAGCCAAATGGACCCCGGCGGCGCCGTCGATACCAGCGACAACATGCCCGCACCGGCCACCGGCGCGAGGACCGCCATCATGCTGTTAAGAGACGAAACGGCAC
Organism: uncultured beta proteobacterium; assembly: GCA_903870065.1. Lineage (GTDB taxonomy): Bacteria > Pseudomonadota > Gammaproteobacteria > Burkholderiales > Burkholderiaceae_C > Allorhodoferax. The sequence goes on along the minus strand of CAIQBN010000107.1, from coordinate 15,770 downwards.
CAAGTGTTTTACCCTGCATCTTTTCATTGGCTGCACTTGACACAATGCTTTGCAGGGTGGACCCGGTTGCTGCGGACAAAATGTTCAACACAATGATCACCAGCAACATCCAGGACTGGGTCGCCAACCCATATGCCAAATAGGCAAATGCGGCACTGGCCAAGCCGACAAGTGCAAGATGCTCGGCAGAGATTTTCCGTAATATATGCTTTAGCAGCACGCCCTGCATCACGACACTCACAACCCCGACCACCATCAGCGACCAACCAGTTTCCCGTGGGCCCCAGCCGAACTTGAAAGTGGTGTACAGCACCCAGGTTGAGTGCAACATAAATTGTGCCAAGGTACTCAGTGCAATGACCGCCACCAGTGAGCCGATACCATGGAGATCGATCAAACCAGCCAAAGCTGAGATGGGGTTTGCCTTGCGCCAATCAAATGAAGAGCGGCGGGCCATCGGCAGGCTTTCGGGCAACACGAAGTAGCCGTAAATCCAGTTGACGATCGCCAGCGTACCCGAAGCGATAAATGGCAGTCGCAAATCGATGTCCCCAAGAATGCCTCCAAGCGCTGGTCCGAGTATGAAGCCCAAGCCCATCATGGCGCCAAGCAACCCAAACCGCCTGGCACGGTCGGCTGGAGGCGTGATATCCGCAACGTACGCGTTGGCCACGGCCACATTGGCCTGCATTGCACCACCGATCAAACGGACAAACACCAACATCCAAAGACTGGTGGCGGCCGCCGTCATGAAGAAATTGAATGCCAGACCTGAAAAACCGATCAACAGCACGGGCCGACGCCCGAATCTGTCGGACAACGCGCCCAAAATTGGCGACCCAAAAAAATTGGCAATACCGAATGCAAAGGACACCGCACCAAACCAGACCGCCTGGTCGGCCTGTGAATGGGTAAACTGACCCACCAAATGCGGCAATACCGGAATCATCAGGCCGATCGACATCATGTCGATCAGCACAGCCAGCATGATGAAGCGCATGGCGGCCATGCGACCGACCACCGGCTGACCTGCCATTTCAGTCGGCACGGTAATTTGGGGCTTCTTTGGTTATTTGCACGTCGTGCACATGACTTTCGCGAATTCCGGCAGTCGTAATTTCGACAAATTCTGCCTTCTCCTGCATCTCGCCAATCGTCGGACAACCACAGTAGCCCATGCTGGCCCGAATGCCTCCGGCCATTTGGTAAACAATGGAAACCATCGAGCCCTTGTACGGAACACGGCCTTCAATTCCCTCTGGCACCAGTTTGTCGGCATTTGGATTGCCAGTGCTTGACTCCTGGAAATAACGGTCCGCACTACCCTGCTGCATCGCTCCAATTGACCCCATGCCCCGGTAACTCTTGTAACTGCGGCCCTGAAACAAAATAACTTCGCCTGGCGCCTCCTCGGTGCCGGCAAACATGCCGCCCATCATGACTGAACTGGCGCCTGCCGCCAAGGCCTTGGCTATGTCACCGCTGTAGCGGATGCCACCGTCCGCAATCAATGGAATGCCGGTGCCCCTGAGCGCGGTGGCCACGTTGTCGATTGCCATAATCTGGGGCACCCCAACGCCGGCCACAATGCGTGTGGTGCAAATTGAGCCCGGTCCGATTCCAACTTTCACGGCGTCCGCACCGGCTTCGGCCAACGCCAGTGCGGCAGCACCGGTTGCAATGTTGCCGCCAATCACGTCGATGTGCGGGTAATGCTTTTTGACCCAACGTACACGCTCAATCACGCCATGACTGTGCCCGTGGGCAGTGTCGACCACAATGGCATCCACGCCTGCACGTACCAGCGCTTCCACACGCTCCTCGGTTCCTTCCCCTACACCCACCGCAGCGCCGACCCGCAACTTTCCTTGTGCATCGCGCGCGGCATTGGGAAAACTGGTTTGTTTTGTGATGTCCTTGACTGTGATCAGTCCTTTGAGCTCAAAGGCATCATTAACAACCAGCAATCGTTCAATTTTGTGCTGATTCAATAACACCTTGGCTTCGCGAATGGTCGTTCCATCAGGGACCGTTACCAATTTTTCGCGGGGCGTCATGATCTGGCTCACCGCCAGGTCATAACGGGTCTCGAAGCGCAGATCACGACCGGTTACGATGCCTACGACCTTGCCGCCATCGCAAACCGGGAATCCGGAGACGCCGAGCTGCTCAGACAGATTCATGACCTGGCGCACGGTATGTGATGGGGTAATCACCACCGGGTCGCGCAGCACACCCGATTCATAGCGTTTAACTTTTGCAACCTGCGCAGCCTGCTCCGCAGCCGTCAGATTTTTGTGAACGATGCCTATTCCACCCTCCTGAGCGATGGCAATCGCCAGTCGCGCCTCGGTGACGGTGTCCATGGCGGCCGAGACCAGGGGCAGGTTCAAGTCGATGTTGCGGGAAAAACGGGTGGCCAGTGAGGTGTCCTTGGGTAGGACCTGGGAGTACGCCGGTACCAACAACACATCGTCGAAGGTCAGCGCTTTGCCGAGGAGGCGCATTTCAAAGCTCCAAATGTCGAAATTGTACCCGTGGAGTCTGACTCCCCGGTTGATCTGGTGCCACTTGCGCTGGCAAAAACTGCAAACGACACCAGTGAAAACGCGACGCAACGCGCTCTGGACGCTACACTTTGCACATGAAACTGATTCAATCACTCCTGATAGTGGCTCTGTCTACTCTGTGTTTCAACGCAATCGCGCAGTGGCAATGGATCGACAAGGAGGGGCACAAGGTCTTTAGCGACCGCGCGCCACCACCGGAAATTCTCGATAAAAACATCATCAAACGACCCGGAGGACGGGCTCAGCCCCCGCAACCGTCGCAAGCCTCGGCTGACCCAGCAAATGCTGTTGACGCGCCAAATGACGCGCCACTCCCACCGGTACCGCCAGCGGGAAAATCGAACCTCGAAAAAGAACTGGAAGCGAAAAAGAAGCAAACCCAAATTGCAGAGGCAGCCAAGCGCAAAGCTGCAGATGAACAAATGGCCAGAGCAAAAATTGAAAATTGCTCTCGCGCCAGGCAGGCCAAGGCATCCCTGGATTCCGGAATGCAAATTGGCCGGGTCAACGCGGCCGGTGCGCGGGAAGTTATGGATGAAGCGGCACGTGCAGAAGAAATCAAACGAATCCAGGGCATTATTGGCCGGGATTGTCAATAACCGGCCTTCGCTCCTGCACGGCGTCTGGCAAATAAACCCGCCGACTTTTTGGCACCTTGACGCACGAACCTTTCGCGCCGTGCCACTTTAGGGTCCACACGCAGCGATCGAAAAATTTCAATGCGATCGTTGTCTTTGAGCTCGTAATTCGGACCCATCTTTTTGCCCCAAACACCCAACCCGGCGGCATCAATCGTCCAGGTCCTGGCGTGCGCGGCCAGTGCTTCGCACGCCAGGACCTGCGACAGCGTAGTCCCCAACTCGACCTGCAGGGACGTTTCTATCACTTCCCGAGGGCCAGGAGAATAAACGACACTAATAGCAATTTGCATCTCAATCCCCATACACCTGCTGCGCGCGCTTGACGAATGCATCCACCATGCTCGCAGCGATCTTGTCAAAGACCGGACTGACCAACTTACTCAGCGTCGAACTGTCAAAGCCATAGTTGAGCGTTAGTTCAACTTTGCAGGCGCGTTGGGAGCCGTCACCAAGCGGCAGGAAATTCCATTCGCCGTCGAGCCGTGAAAATGGGCCATTCAATAGCTGCATGTGTACCTGGCTATCCGGTGTGTGCCGGTTGCGGGTGCTGAATGTCTGGCGAACTCCCCCAAAAGAAATTTGCATCTCTGCCGTCATTCCGTTGTCGTGTTCTTCTACCACCCTTGCGTCCTCACACCAAGGCAGAAACTGAGCGTACCGATTGACATCGGTCACCAGCACATACATTTCCCGCGGGCTGTACCAGATCAAAACGGACTTGTGTACGGTTTTCATAGAATGGAGGTCTGCGCGGGATTGTAGACAAGCCCTGGAGCACACCTTCTTTTCCCGTCTGTCATCCCCACCTGATTCCAATGGCCAAGAAACCCGCAATCAACACCCGCATCGCCGACAACAAAAAGGCTGCATACAACTATTTCTTTGAGGAGCGTTTTGAGGCCGGACTGGTGCTCGTTGGATGGGAGGTAAAGTCTTTGCGTGAAGGCAAAGTGCAGCTCACCGATGGCTACGTGGTTATCAGGGGCGGAGAACTGTTCATCATCGGGTTGCAAATCAATCCGCTGCACACCGCCTCTACCCATGTGAACCCGGACAATGTGCGCACCAAGAAGCTGCTGTTGCACAAGGAGCAAATACAAAGACTGATCGGCAAAGTTGAGCAAAAAGGCTACACCCTCGTGCCAATTAATCTGCACTGGAAGGACGGCAAGGTGAAATGCGAGATCGCTCTGGCCAAGGGCAAGGCAGAGCACGACAAACGCGACACCATCAAGGACCGTGAAGGCAAGCGGGAAGTTGAGCGGGCGATGAAAAGCCGCAGCCGCTGAAACGGTTCAATTTGGACCAGCCCTGACCCTTGTTTCTGGTCTGGTTTGATCAGGCAATATCGCGCAGTGGATGGTTTTGACGGCTCCAGGGACTGATGAAAAATGGTTCCACCATGTTGGGTGTGACATCCCCCAGACGCGCCGGGCTCCAGGCCGGTTGGTAGTCCTTGTCGATGGCGAGCGCGCGAATACCCTCCACGGTCTCACTGGTATGCCCACTGCGCTCCAAATGGGCGGTATAGAAGCAGTGTTGCACCAAGTCGCGCTCCATGCGCAGGTCGTCCGCCAGCGACATGTCGCGCGCCCTGCGAATTTGCTCCAGCACAACATGCAGCATCAACGGGCTGCGATGGCGCAGGGTTGCTGCCATGGCGCGTGCCATTTTGGTGCCGGCGCCTTCCAGCGCCGCCACAATTTGCGCAATGCTGCCGAGACCGAAGGCGGCACAATCTTCTATGTTAAAAACACCTCCAGCCCTCGTGGACGCTTCATCATTAGCTATCACTTTGGTAGCAATCCACTGATCCAGGGCTGCGGTGCTGGCTTGCTCTTGAAGCTCGGCCCACAGGACTGGCAATGAATCAGATGGCACGCAAACATCAGCTAGGCCCCACGCCACCGCTTGCGCTCCGCCAATGGTGTCGCCCGTCAGCGCCAGGTATTCGCCCACATGGCCTGGGCAGCGACTCAAGAAATAACCGCCGCCAACATCTGGAAACAATCCGATACCGGTCTCAGGCATCGCCATCTTGGTGCGCTCGGTCACCAAACGCAGGCGGGCACCCTGGCTGATTCCCATGCCGCCCCCCATCACCACACCGTCCATGAATGCAAGGTAGGGTTTGGGGTAGGTATGAATCAGGTAGTTGAGCTTGTACTCTTCAGTAAAAAAATCATCGAGCGCAGGATCACCAGCAATGGCAGCCTGGTGGAAAAAGCGGATATCGCCACCAGCACAAAAGCCGCCAAATAAGGCCTCGGGGCTTCCCGGTCTACCCACCTTATTGCTGCCACGAATGGCAACTGCATGCACCGCTGGATCCTCGCGCCAGGACTTCAAAGTCGCCAGCAGTGCCCTGACCATCGGCAAGGACAAGGCGTTGAGCGCCTTGGGCCGGTTTAGCGTGATAAGGCCTATTGCTCCCGAGACGGAAGTGTGAATTTCAGCAATATCGTGGCTCATGTTCCCAAGTTCCTTTGTTTCATGCCCATCAATTCATTAGTTACCAGTGCGCCGATGACCAGTGTGCCACCGACCAGAACCGTCGACCCGGGCGCCTCGCCAGCACCGGCCCATGCCAGCAAAATCCCAAACACCACTTCCAGGAGCGCCAGCAGCGACAGCTCAGGCGCCTTGAGCACCCGAGCGCACACCACCGACAGAACACACGGAATGGCCAACTGAAAGACCCCCAGAAAGGCCAGCAAACCCAGGTCATGCGAAGTTGCCTCAAACGGAAAAGCCAGCGGAAAAGTGATCAGACAACTCATCACCGACCCGACCAGCACCGCCGGCACCAGATCCACATCATGACCACTGGCATGGGAATGCTGGGTTACCGTCCAGTTGATCGCACCAGCAATCGGCACGCACAATGCCACCAGCGTTCCCAACGGCTGACCCTGTTGCACCTGCGCCCCGTACATATAGGCAATGCCAGCACCGGCCACCGCAATCGCGATCCAGGTACGAAGCGCAATCCGGTGACCAATGAAAATCCGTGCTATCAGTGCGGTCATCAGGGGACCGAGTGACATGGTCACCAACACGTTGCCCACACTGGTCAATGTGAGCGCCACCATATATGCCGTGAACATCACACACCAGCACAGCCCAGACACCCAGAACGCGGCCCCGGCCTGGCGGATGTCGGAAAACACCCGCAGCCCCCCCCGCATCAGGGGCAAAATGAACAGCAGAGCAAGCGACGTAAACGCAGCCCGCCAAAAGGTCACTTCGAAGCTGCGCGCTGCATCAAGATGACGCGTCACAACACCTGCTGTGGACCACATCAGGGCCACCAGCACCATCAATGCTACGGCGCGGTTGTGGTTGAGCAGAATGCGCCCTCAGTGGCTGCGGCGAGTAAGTCTCTAGCGGCTGGCGCGCTTGCGTTCACCTTCAGTCAGATGGCGTTTGCGCAGACGAACCGACTTGGGCGTAATTTCAACCAGTTCGTCATCCTCAATAAACTCGACACCGTATTCCAGAGTCAATTCAATTGGTGGCGTGATCTTGATTGCATCTTCCTTGCCCGAAACCCGAAAATTGGTCAATTGCTTGGTGCGCGTCGCGTTGACCACGAGGTCGTTGTCGCGGCTGTGAATGCCCACAATCATGCCTTCGTACACCGGATCGTTTGCGCGCACAAACATGCGCCCGCGGTCGTCTAGCTTGCCCAATGCGTAGGTGAAAATTTCTCCCGCATCCATGGAAATCAGCACGCCGTTCTTGCGTCCACCAATTTCACCCTTGTAGGGCTCATAACTGTCGAAAATATTGGAAATCAGGCCGGACCCGCGGGTCAGGTTCATGAATTCATTGGTAAAACCGATCAGGCCGCGTGCGGGAATGCGGTACTCCAGACGCACCCGGCCGCGGCCATCGGGCTCCATGTTCACCAAGTCGCCCTTGCGCTCGCCAAGCGCTTGCATGACGCCACCCTGGTGTTGCTCTTCAATGTCTGCTGTCACCATTTCAATGGGCTCGTGCCGCTCCCCATCGATCTCTTTAAACACAACCCGCGGCTTGCTGACGGCCATCTCATAACCTTCGCGGCGCATGTTCTCCAGCAAAATAGTCAGGTGCAACTCGCCGCGACCCATGACTTCGAAAATACCTTCTTCGTCCGTTTCCTTGACGCGCAAAGCCACGTTATGCTGCAACTCCTTTTGCAGGCGGTCCCAAATCTGGCGGCTGGTAACGTACTTGCCTTCGCGGCCAGCCAGCGGACTGGTGTTCACGCAAAAGTTCATGGTCAAAGTCGGCTCATCGACCTTGAGCATGGGCAGAGGCATCGGGTTAAGAGGGTCAGTAATCGTCACGCCGATACCGATGTCCGTCAATCCGTTAATCAGCACGATTTCGCCAGGACCGGCTTCCGTGGTTTGCATGCGCTCCAGGCCTTCAAAGGTCAACACTTGATTGACACGCCCTTTGACCGGTTTTCCGTCCAGGCCCTCCATCACCACCACATCCATCATGGGGCGAATCGTGCCCTGGCTGATGCGTCCAACCCCAATTCGACCGACAAAGGTTGAAAAATCGAGCGCTGAAATTTGCAGCTGCAGCGGTGCCGCTGGATCACCCTCCTGGTGGGGCACATGTTTCAGAATGGTGTTGAACAGGGCCGACATGTCGGGGCCCCACTGTTCGCCTTGACCGCCCTCTTCCATTGATGACCAACCATTGATGCCCGAGGCATAAACCACCGGAAAATCGAGTTGCTCGTCGGTCGCACCCAGCTTGTCAAACAGGTCGAAAGCCGCATTGACAACCCAATCCGGGCGCGCTCCGGGTTTATCGACCTTGTTGACCACCAAAATCGGCTTCAGTCCCAGTGCCAACGCCTTCTTGGTGACAAAACGCGTCTGGGGCATGGGCCCTTCCTGAGCGTCAATCAACAACACCACGCCATCTACCATCGACAATGCACGCTCGACTTCGCCCCCGAAGTCAGCGTGACCGGGCGTGTCAACAATGTTGATGTGTGTGCCCTCCCAGGTCACCGCGCAGTTTTTGGCCAAAATCGTGATGCCACGCTCTTTTTCGATCGCATTGTTGTCCATCACGGTGTCGACCACCTTTTCATGGCTTGCAAAGGTGCCCGACTGGCGCAACAACTGATCCACCATGGTGGTTTTGCCGTGGTCAACGTGGGCGATGATCGCAATATTGCGGATTTGTTTACTGCTCATGGTTCACTCTCTATTGAATCTGATGTGCCTGGCGCCTTGGGCGCTCAAGCGGGTTCCTGGTTCCATGCTTGCTGGCTTTGGGATTGTGCAATCTCAAGCGGGCTCAGCAAGCGCCCCGGTATCAACTCTCCCGCCCTGGTATGGGCAGTGCCCAGCAAAGCGTGTGGTTGCGTGCCATACACAGCCACGCATTCTTCATCTGGCCAGTTTCCGCGCCGGCGCATGCCGCTCAGAAACCGTCCGGTATTTTCTCCGTCCAACGTGACCACTGTGTGATGCTCCAACAGTGCGTCAACTGGTAGCAGCCAAGCCAGGCGCTGGGATTCCGTCATGGACTCAAGCGCTTGCAGCGTCACACACTGCGACACTGAAAAATTGCCAGTGGCTATCCGACGCAAACTGGTCAAATGAGCACCACACGCCAACGCCTCACCGATGTCTTCGCCCAGCGTTCGTATATACGTTCCCTTGCTGCACTTTACTACCATTTTAATAGCAAGCTGTTCAACATTGACGAGGGCCAAAGCCACATTTAACGAATGAATCACGACACTGCGTGCTTCCCGTTCCACTTCAATCCCGGCTCGCGCGTATTCATATAACGCTTTACCGTCCTTCTTCAATGCACTATGCATGGGCGGCGTCTGGCTGATGGGGCCGGTGAACATGGGAACGACCCTCTCAATGTCCGCTGGTACCACCTGCACCGGTCGCACTGCAATCACCTCACCCTCTGCATCACCGGTACTGGTTTTGGTACCCAATAATGCAGTTGCTTCATATTCCTTGTCCGCATCAAGCTGCAATTGGCTGAACTTGGTCGCGGCGCCAAAACACAATGGCAATACGCCGCTTGCCAGTGGATCAAGCGTGCCGGTATGGCCCGCCTTTTCAGCCCGCAGCAGCCATTTCACCTTCTGCAGCGCATCATTGCTCGACCAGCCCAATGGCTTGTCAAGTAACAGCACCCCATGCACAGGGCGCCTGGCAACCCGTGCACGTGGCGCTTGAACCATATCAGTCGTCGTTCTTGGAACGTGAGGCCACCGCTTGCGCAATCAGCGCATTCATGTCGGCGGCACGTTCCGTCGTACGGTCAAACAGGAAATGCAGCGTCGGAACCGTATGAATATGCAGGCGCTTGAACAAACCGGCGCGCAAAAATCCGGCTGCCTGGTTCAGCCCCTCGGCTGTTTCCACCGGATCACCCTTTAACAAACTGAAAAAAACTTTGGCGTGCGCATAGTCCGGTGTGACTTCCACAGCCTGAATCGTCACCATTCCCACACGCGGGTCTTTCAACTCGCGGGCGATCAACTCCGTCAGATCCCGCTGGATCTGATCGGCGACACGGAATCCGCGATTCGGCGTGGAGGACTTCTTTCGCACCATGATCGTCAATTGCCCATTACAAGGTACGGGCAATTTCCCGAATTTCAAAGAACTCAAGCGCATCACCTTCCTGGATGTCGTTGTAGTTCCTGATTGTCAAGCCGCACTCAAAGCCTTCCTTGACTTCCTTGGCATCGTCCTTGAAGCGCTTGAGCGAATCGAGTTCGCCGGTGTAGATCACCACATTGCCGCGCAGCAAGCGCAGCTTGGCAGTGCGACGCGCCATGCCGGATGTGACCATACAACCTGCAATCGATCCAATCTTGCTGACCTTGAGCACTTGACGAATCTCGGCGGTTCCAATGACTTCTTCCTTCTTGTCCGGAGTCAGCATGCCCGACATTGCCAGCTTGAGGTCGTCGACTGCATCGTAAATTATGTCGTAGTACCGGATGTCAACGCCGTTGTTCTCAGCGAGCTTGCGAGCACCTGCGTCGGCACGGGTATTAAAACCAATGATGACGGCTTTGGCCGCAATAGCCAAATTCACATCGGATTCACTGATTGCACCCACTGCGGTGTAGACCATCTGCACCTTGACTTCATCCGTAGACAACTTGAGCAGCGACTGCGCCAAAGCTTCCTGCGAACCCTGCACATCAGCCTTGACAATAATCGGAACCAGCTTGACTTCACCCGCTGAGATGTCGGTAAACATGTTCTCCAGCTTGGCCGCTTGTTGTTTGGCGAGCTTGGTATTGCGGAATTTTCCGGCACGGTAGGTAGCGATTTCACGTGCACGGCGCTCGTCGGCCAGAATCATGAATTCATCGCCGGCCTGCGGTACTTCCGTAAGACCCTGAATTTCCACCGGAATCGACGGCCCGGCGGTCTTAATGGGTTTCCCGTTTTCATCCAGCATGGCACGCACGCGGCCATAGGTTTGACCGGCAAGAACCACGTCACCTGTTTTCAACGTACCGGACTGCACCAGTATGGTGGCAACCGGCCCGCGACCCTTGTCCAGGCGCGCTTCAATGACCAGTCCCTTTGCCATGGCGTCGACCGGAGCCTTGAGTTCCAGCACTTCAGCTTGCAGAAGAACCTGTTCGAGCAACTCGTCAATACCCTGCCCGGTCTTGGCAGACACCGGCACAAATGGCGAACTGCCACCAAATTCTTCCGGAATCACCTCTTCCACCACGAGTTCATTCTTCACCCGTTCCGGGTTCGCATCGGGCTTGTCAATTTTATTGATGGCAACCACGATCGGAACGCCGGCCGCCTTGGCATGTTTGATGGCTTCCTTGGTCTGTGGCATCACTCCGTCGTCGGCCGCCACGACCAAAATCACAATGTCGGTCGCGTTGGCGCCGCGTGCACGCATTGCTGAAAACGCTTCGTGACCGGGGGTATCCAAAAACGACACCATGCCACGGGGCGTTTCCACATGGTACGCACCGATGTGCTGCGTAATGCCACCCGCTTCACCGGACGCAACTTTAGCCCGGCGGATATAGTCCAGCAAGGATGTCTTGCCGTGGTCGACGTGGCCCATGACGGTCACCACCGGTGCCCGCGGTAATGCCTCAGCGTGCTGTTGCTGAACTTCATCGTCGGTAAACGCTTCCGCATCGTCAAGCGCAGCCACAACAGCCTTATGGCCCATCTCTTCCACCACGATCATGGCAGGCTCCTGGTCCAGCGGCTGGTTGATGGTCACCATCTGACCCAGCTTCATCAGATGCTTAATCACTTCAGACGCCTTGACCGCCATCTTGTGCGCCAACTCGGCCACGGTGATGGTTTCTGGCACATGTACTTCCATCACGCGCGCCTCGACAGGCGCTGATACAGGCTGGTGTTCACGTTCGCGGTCATTGCTGCCGCGACGGCCACGGGGGCCACTGCGCCAATTTGTCGCCCGACCCGCACCCGCACCCGTGTCGCCACGCGTCGGTATGGCCTTCTTCTTGGCAGGATCACCCGCCCAACTTGACGACAGCTTGGCCGACTTGACCTCTTTACCCCCACCGCCGGCAGGAGTGGCAGCGGCCGGGCCGCCCGGCGCAGCGGGTTTTGCCGGCCTTGCCACGGTCGCGCCAGCCGCCGGTTTGTGCAAGGTACCCTTCATGCCCGCCTTGGCATCCACTACAGCAGGTTTGACTTCTTCCGGTTTTTTGGCAGTCAACACGCGCTTGGGCGCTGCCATCATGGACCGAATCGCGGCGGCTTCAGCTTCTGCCTTGCGACGGCGGTCACCCAGGTCTGCAGCACGTGCCACTTCCTCGTCTGCCAGTGCCTTGGACGCAGCGGCAGCGGCGGACTTCTCACGTGCCAGCGTTTCCGCTCTGGCTGCCTCGGCCACTTCCGGACGTTGCGCCTCCTGCGCTACCGTTTGCGCGCCTTGCGCCTTGGCTGCAGCCTGCGCAGCCTCTTCGGCGGCCTTGCGCTCTGCGACTTCCACCGCCAGCTTTTCAGCCGCTTCCCTGGCCCGGTCTTCCTGTTCTTCACGTTCGCGGCGACGCTGCGCCAACTCTTCTTCCTGGCGACGGATCAGCTCCGCCTGACGGCGCGCCTCTTCCTCGCGCCGGGCAAGTTCAGCATTATCGATCAGTGGCGCGGCCGGCGTAGCAACTGGCGTTGGCGGTTCAATGACCTCCGGTGCGCTGCTCACTTCATCGTCCCGACGCACAAAGGTCCGCTTTTTTCGCACCTCCACCTGGATGGTGCGCGCCTTGCCGGTGGCATCCGCTTGCTTGATTTCTGTGGTCTGCTTTTTAACCAAAGTAATCTTCTTGCGATCAGGGCTGGCCGTACCGTGCGCATTTTGAAGAAAGCTCAGCAGGCTGTGCTTGTCAGCGTCGGTCAGGACATCCGAAGCAGCCGATTTGGCAACCCCGGCCGACTTCAACTGCTCAAGCAGCGTGTCAGTGGATTTTTTGAGTTCATTTGCAAACTCGGCGACGGTCGTACTGGACATTTGATGTGTAACCTTTGGCGTCGGCATAACCAGTCCTGGGGACAATGGTCAACCTTTACTGAAACTTAATACTTACATACCCATCACTCTTGAGAGGCTGCTTCATCGGTAAACCAATGCTCGCGCGCTTTCATGATCAGGGCCTTGGCATCATCTGCAGACTGGCCAGTGATATCCGTGAGCTCGTCAACGGCCAGATCGGCCAGATCATCGAGTGTGTGCACACCGCCATCGGCCAGCTTGCCAATTAGTTCCGGAGTAAGACCCTCCAGGTCCCGCAAGTCCTGGGAGACTTCGTCGACACTCTCTTCGTGCGCAATTTCCATCGTCAGCAGTGCATTCTTGGCGCGTGTGCGCAGCTCGGTGACAGTCTCTTCGTCGAAGCTTTCTATCTCCAGCATCTCCTGCAGTGGCACATAGGCCACCTCTTCAAGACTGGTAAAGCCCTCGGCAATCAGTATGTCGGCGATTTCCTCGTCCACATCAAGCTTTTCCATGAACAACTTGCGTCCGATGTCGGTCTCGCTGGCCTGTTTCTGGGCCGACTCAGCCGCGTCCAGAATATTAATGCGCCAACCGGTCAATTCAGAGGCCAGGCGCACATTTTGCCCACCGCGACCAATCGCGATCGCCAGGTTTTCCTCATCCACGACAACGTCCATGGCGTGCCGCTCTTCATCGACCACAATGCTTGAGACATTCGCCGGAGCCAACGCACCAATTACAAACTGGGCCGGGTCCTCGCTCCACAAGACAATATCCACGCGCTCGCCGGCCAATTCATTGGTAACTCCGTTGACGCGCGTGCCACGCACTCCCACGCAGGTACCAATGGGGTCAACCCGCTTGTCGTGGGATAAAACAGCAATTTTTGCGCGTGAGCCCGGATCACGGGCACACGACTTGATCTCCAAAAGCCCTTGTTCGATTTCCGGCACTTCTTGGCGAAAAAGTTCCACCATGAATTCCGGCGCAGACCTCGACAGAACAATCGGCGCTCCGCGCAGAGTCAAGTCCACTTCCATGATCATGGCGCGCACCCGGTCACCTGTACGCAAATTTTCCTTCGGGATCATCTCGCCGCGTCGCAGACGACCTTCAACACGACCGCTCTCCACGATCATGTCGCCTTTGTCCATGCGCTTGACGGTTCCAACAAAGATTTTCTCGCCGCGTGACATGAAATCATTGAGCAGCATCTCACGCTCTGCATCGCGAATCTTCTGCAAAATCACCTGCTTGGCGGCCATCGCGCCAATACGACCGATCGGCACCGACGGCACCAGTTCTTCGATGTGTTCATCAACCTCGATGTCAGGAATTTGTTCCTTTGCCTCAAACAGCAAAATTTCCTGATCTGGCAGTTGCAAACCCGCCTCATCGGGAACGACATGCCAGCGGCGGAAAGTCTCATAGTTGCCGCTATCGCGGTCGAGCGCGACGCGAATATCTACATCGCCCGGATACAGCTTTTTGGTTGCCTGCGCCAACGCCGACTCAACTGCCCCCAAAACCACATCCCGCTCGACGTTCTTTTCACGTGAGATTGCCTCAACCAGCATCAACAGTTCGCGATTCATGCCATGACTCTCCTGAATACTCGAATTAACTTATACAAAACAAGACCTTCAGCTGCAAATCCACTATGGATCTACCAACTCTTTCACTCGATATCACCATCAGACCCGGCGTCGGCCCGACGCCCCTTGAAACTCACTATCGGAGCCAATCGGGCTTCACGCAACTCATCCAATTCAAAACCCAACACCTGCAGCGGTGGCGGCAAACGCTTCTTGCTCACCCTCTGCCCCGGTTTAACCGCTGGTTCATCGCTCCAGACAATCTGCCAACTTGCGCCACCTGCGACCCCAACTACTCTTTCCAGCGTGCCGCGAAACTTCTTGCGATTGGCATGAACTTGCCCACCTGCTGCTGCCCCCATCGGGGCCTTCAAGGTTATGTCAATGACATGACCGACGAAACGCTCAAAGTCCTGCACATGCCGCAGGGGGCGATCAATACCTGGTGAGGAAATCTCCAGACGCCGGTATTCCACCGCATCCACCTCCAGCGCAAACTGCAGCTGCCGATTGACTTTTTCACAATCTTCAACATTGACAAACTGCTCAGGCGCCGCCACCCCATCCTGAGGTGGCACCCAGGGCAAATCAATGGTGATGCGCAGCAAACCGCCAGCAGAGCGCTCAATCTCCACCAGGTCGTAACCCAAACCGGCCACGGTCTGCTCAACAATTTCCTTCAATGCCACTTCGGATCAACCCACCCTAAAAACAACCGCCCAAAAAAAACGGGCGGTAATTACCCGCCCGTTTGGTCGTGAGGCTGGATTGTACTGTAAAAACGCGCTAAGTGTGTTGATTCGTAAGGAGTAATTGAATAACGTGCGACAATTCTGCTTCAAGAAACGCAATACACATGAGGACGAAATGGGATTTTTAGCAGGCAAAAAATTGTTGATTACAGGTGTGTTGTCCAACCGCTCCATTGCATACGGCATCGCCAGGGCGTGCCGCGCGCAAGGCGCTGAACTGGCTTTTAGCTACGTTGGAGAGCGTTTTAAAGATCGGATCACGGAATTTGCCAGCGATTTCGATTCCAAACTTATTTTTGATTGCGACGTGGGCGATGACGCGCAAATAGAAAAGCTCTTTACTGACCTGGCAGGCCATTGGCCCCGATTTGACGGCTTTGTGCATAGCATCGGATTTGCTCCGCGCGAAGCGATTTCTGGCAATTTTCTCGATGGCCTGACCCGAGAAAACTTCCGGATCGCCCACGATATTAGCGCCTACAGTTTTCCGGGCATGGCCAAGGCGGCCTTGCCGTACCTCAATGACAACGCCTCGCTACTCACGTTAACCTACCTCGGTGGTGTTCGTGTGGTACCGAGCTACAACACCATGGGACTTGCCAAAGCGTCGCTGGAGTCGTCGGTGCGCTACCTGGCAGAGGCAATCGGTCCGCGCGGCATGCGTGTCAATGGTTTGAGTGCAGGCGCCATCAAGACTTTGGCTGC